>DATNNY010000674.1:0-3844 GCA_035601635.1 Pyrinomonadaceae bacterium
TTCAAAGAAAAGTGATCGAGCCGGCCCGCGAATTGGCCGCGATTCTGGCGGGTTTGCGACGCGGTTTGGAAGTGCTGGTCGCGCCGGCTCCCAGCCCAATTGACCGCAGTTACGGAGACGAGGAGATGTTTATCGGCTGAAGACGAAAACATCAAAGGCTTGAAAGGCCTGAACCATCGTCTCTCTCGGAGACTCGGTTCGGGCCTTTTGTTTGGAGTGCAGTGTAATCCCGAAGCATCGGGAGACACCGCTTGGATTATTCGACAAACCTCAGTGTTTGATCAATTCGGTTGGAGGTTGCTGGTTTCTTCCTCTCCCTTTGGGAGGGGTTAGGGGAGGGGTGCGAAGCTTAGCGCCGACAAGCCCTCACCCCCGGCCCTCTGCCAAAGGGAGAGGGAGACAAGAGCGCCTTCGCCGCTTCGCTCTGCCGGCGCACTCCAAGGGATCGCTTTTTGATAAGCGCCCGCCCATGCTGTTACTATTTCGTTTTTGACATTCGACCTTTATGTCCACTGAAGCACCGACACTCGACTTAAAGAAGACCATCAATCTGCCGAAAACCAAATTCGGACAGAAAGCCAATTTGCCCCAGACCGAACCGGCCCGTTTAAAGAAATGGGCCGAGATGGATCTTTATCAGCAGATTCGGCGCGCCCGCGCCGGCGGCGACAAGTTTATCCTGCACGATGGCCCGCCTTACGCCAATGCCGACATTCACCTGGGCACCGCGCTTAACAAAATCCTGAAAGATTTCATCGTCAAGTCACGCACGATGATGGGCTTTGACGCGCCCTACGTGCCCGGCTATGACTGTCATGGTTTGCCGATCGAATTGCACGTTGAACGAAAACTGGGCGCGAAGAAAGCCACGATGCCGACGCTTAGTATCCGGCGCGTCTGCCGCGAATTCGCCGCTGATGCCTTGAAGCGTCAGACCCGGGATTTTCAAAGGCTCGGTATCTTAGGCGAGTGGGACAATCCGTACATCACAATGTCGGATCACTACGAAGCCGAGACGGCGCGGCTGTTTGCGCGCTTTGTCGAGCGCGGTTTTGTTTACAAAGGAGCGCGCCCGGTTTACTGGTGCATACACGATCAAACCGCTCTGGCAGAAGCTGAAGTCGAATATAACCAGCACACCAGCCCGTCGGTTTACGTGAAGTTTCCGCTGGCGAGCGATCCCGCGCAGGTTGATCCCGCATTAGCGGGTCGCAAAGTTTTCGCGCTGATCTGGACGACAACGCCCTGGACGCTGCCCGCTAACCTCGGTATCGCGGTGCATCCTGAGTATGAATATGTCGCCGTCGCCAGCGGTGATGAGGTCTACATTGTCGCCGCCGAGCTGTTGGAGGTAGTGGCCGCCCGTTGCAATTTTATTGAGCCAAAAGTGCTGGCGCGGTTTCCCGGCGCTAAACTCGATCGTCTGGAATGCCGGCACCCGTGGATTGATCGTCCGTCACTTTTGATGCTTGGCGAACATGTGACGCTCGGTGGTGAAGCCGACGCCGAAACCGAACTCGATGTCAGCGAAGCTCGTGAGAAGAAAGCGACGGGCAAAGCGGGCACCGGCTTAGTGCATACTGCGCCTGGTCATGGCCACGACGATTTCGTAATTGGGAAGAGATACGGGCTGGAGATCTATTGTCCGGTTAACAACTCGGGCCAATTCACATCGGAGGTCGAACATTTCGCGGGCCTGAATGTGTTTGCAGCCAACCCGAAGATCGTTGATTTCATGCGCGAACGTGGCGTGCTCTTGTTCACGGAGAGCTACGACCACCGCTATCCGCATTGCTGGCGCTGCAAGAACCCGGTGATCTTTCGCGCCACCCCGCAGTGGTTCATTGCGATGGACCGCGCGGATCCGACTGAACCGGTTGAAACGGACGAAGATGGTCGCGATCGGGCAAACTTCACCAGTAACTTCACCGACGGAGAAAGCCTGAACAACTCTTCATTGCGCACCATGGCCCTGCGCGAAGTGGATGAGCGCGTGCAATGGATTCCCGCCTGGGGCCGCGAACGCATGCGCAACATGCTCAAAGGCCGGCCCGACTGGTGCGTCTCTCGGCAGAGAGTCTGGGGCGTGCCCATTCCCGCTTTCTATTGCCAGCAGTGCAATCACGTGGTCGCCGAACCCGCCATCATTCGGCATGTTGCCGACATCTTTGAAAAGGAGACGGCCGACGCCTGGTACAAGCGCGAGGCCTCTGAACTTTTGCCGGTCGGCTATCAGTGCGGCAAGTGCGGCGCCGTGGAGTTCACGAAAGAGACAGACATCCTTGACGTTTGGTTCGACAGCGGATCGTCTTCGATCGCGGTGCTGGAGAACCGCGAGAACCTGCGCTGGCCGGCCGATGTCTATATCGAAGGCGGCGATCAGTTTCGCGGCTGGTTCAATTCGTCTCTGTTCGTCGGGCTCGCGGTGCACGATCGAGCTCCTTATAAAACGGTGCTGTGTCACGGCTGGACTCTGGACGCGCAGGGCAAAGCCATGCACAAGTCAGCCGGCAACGCCGTTTCGCCGGACGAAGTGATTTCGAAACTGGGCGCCGAGGTGCTGCGGCTTTGGTGCGCGTCATCGGACTACTTTGAAGACATGCGCTGCTCGGACGAAATTCTGCAGCGGGTCACCGACGGCTATCGCAAGCTGCGCAACACCGCCCGCTTCGCGCTCGGCAACCTGGACGGCTTTGATCCGGAACGCGATGCTGTCGCGGACAAAGACATGTTGGATCTCGACCGCTGGGCATTGGGCGAACTTGATTCAGTAATCGCCAGGGTGCGCGCGGCCTATGAAGCTTATGAATTTCACACCGTCTATCACACGCTCTACGACTTTTGTACGGTGACGCTCTCCGCGCGTTACTTCGACATTCTGAAGGACCGCCTTTACACCTTTGCGCCGCGGAATCCGGCGCGGCGTTCCGCGCAGACCGCGCTCTACCGAATTGTGGATGCGCTGGCGCGGATGCTCGCAACGCTGCTGGTGTTCACTGCCGACGAGATCTGGGAAAACCTGCCGGGCGATGAGTCGCGCGGTGCATCGGTACACCTCGCTGAACTTCCCGCGCCCAGCGGAAAGCGAGATGAGAAACTGGCCGCGCGTTGGGAGGATTTATTCACAGTCCGAGAGGACGTGATGCGAACTCTCGAAGAAGCGCGGGTAGCGAAGCTGATCGGCGGTTCGCTCGAGGCGGCTGTAGACATCACAGTTTCGGGAAAGACTTATGAATTACTGTCCAGCTATGGCGACAATCTTCGTTTCGTATTCATCGTCTCGCAGGTTTCGTTGATCAAAGCCGATTCAGGCGACTTGAGCATCAAAGTGCGCCGCGCCGAGGGAGAAAAATGCGAGCGCTGCTGGAATTATTCAACGCACGTGGGAGAGTCGGCGAAGTATCTGACCGTGTGCGAGCGTTGTGTCGAAGCACTGGCGGAAATCGAGGCAAGTGAGAATTCGTTCTAAGTGCCGTTAGGCGCGAAATGTTTATAGTTCCGAGCATTCCTTTTGATCTTGTGAGCCCATTTATGGGCGACAGAAATATTTCGCTCCTGCGGAGCTGCGATTTCTTTATGAGCATTCGGTTCTTATAAACATTTCACTCCTACGGAGCGAGTGTTTCTCCGATGAACTCGGTTCTATAAATCTTTAGCCGCTACGCGGCTCGATCAAAAACCGTTTCTTATTTGAATGAGCGAAAGCGAAACACAATCCACCAAATCCCGCATCGCGTGGCGCATGGGTTACCTCGTCGCTTCGCTGGGCATCTATCTGATGGATCAGTCGAGCAAGGCCTGGGCTATCCGGCGTTTGCGTTTTGGAGATCAAAGAATTATTGGC
>DATNNY010000675.1:0-4331 GCA_035601635.1 Pyrinomonadaceae bacterium
ACATCAGAGCGATCAGGAGCAAGAGAAAGATTCTGGTCATCGGGACGCCTCCTTGTCCTTACACGATTCTGCAAAAATGAGATTTACGGGTACATTAATACAACCAATCCCGAAAAATTCCCAGATTTTTCCGGCGATTACTCCTTTTTTATTTTGAGGGCCAGGGGCACAGACTTCAGTCTGTGATTAGCTGACCGCAGATCCACAGGCTGAACTCCGGTCAATGAAAACAAGAAATTACATGAAGGAATTAATCAGTCGAGCGCTATTTGCCGGTGTTTTATTGCTCTGCGCACTCCCCCCGGTCCCCGCGCAGACTTCAAATGATGCCGTCAAAGAGGCGCAAAGACTGACTCGGGTAGCCCAGAGCGCCGAGCAGCAAGGTCGTTACGACGACGCGATTAAGGCCTACCAGACTATCGCCGTCGTGGCCAGGAACTCACCCAAGCTCGCCGCTGCCGCCCTGCTCAACGCGGGCAATATTTATATGTCTCTGGGCAAGTTCGAGCCGGCCGCCAACTCTTTTCGTGACTCGCTGGCCCTGGACCCGGCTTCCGCGGCCGCGCAAAACAATCTGGGCGAAGCACTCGGCGAGCTCCGACAATATCCGCGAGCTCTCGAGGCCTTTCAGCGGGCAGTAGCTTTGGATAACGGATTCGTGAAGGCCCGATACAACACGGGCGTCACTTACGACCGGCTCGGCCAACTGAAATACGCGGAGTTTGTATACCGGATTCTGATTCGCGATCATCCTGACTTTCCTTTGGCCTATGACGGGATGGCCGTCACGCTTTCAAAGTCAGGTCGCGGGCGCGAAGCGATCGCGTTTCATCAGAAGGCGATCAGCCTCAATCCGAAGGACCCTTCGTTCTATTACAATTTTGCGGTTACTTATATGGTGCTGGGCGAGGTGAAGAAGGCGCAGGAGCAACAACAGAAATTACGCGCGCTGGATCCGGCGATGGCCGAGCATCTCGGCGCCGTCATCGCCAAACACCAGCAATAGAGAGTGGCACAGACTTCAGTCTGTGATTATCACCGCAGATCCACAGACTGAAGTCTGTGCCACCCGAGCGGCCACAAAAAACCAACTCAGAAATTTCCCTGACACACTTCGTGACTGCAATCACAATCAAGCTCGATTGTGTCGCCAGTTCCTTCACATGATGCGCTGCAGTACTTGCCGTCTGGCGGCTGCGGGCATGTGCACGGGGGGTTCTTGCATTTCTTTTCTTCAGCCATGATTTCCTCCCAGGCTTTCTACAAAAATGGATTCAATAACGGAGCCCAAAGCTTAGCACAATCGAGAGACCATGGGTACAAGAGGAGAGAGATTGGTACTCGCATCGAATTAAGAGGTCGACAGTGTGACGGGCTTCCGGCACGTGCCTACTGTCTCCTCCACACTTGCCGATTCCCACATTCCCCCAATAACATCACCGGCGCATTAAAATTCAATCTGCAAAAGGGGAATACGATTTTGAGTGCACAACAAACTGCGGACACGGCGCAGGCGCCGCCGCCCATCGCGATGCTGCAATTGATTTCCGGTTTTTGGATCTCCCGGGGGATCTACATTACTGCAAAACTCGGCCTCGCTGATCTCGTCAAGGACGGAGCGAAAACGGCTGGTGATTTAGCCGCGGCTACCGAAACTCACGCGCCTTCCCTCTTTCGCGTACTGCGGGCGCTGGCGAGTGTCGGCATTTTTACTCAGGACGATCGGAATCGATTCGGCGATACTCCGCTATTGCAAACGCTGCGATCGGACGTTCCCGGATCGCTGCGGGCGTTCGCTATGACTGAACTGGGCGAAGAGCACTATCCGGCGTGGGGCGAGTTGCTGCACAGCGTGCAAACAGGCGGTATTGCTTTTGATCACGCCTTTGGGACCGATGTCTGGAAGTACTTTGCGCAACATCCGGACAACGCCAAAATTTTCAACGACGCCATGAGTGGCATGACCGCTCAGGCCAACGAAGCCCTTCATGCCGCTTATGATTTCGCCGGCATCAATACCCTGGTCGATATCGGCGGCGGGCACGGCAGTCTGATCACTTCGATTCTGCAGCGCAATCCAGCCGTGCGGGGAATCCTGTTCGACTCACCCCAGGTCGTCGACGGCGCCCGGCCGGTAATCGAGTCGTCAGACCTTGCCGGCCGCTGCGAAGTTGCAGGCGGAAACTTTTTTGAGTCTGTGCCCGCCGGCGGCGATGCGCACATCCTGAAATGGATCATTCATGATTGGAACGACGAGCAATCAATCGCGATATTGAGGAATTCGCATCGGGCCTTGCCGGAAAACGGCAAACTGCTCCTGGTGGAGGCTGTAGTTCCAGCTGGTCGCGAGCCGCACTTCAGCAAATTCATAGATCTCAACATGCTGGTAATGACCGGCGGTCGCGAGCGCACCGAAGCGGAGTTCCGCGAACTGTTCGAGCGCGCTGGTTTTCGGTTGACGCGCGTAGTTCCCACCGAATCGCCATTTAGTGTGATCGAAGGCGTGCGCGTTCAGCACTGACAATCCGAACATTGCAACGACCCGTTGTGACAATCGAGAGAGTGTCCTAACAGCCGCGCACACGCGGACAATCCGGTTTGATAATCAGGCTATGAATAAATCCTTCAAGGCCTCGACCCGCGCTACTCAATTCGGACCAGGAAAGGCCACGTATTTGCTCCCGCTGGCCGCCATCGCCTTCATCGCCATCTTCTCAGAAGCTGGGTTGGCTCAGGACACGCTCAGCAAAACTCTACCTAATCAAAGCGATACCGCAGCAACTCGACAACGCCGGACATCCAGCGAAAGCGATGACGCGGTGATCACATTCGACGCAAAGCAGGAGGTGCAACGCAAAGCTGGGCGGCGGGTGTTCGTGCGTTCATCATCGCTGCTCGTGCGAGGTGCAGTGGTCGAGGAGAAGCTGCTCAAGCAGCCTCAGTTCCAGCAACTCGGATTTTTGATCACGCGCGAATTGTCCGAAGCCGATCTGATTCTGGAGCTGCGGCACGACTTGTTTACTATGTATGTCTTCACGGTGGTCGATGCGAAGGCGGGATTGGTGCTGGCGGGCGGAAAGCTCAGTTCGCTTGGGGGCACGGTCGCAGACAAGGTGGCGAAACGCTTTGTGAAGAAGATGGCTCAGTTACCCGGGCCTTAGCCAAGGCTGGCGAAAACTGATCTACGATCCACGAAACCACACTAAGCAATAGAAGAAGACTATTTCGAGTCACTTCGTGTGGTTTCGTGGATCTTTCTTTCGCTCTTCGCCTCACGATCAACCCAGCTCCCGAGCAATTTGGGCGGCGACGCGCGCATTGTTTTCCAGTAACGCGATGTTGGCGCGCAGCGTCGTCCCTTTGCTCAACTGCGCCATACGCGCAAGTAAGAAAGGGGTGAGTTCACGCCCGCTTACATGCGACCGTTCTGCATCCCGCAGAGATTGATCGAGAATGCTCTTGAGTTCTTCATCAGGGATCTCGGCCGCGGCAGGAACTGGAACGGTAACAAGCAAGGCGCCGGTAACACCCAACCCACGTTGCGCATTAAAGAGTACAGTTACCGCTGCCGGAGAATCACAGCGTACATCGATCGGCAAGCCGCTATGCCGCGAATAAAACCCGGGCATTTCATCACAGCCGTACCCCACGACAGTGACGCCATAAGTTTCCAACCACTCGCGGGTCGCCGGCAGATCCAGGACGATCTTGGCGCCTGAGCAAACTACAATCATCGGAGTTTGGGTGAGTTCAGGCAGATCGGCGGACACATCCGGCAGTGAGCCGCGATGCACGCCACCAATGCCACCCGTAGCGAAGACTTTTATGCCGGCACGCTGCGCAATCCACATCGTGGAAGCGACCGTAGTGGCTCCGTCCCACTCATTCGCCATCGCGACCGCGAGATCCCGCGTGCTGATTTTCCTGATGTCGGTGGAGGTCGCCAGATGTTCGAGTTGGCGCGAGTCTAACCCAACGCAAAACTTCCCGCGCAGCACCGCGATCGTCGCCGGAATGGAGTCTTCGTCTCTAATGATTTGTTCCAGGCGTTGGGCCGTTTCCAGATTTTGCGGCTGCGGCAGACCGTGCGCGATCACAGTTGATTCGAGCGCGATGACGGGTTTCCTTGCGGCGAGTGCCGATTCAATTTCAGGATTGATGTGGATGAATTTGTTGGTAGTCATTGCGTTGCGGCTATGCCGCCTCCTTAGAAACTCATGCCATTGGGATCAACTGATAACCCATGGCAAGTGCTTGTTTTTGAATACTATTGAGACGACGTTGTTGATATTTCTCTTCATAGACTGTTTGACCAATTTCGACGTAGGCGG
>DATNNY010000676.1:0-4935 GCA_035601635.1 Pyrinomonadaceae bacterium
TACGCAGCTACAATTCCCACGCTCTGGTCCGACTCTGCCACTTCCACCATGCGTTCAAGACATTCCGGGAATATCCAGTCGTCCGCGTGAACGATTTTGCAGTACTTGCTTTTCGGTGAGATTTGCCTTAGCCCTAAGCTGTGATTTTGTGCCTGTGGTAAGTGCGTCGCGTTCTTCAAAAGCCGGAGGCGCCGGTCGCGCGACGCATATCTTTCTATGATAGAGTCCGAGCCATCAGTGCTGCAGTTGTCTACGAGGATGTATTCCCAATTATCATACGTTTGCCGGAGCACACTCTCGATACACTCCGCCACATACTCAGCGCCATTGTAGACTGGCGTGATAACAGAGACTAGCGGTGGGTTATCACTCATCCCGGAATTAGAGTTGCCGACATCGGGATGGGCCCAAAGACCTGTGTTTCGCCAAGCTCGGCAATCTTACCGCCACCAGGTCCTTACACATCCCATCCGTTCGGATTCAGGTGACTTCACCAGATCAGGATAGCACGCTGGGCTACAAAATTGAGAATTTGCAAGCTTGGACACGCCCTCCCGGGATATGGCGGGCTTCAGGGTACGCCATTACCCAAAGCGAGAAAGGTTTTGCCACCGCCATGCTGGCCTAAGCGTGCCACCGCCTTTGCTTACCCCGCTAACTAACAGCAAAAAATACGTTTACAGAATAGCGCGCAATGCTAAGGGGCGACCTTTTGGGCATGCGATTGCAATCGTTTCGCGGTACCCCGCGCTCTGGTCAACGTTGGATCTGCTTCCGAAGGTTGACCGGCAATCGAACGATGGGTCGTGGTCTGTACGGAAAAACTGCCGCGGAAACACCACGAATTCGCGAATTACAACAGCAAGGCGGTTCGTCGCATTTATGCTGAAGGCATGCAGGAAAATTGTCCGGCAGTACTTTTACGACATCTATGAAACCTGTCTAGCCCTGCGTTGCGATTTGAAGGGCTACGCTACAAGGTGAGTTTTCACCGCAGTCGCGCATCCCTGATGCGGCGAATGGGATGGCATTCGGTCGTTTTGGGAAGGTGGATCCTCTAATGAGACAGGCTGCAGCGAGATAGGCCTCAAGAGAAATGAACAGGTCGAATAGCGCTTCCATCAGCATACTCCTCGCGACCCGGAATAGGGCGGCCAGTTTAACGCGGACCTTAGATTCTTTGTTTATCTCGTCTAATATTTCCAAGAGCGATTGGGAGGTGATCGTCGCGGATAATGGATCAATTGACCAGACCTCGTCTGTTTGCCGGATGTTTAGAGAGCGCTACTCAGATCATTTCAAATTTGTGTTTGAGAATCGGGGAGGGAAAAGCTGCGCCCTCAACAAGGGTATTCAAATGTGTCAAGGACAAGTCTTAGTACTTATCGATGATGACGTAATCTGTCAAGATAACTATCTCAATGAGATTCGCAGCAGTCTTGCAGCATGCAAAGGACGGGTCGTTCAAGGACGTGTCTACGTCGATTACGACGGCGAATTACCTAGTTGGTTCGACGATTACTTTGAGTCTATGATGTGCCGGATCGATTTGGGAGACAAGCTATGTGATCTCCAGCCGCCGCGCCAACTGTGGGGTCTAAATGCAGTCTTGCCGATGGAAGCCATGACAAGAGTCGGCGGGTTTTGCCCCGAGCTTGGCCCTGGGGCAAGCGGTTTTTCCGATGATGTTGAACTCTCTCGACGTCTGCGGGGAGCTGAATATCGGCTAGTTTATGATCCGGCGATAGTAGTGAGACATCAGATCTCTACCAATCGACTAACAGTCTCCTATGTGCTTGCACGGAGCTACTCTATGGGCCGTTCGACCGCATATTATGAACAGCCACCGGCTGTTCCGCTTTGGCGGTACACCGCCTATATTGCCAAGGAAATTCTTCGTAGCGTCCCCAGGCTTCTGCTGAACATGGTTTCGGGAAAATGGAGCCTAGCCGTGCGCACAGCCTGCACGCATGCTTTCTTCGTTGGTTTCATCAGCCAACTCCGGAAGTTTCAAACGGACGGCGGACCCAGTCTGACGCCTCCCGTGATTTCCATTCCCCGGTTGAGTAGCGGCAAGGTCAACTCGGTCCATCCCAGCGGGTCTTGAGAAATGGCGAATAATAGTAGCGCGCATCCACTTAACGCTATCGTAGGTGAATTAGTCGAAGTCCGAAGCTGCGACGAAATTCTTTCCACCCTCGACCAGAACGGCAAGCTTGACGCGATGCCTTTCATGCCCGAAATGCTTCAATATTGCGGCAAGCGCTTCCGTGTATTCAAGCGCGCCGACAAAACTTGCGACAACATCAAGGACTGGAGTCTGCGCCGCGTCAAGAACGCAGTCCATCTTACTGGGGTCCGGTGCGACGGCGCTGCGCACGGTAATTGCGATGCCGGCTGTCTCCTCTTTTGGAATGAGACTTGGCTAAAAAAGATAGAACCTGATTTCCTGATTGCCTCGCACATAACTCAATCAGCTTCGCCATCGTTGCCCGATTCCCGTTCCACAGAGCTAACCTGCACCGAACAGCGCCTCCGCGAATCGGTCGTTCGCCCCGATCCCGCCTCCCCAGGAAACACTCTCTATACATGCCAAGCCACCGAGCTTCGCGAATTCACTTCTCATCTTTACTGGTGGGACCTTCGCCAATATTTCCGGGACATCCGCTCCGGCAATCTTCATCGTGGCATCGGCGACTCGAAATCCGAAGCCGTTTTGGAAACTGTCCTCAGCTTTCTGGAGGTCGTCCGCTCGCTGGTCATAACGGCATTCAACAAGTTGCAAGAATTTCGCAGCGGTGTCCGTTACCCCCACATTGAAGGCTTGCTGGATACGACGCCGACCGTTGAAGTGAATCTGCAGCCCGGAGAATTTGTTCAAGTTCGATCCAAAGACGAAATCCTGTCCACCCTTGATCACAGGAACAAGAACCGCGGCTTACTTTTCGATTCCGAGATGGTCCGCTATTGCGGCGGTACCTTTCGCGTCCTCAAACGCGTAAACCAGATTGTGGACGAGCGCACTGGAAAGATAATGAAGATGAAGTCCCCGTGCATCATCCTTGAGGGTGTGGCCTGCGTTTCCGAATACCACCGCCTGTGCCCTCGCGCGATTTATCACTATTGGCGTGAAGCTTGGCTCCGCAGAGTCGAATAAACGGGCCTAGCCATTCGTTTGGAGGATAACTTGCCGCTTTGCACGGATTACTTCATCTGCGGGCTATTTCAGGCCGTCGAGAGAGACCCGAATGTCATGTTCCCAAGCCGTAGTTTGTGCTGGCCCGTGGAACCACACTTCCCAAATACGCCATAATAGTGCACATGTCCTCTGGCTGCTCTGTATCCAGGCCGCCTAAGTCTAAAGCACTCAGCGATTTACCTATAAAATCATTTTGGAACTCGCAGTGCTGCCAAACCCGCGGGGTAGCCTGTTCATCGCACGCGAACAGATTGAACCTGAAGAACAGCAGTTTTGTGATGGAGATTCTATGCCCTCGGGCCTGTGGCGCTGCAAGCTCCCGTCCTCTCTAATTATGTTTGGTCGAACCCTCGGAGCTTTCTTCCTTGTCTTGCTGGGATTCATAGGGCAGGCTCAAGCTTCCATTTCGTTCGTGCAGCGCAATTCAGCGACTCCGCAGAGTCCGCAAACGACGGTGGCAGTGGTGTATACGCTGGCGCAGACGGCGGGGAACTTGAACGTAGTGGTAGTGGGGTGGAACGATTCCACTGCCACAGTCGTCTCCGTTAACGATACTAGAGGAAACATTTATTCTCCCGCTCTGCTCCCGACAGTTCAATCAGGAACCGCATCACTGGTAATTTACTACGCGAAAAATATTGCAGCTGCGGCAGCAGGTGCAAATACAGTCACCGTAACTTTCACGACGGCAGCGATTTATCCGGACATTCGGATAGCGGAGTATAGCGGGCTGGATCCTGTCAGTCCTCTAGATGTCGCCGTCGGAGCACAAGGGAACAACGCCACTAGCAGCAGCGGCGCGGTGACCACTACCAATGCAAACGATCTCCTGGTAGGGGCAAACCTGGTCCAGACGTTAACCACCGGCCCGGGCAGTGGATACACCAACCGCGTGATCACCACCCCCGATGGAGACATTTTGGAAGATCGGGTAGTAACCACAATCGGTAGCTACACCGCCACCGCGCCGGTGAGCCCTTCGGGCCAATGGATTATGCAGATGGTGGCCTTCCGTGCTGCGGGTGGAGGCGTGGGCACGGCGACGACCATTACCGCCACCGCGGGAACGGCACAGAGCGCGACGGTCAACACGGCATTTGCGGCCCAACTGCAGGCTACCGTTAAGGATTCCCTGAGCAACCCCGTGAGTGGTGTTACGGTGACATTTGCGGCACCCGGGAGCGGAGCCAGTGGCACGTTTGCCGGCGGCGCGAACACCGCAACGACGAATGCGCAAGGTGTGGCAACAGCAGCCATCTTCACCGCCAACAGCGTAGCTGGTGGTCCTTACAACGTGACTGCCACGGTAGCGGGCGTTGCCACTCCAGCCAACTTCTCTCTCACGAACTTGGCCGGCTCCGCTACAACGATGACGGCGAACGCGGGAACGACGCCGCAATCGGCAACGATCAGCACCGCCTTTGCGAACGCGCTGGCAGTGACGGTGAAGGATGCCGGGAGCAATCCGGTTTCCGGAGTAAATGTGACGTTTACCGCTCCCGGAGCAGGAGCTTCGGGAGTATTTAGCAACAGCACAGCGACGATCACCGTAGTCACGAACGCGTCGGGCGTGGCGTCGGCACCATTCACGGCGAACGCGACGGCGGGCGGGCCGTACACGGTCACAGCGGCGGCAACCGGTCTGACGACGGTGAACTTCTCGCTGACGAACACGGCGGTACCACCTACGACGATGACGGCGAACGCGGGAACGACGCCGCAATCGGCAACGATCA
>DATNNY010000677.1:0-7145 GCA_035601635.1 Pyrinomonadaceae bacterium
CTGCACGGAATTCATCGCCGAAGTGGCACGCACCAAATTCGGCTTTGATGACGGGCCGCTAAAGGATCTCATTCACTGGGCGCACATCATCGATGGCGCGCTGTATGAATCCCCCGCCCAGTGCGTCGAATTGAAAGAGCCTGCGCTCCAGTTAATGCAGGTAATTGAAGCCGATCCCGACGAAATCTTCATCGAACAGATTATCCGCGATTTGACGCGGTCGTCTCTGAATGAAGTAGCCGGCAGCGCCGAAGTGCAGCGGCGTTTTCAGCCGATTCTGCGTTTGCATCTGGAAACCTGGGAGGCGATTCGGCGCAAAGCAGTCTATCAGGACGGTGTCATTCAATTCGATCTGGTCGACGAAGGCTATGAAGGCTTTAACAAATTCATTCCTTACTACTTGTTTCCCGCGGCGACCTACACGGTCGCGCTCACTCGCGGGCCACAACGAACAAAGATTTCCGTCGGCTCGAACCCCTGGTCGCCGCGCCCGCGGACGCATAACATCGCGACGATCTGCGAGCGTTACGGTGGCGGCGGACATGCGGTCGTGGGTGCGATTTCGCTCGGGCCGGATGAAGTTGAAAAAGGAAGAGCTGTGATGGCCGAGATCGTGAAGGAACTGTCCCAGGCCTGACTCCTCCGGAGTGGGCTCATATCTGCCACCGGCTCTCGTCCCTGGCGCATTTGTTGTCTTCTGCATGTTGTGTGATACAGAAGCGAGAGCGTTAAAGGAGCACTAATCGCCAACATGTCGTCCACCAACATCGAATCCCTTCAACACGAAGAGCGCGTCTTCCCGCCATCAGCAGAGTTCGCCGCCAAAGCGCACATCAAATCGATGGCCGAGTTGGAAGCCTTGCGCGCGGAAGCGAGCGCTAACCCCCAAACCTTTTGGGCGCGTTTGGCGGAAGGCGAGCTGTACTGGTTCAAGAAGTGGGACACAGTTTTGAAGTGGGACCCGCCGCATGCTGAATGGTTCGGCGGCGGCAAGATAAATATTTCCTACAACTGTCTCGATCGCCATCTGGGAACCTGGCGGCGCAACAAAGCGGCCCTCATCTGGGAAGGCGAACCCGGCGATACGCGCACGCTCACTTATCAACAACTGCACACCGAAGTCTGTCGCTTCGCAAATGTTTTGAAGAGTGTAGGCGTTGAGAAGGGCGATCGAGTTGCGCTCTATATGCCTCTGATCCCTGAGCTGGCCATCTCGATGCTGGCCTGCGCGCGTATCGGGGCCACGCACTCGGTTGTGTTCGGCGGTTTCTCGAGCACGGCGCTGATTGACCGAATCAATGACGCGCAGTGCAAAGTTGTAGTCACGGCCGATGGCGGTTGGCGCCGCGGCAACGAAGTGAAACTAAAACCCGCTGTTGACGAGGCTTTGAAGGAAACTCCTTCGGTGAAATCGTGCATCGTCGTGCGCCGCACCGGCAGCCAGATCCATATGGAGTCAGGCCGAGACCATTGGTGGCACGAGTTGACTGAAGCCGTAAACGCGAATTGCGCGGCTGAAGAATTGGACAGCGAGCATCCGCTCTTCATTCTCTACACTTCCGGCACCACCGGTAAACCGAAAGGCATTCTGCACACGACTGCCGGTTATCTTTTGCAGGCCCACTTGACGACCAAATGGATCTTCGATCTCAAGGACGAAGACATTTACTGGTGCACGGCGGACATCGGTTGGGTCACGGGCCACAGCTATGTCGTTTACGGTCCGATGTCGAATGGCGCGACTGTTTTGATGTTTGAAGGCGCGCCCAACTGGCCTGAGCCGGATCGATTCTGGGACATCGTCGAACGTCACCGGGTCAATATTCTCTACACCGCGCCGACTGCCATCCGAGCTTTCATCAAGTGGGGCGAACAATGGCCGCTGAAACACGATCTGTCTTCGTTGAGATTGCTCGGCACCGTAGGCGAACCGATTAATCCCGAAGCGTGGATGTGGTATCACCGCATTATTGGTAAAGAGCGCTGTCCGATTGTCGATACCTGGTGGCAGACCGAAACCGGCGCGATCATGATCACGCCTTTGCCGGGAGCAACACCGACAAAACCCGGGTCGGCCACTAAACCGTTTCCCGGAATCGAAGCAGATGTAATGACTCGCGATGGGAAATCCGTGGGGGCAAACGAAGGCGGCTACCTGGTAATAACAAAGCCCTGGCCTGCGATGCTGCGCACAATCTACGGTGACGACGCGCGTTATCGCGAGCAGTACTGGTCGCAAATCGACGGCATGTATTTCGCCGGCGACGGCGCGCGCAAAGATGAGGACGGTTATTTCTGGATCATGGGCCGGATCGACGATGTGATTAACGTTGCCGGGCACCGGCTCGGTACAGCCGAAATTGAGAGCGCGCTGGTTTCACATGAAGCCGTTGCCGAAGCCGCCGTCGTCGCCAAGCCCGATGATCTGAAAGGCTCGGCGATCGTAGCTTTCGTGACTCTCGAAGGCGGACGCGTCCCCACCGATGCACTGAAAGAGGAACTGCGCAAGCACGTCGCGAAAGAGATCGGCGCGTTAGCCCGCCCGGACGATCTTCGCTTTGCCGATGCCTTGCCGAAGACACGTTCGGGGAAGATCATGCGGCGCTTGTTACGCGAGATAGCGACCAGCGGTTCAGTGGCCGGAGACGTCACGACGCTGGAAGATCTTGGGGTCCTGGAAAAGCTGCGGACTGAGGAAGAGTAGATACAGCCGCGAAGCGGTTGCCACAGCTCACTTAACCTCCGGCGTCTTGTCGCCCAGACTCTTCATCATGTCCTCGAGGAACTTGTCGAGGGCGATTTTCCATTCTCCGTTTTCCTTGACGAACGGCAGCGGGTCCCACTTGTTCGTCTTATCATTCTTAACCTCGAGCGTGGCGGTCTCGCCGGTTATCTTCTCATTGCGCGTCTCTGGCATCTTCTCGGACTTATCATCCTTGTCGACCTCTTTCAGCATTTCGTCGGTCGTTTTGTTTTGTTCCTTCGCGAGCTTGTCGAACATGTCCAGCGTGCCTTTCGACAGCGTCTTCTTTATGCCCGCAACGTCCTTCTTCTTCGAAGCTTCATAAAAAGCTTTGAAGGTGGCAGTGGGTGTCGAACCGCCAAGCAGACTACAAGCCGACACCGTGAAAACGACGGCGAGCGCGGCGGACAAAGCATTAATCCTGCGGGTATTCATCTGGAGGTCTCCTTCTTCTCGGGCATGTTTACATCTTTCGGGCCGCTAATATACCTTTATTTGCTTCGCCGCGCACTTGATGTGCATGGTGGTGATGTCCATGATGCAGCGTCCTAATTCCGCTTCGTGCTTTCTGTCTACGCGACGGCGATCCACGAAGTCACACGAAATTGCACGAACAGAATCAGTTCTGCTTCGTGTATTTTCGTGGATCTATCTACCCGGCAAAGCAAGTCTCCTAAATTCGATGCCTCGGCTTTTGTCGTTTTCAGAAGCTGCGGCTAAAGTAGACACCGGTACGTTGAGTCATGGGTGTCGCGAAATTAACAGACCTGAATACCGTTGTCCCTGACAGCAAGTACGCCCGCTTAAAGCGCGAGCGACGTTATCTGCTGGCGGACCTGCCTGAAGGATTGACACGCGCGGATCCTCATCTTCAGATCACGGACAACTACGTTACCGGCACGCGGCTGCGCATACGCAAAGTGCGCGACCCCCGGACGAATAAATGGGTAGTGAAGTTCACCCAAAAATTCGCACCTAATCCGGGAGATCTCTCGCGCACGATCATTACGAACATCTATCTCAACGCGATTGAGGCCGAAACTCTCGCGGTATTTGAAGCCAACGAGATCCGTAAGAACCGCTATCCCTTCGAGTTTGCCGGCCAAAAGTTCTCCGTGGATATGTTTCTCGGCGATCTGTTCGGATTGGTGCTGGCCGAGATTAGTTTTGAGACTGACGAAGACCTGGACGGCTTTCCAAAACCAATGTTTGCGCTTGCGGAGGTCACCAACTATGAGATATTCAGTGGCGGCAGACTGAGCCAACTAACCTTTGCGGACATCCGGAAGGAAATCCAGCAAAGCGGCTTGGTTAATCCAGGGTCTCGAGGATGACGTTCACTCAGAGCCGATATCGCTCGTTTAAGAATGAACGACTAAGACCCGATGTCTTTCGCTTTGGTGACTATTCGCGTGGCTTCGTGGAAGGTTGCTGAGGGCCGAACGGATGATCGATCCACGAAATCACACGAAAACAGCACGAAAGCATCCCTCTGCACAGGCAATTGAAGAACAGGCACTACTCGATCGACATAAGACATACACCGAAGGATTGAATCCAAAATGCGAACTATCAGAGCCTTAGTTTTTCTCGCCATTGCCATAGTCAGTTTGGTTGCCTGTCGAAAACCCGCCGGCCCTCAGCCGGCGGCTAACAGCAATGATACGGTCGTGCATGAAGCACCCGTGGGCGGCAAGGCCCTGACCGGCGACAAGTTTTACTTCAGCGGCACGATCGCAAACAACCTCCCGGTTGAAATGACGCTCACCCGCGACGGCGATCGTTTGACGGGGACGTATTTCTATCCAAAAGTCGGCAAGAACATTAACCTCGCCGGCGCAATTGATAAGGACGGCAACGTCGAGTTGAAAGAGTCAGATGACAGCGGCAAGGACACCGGCGTATTCAAGGGGAAGTGGAAGCCCGCCACCGATTCACCGGATCCCACCCTCAGCGAGATCGAAGGCAAGTGGTCAAGGCCCGACGGCTCAAAGGAGACCGCGTTCCAGGTGTTTCAGCAGCCCATAACGTTCACCACGGCCGTGCGCGTTATTCCCAAAGTCATCAAAGAGGCAAACAAAGCAAAGCACTACACGGTCGATGCCGAGTATCCACAGATAGAAGGCGATGCGCGCTTCGACAATTTCAATCGCGAGGTCAGGGGCCTGATTACCAAGGACGTCGCCGCTTTTAAGACCTCCGAGACTTCTGAGGAAACTGACGCCGGCGCCGAGACACCAGCCGAAACCGGGGACTCGACTCTGGACGTCCGTTACGGAATTCGGTGCGCGACTGACGACTTGATCAGCATTGAGTTCACCGAAGGTTCATACGAGCGCGGCGCGGCGCACGGCAACAGTAACACCACGGTCGTGAATTACGACGTTAAGAACGGAAAGAAGCTGGCGCTCGCTGATCTCTTCAATCCGAAGTCAAACTTTCTCAGCGTCCTTTCGGCGTATTGCATGAAGGATTTGCGGGAGCGGGCAAAAAAAGACAAGGATGCGATGCTCGACGAGGAGATGATGAAATCGGGTGCAGCTCCCCGAGCCGACAATTACCAGGCCTGTGCGATTACGAAGAAGGGCCTGTGGATTACTTTCGATCCGTACCAGGTGGCGGCATACGCCGCCGGCCCACAGCACGTGCTGGTTCCATACTCGGCTTTGAAAGACATTATGAAACCGGACGGGCCAGTAGCCGCGTTCGCGAAGTGATCGTTTGGAGTGCGGTGGCAAGCGTAGCGCGACACCGCTTTGGATTGTTTGGAGTTCCGCCTTTAGGCGGCCTTATCATCTAGAGTAATTCCGCCTAAAGGCGCGACTCCGAACCAAAGCGCCGTCGCCGCTACGCTCTGCCGGCGCACTCCAAATCGTTCCATCATTGGGGGCCGCGATGAATCGTTATATAGGTCTCTTGGTTATCGTCGGCGGACTTTGCCTGGTATTCGCAGGCCTGCTGATTTACACCGGATGGCTTTCATGGTTTGGCCGTTTGCCCGGCGACATTCGCTATGAAAGCGACAATGTGCGCGTCTATGTTCCGATCGTTTCAATGCTGCTGGTATCGCTGGCGCTCAGCGCGCTCTTCTATTTATTGCGACGATTTTTTTGAGCCACCAGCAGGCGATAAGCCTCGGCACGTTTTATTCCCAGTTCGCGAGCCGCTTTTTTCAAAGCGGTCTTGGCATCCAGACCTTCACGCTCCAGTTCGCTCACCCTTTCAATCAATCTTCGCGACATAGGCGCGGTTTCTGCAGTGCCTGGCTCTTCATCAATACCTGCGCCGCTAATCACCAGGACCATTTCACCACGCGCCGGCGCGGCCCCGAATCGCTGGACCAACTCACTTAAACTACCGCGCGCGATTTCTTCGTGCAGCTTGGTCAGTTCGCGCGCGACTGCAGCCGGGCGATTACCCAGCACCTCGAGCGCGTCTGCCAATGTGGCTGCGATTCGGTGGGGTGCTTCATAGAAGACCAGTGTCGCCCGTATCGCCCGCAGTTCTTCCAGCTGCGCGCGGCGCGCATTGGCGCGCGCCGGCAGAAAGCCGGCAAAGAAAAACTTATCGGATGGCAGGCCGGACGCGACCAGCGCAGTCACGAACGCAGTAGGTCCGGGAATAGAAATTACCGGAAGGTCCAGTTCAATCGCGGCGTTTGTCACCCGGAATCCTGGATCGTTAATCAGCGGCGTGCCCGCATCTGACACCAGCGCCACATTCTTTCCCGATATCAGAAGTTTGCAGATCTGTTCGGCACGTTCGCGCTCGTTGTGTTCGTGATAGCTGATTGTCTTTGTCTTGATGCCGAAGTGATTCAGGAGCACGCGCGTCCTCCGCGTGTCTTCGCAGGCCACGACATCAACTTCGCCCAGCATGCGCAGAGCGCGTTGCGTGATGTCTTCCAGGTTGCCGATTGGCGTGGCGATAATATAGAGAGTGCCGGGCATCTTCGCGGCATTGTGGCATTGCCAGCCGGGCGAACAAAGGCCCCGCGCGCTCTTGAGGAGCGGCGGGGCCTGTCAACGCGGAATCACTGCTGTCTCCGATGACTGGCCGTTTGGACGCGGGACTTGTCCCGCTTGTGAGGCGGACAAGTCCGCCTTGCTAAACGGCATCGCGCTCGTCATCTACTGATCATTCGGCCTAGCGGTAGTACGGCATGCTCAGACCATACGCATCGGCCAGCATATGAAGATTCGATCTGAGCTCACTCAAGTCCTCGTCCACTCTGGTGCTGCCGGTGCGCAAACGCAGATAACGATCGAGTTGAACCCCGCGGTCCAAAACCATCTGTGCCTCGTTGATGCCGCGATTCTGATCACGCCAGTCAGTATTGTTTCTTAGCTGTCTGACCGCACGCCGAAAGTCTCGTACTTGCGCAACGGCGTCGCTGTCAACG
>DATNNY010000678.1:0-4967 GCA_035601635.1 Pyrinomonadaceae bacterium
ATGAACGCCCGCTGCCACAACTCAAAAGTCAGCAACTGAAAAACCTGCAGGTTATAGTCTTCTCTGCCGGAAAGATTAGCTGCGATCACGCGCCGCACTTCCTCGGGACGGAACAAGCCGCGGCGGCGGACAGTTTCTTCGGACAAGAGATCATCGACCATCGGCTGCAGCGGACCACGGAGCCACGAACGGATCGGCGCGCCGAACCCGGCCTTCTTTCGCCAGACTACTTCGCGCGGCAAAAGTTTTTCGGCGGCGCGCTTCAGGATGTATTTGCGCTTCAGTCCACGTAGCTTCAAACGGGTCGGCATGCGCGCGGTCAATGCGAGCATCTCCTGATTGAGAAACGGCACACGTACTTCCAGGTTGGCCGCCATCGATGTCTTGTCCGTGGTCATGAGATTCAAGCACGGCAGAAACGTTTTCAGATCGACGTAGAGCAGTTGGTTGAGCGGCTCAGCGTGCTTCACGCGCGCGAAATAGCGCCGGTGTGCGCTGTAAGCGTCCAGTCCGCGATTCGCCGAGCGCATTTCTTCAGTGTATAGGCGCGCCTTCCCTTCATCCGTGAAATAAGTGCCGTAGCCCAGATAACGATCCTCGAAATCGAGCGCCGCACTGCGCGCAAATTTTTTCGCATTACGCAGGGGTGCAGTCAGCTTTCCCGGCATCCCGCCCGGCAGAGCGTGGGCCAGCGCATTCATCACCGGCCGCCTGAGCAACTGCGGCACCGGATCAAATGCTCCCGCAATCTTCATCGCCATTTGCCGCGGATAACCGGCAAACACTTCGTCGCCGCCCATCCCGCTCAGCATCACGGTCATAGATTCGCGGGCGGCGCGGGAAACCAGGTAACTGGGAATCGCCATGTCGATGGCCGGCTCGTCCATGTGATAGACGAGCTTTGGCAGCAGTTCAGCCACGTCGGGCTGTAGCGTGATCTCGTGATAGTCGGTGTCCAGTTGCTGGTTTACGCGCCGGGCCCACTGAACGTCGTCGGGAATAATGTCATAGCGAAGATCTTCAGCTTCGATGCCGATGGTGTAGGTGCCAATGCGCCGGCCATTGCTGTGACGCCGCATCATCGCCACGATCGACGACGAATCAATTCCACCTGAAAGAAACGAACCCAAAGGCACGTCCGCAACCATCTCGAGTTTCGTGACCCGATCGAGTGTCTCCAGCACTTGCTCTTGCCACCAAGCGTCGCTTTTTCCTTCTTCGATCTCTGCAAAAGAAATGTCCCACCACTCGTGCGTAGTCATTTCGTTGTCGCGCCACTTCACGAAATGGCCGGGTGGAACCGTCTTGATGCCACGAAACAAACTATTTGGATCAGGAACCCATAAGAAGGTCAGGAACTGATGCAGTGATTCTCGATCAAGCTCAGCTTTGATCAAACCGCTCGCCAGAATCGATTTGACCTCGGAAGCAAAAACAACGGAGCGCACACATCCTGCGTGCGGTTCGCCGGCATCTGTGCCGGTGTCTGAATAGTACAACGGCTTAATCCCCACCCGATCGCGGACCAAAAACAGCTCCCTCTCTTTTTCATCCCAGAGAGCGAAAGCAAACATGCCGTTCAAGCGCGGCAGGCAATCCTCGCCCCATTCCGCCCACGCCGCGAGCAGCACCTCGGTATCAGTCTGAGTGCGAAAGGTCCGGCCCTGGCTCGTGAGTTGGTCCCGCAGCTCGCGATAGTTGTAAATCTCTCCGTTGAGAATCACTACCAGATCTCCATTGTCAGAAACCATCGGCTGGTGCCCGGCGCTGCTGGTGTCAATAATCGACAAACGCCGGTGACCAAAAGTCACTCGCCGTCCTTCGTCGTTGATGACGGGCGAAGTCCACACACCTTCGTCGTCGCGCCCACGATGCTCAATAGCTTTCAGCATCGCGCCGATGCGCTCGTTGGGATCCTGGGTTATGAGTCCGGCGATTCCACACATACGTTTCGTTACTCGATCAGCCTTCTGACTTATAATAGCGCGCGCTTCGGACAAGTCGAGCGAGGCTGA
This sequence comes from Pyrinomonadaceae bacterium, assembly GCA_035601635.1. Taxonomy (GTDB): domain Bacteria; phylum Acidobacteriota; class Blastocatellia; order Pyrinomonadales; family Pyrinomonadaceae; genus UBA11740. The sequence goes on from DATNNY010000678.1 coordinate 2,016, forward strand.
GCGAGAGCGGCGGTACTGACCTCAGTGCATAGTGCGAATAAAGCGTCGAATGAAAAGCAACAAATTTAAATCAACAGGATCTGGCGCCGCGGTCAAGCAATCCCGTCGCGCTCGCCTCGCGATCTGTCTGCTCATCTTTCTCACCGCTTTCGGCGCGCGCTTTTTGTCGTGGCAGGACACCCGTCTTGAAGCGCGGAGAGTACAAAGCGAAGTCACCGCTGATTACCAACGCTTTGCCCAACTCCTCAGACAAGGCGGCCTGGCTTCATTTCTGAGTTCATCTTCACCGCTAAGCAACATGGACAGGCTCGGCCACCCGCCAGGCTATTCGATTTTGATGTCGATGTCCGGCGGATCGAACACCACCGTGCAGTTCGTACAAATCATCTGTGACGCCTTTGCCGCCGTGATGATCTTTCTTATCGTCGCTGAGTTATCGCCTCTTAGCGCAGCGCTGATTGCCGGGATGCTGGCTGCTTTTTCGCCGCAGTTCGCCTGGAACTCTGTTCTGTTTCTGCCCGACTCTCTCGCGGTGCTACCAATCCTGATTGCGATTTATTGTCTGGCGCGCGCCGCAAAGAATCCGCGTCTGGGAAAATTCATTATCGCCGGAGCGCTCGTCGGACTCTCGTGCTGGCTCAGAGCCAACGCGATGTTGCTGACGTTCTTTCTTGCTGCCGCGGTACTCTTACTAGTCAAAGGCGAACGACGATGGCGATATGCGCTGGTGGTGATGTTCGGCACCTTGCTGATCATTCTGCCGCTCACGATCCGAAACGCGATCGTCTTTCATCGCTTCATTCCGCTCTCACTCGGCGCGGGTCAGACTCTGCTGGAAGGCATTGCTGATTACGACCCGCAGGGAAAGTTTGGCATTCCAAACACAGACATAGGAATCATGAAGCAGGAGGCCGAGCAGTCGCAGCGGCCCGAGTACTACGGCAGGCTGTTCAATCCCGACGGAGTCGAGCGCGAGCGCGCGCGTTTGGCGCGCGGCTTCGCCGTGATTCGCTCGCATCCGCTTTGGTTCTCTGGAGTGATGGCGCGGCGTGCGGTATCGATGTTAAGACTCGAGCGATCGCGGACAGTCTCGATTGATCCACCAGTCAGCCATTCGCTGGCTATAGAGAACCTCCAGCCGGTATGGACCGAAACCGCGAATGAGTTGTTCGCCGCAGGTATTTCCAAATCATCACCAAGCAGAGTGTCTGTCGAACAGCTTGATCAAAGAGTTGAACTCGTGGGCGATGATTCGAAATATGGCGAGCAGCTGTCTTCCGGCAAGGTTGCTTTGCGGCGAGATACGGACTATGTCTTTGACGTTCCAGTCCAGATGATCAGTGGGCGGATGAGGATCAGCGTCATCAACAACGCCGGAAAAGCTTACGCGTTCGGGATCGTGGAGGCGATCGAGCACACGACGCCCGAGGAAGAGCCGGTCAACCTAATTCAACTTCCGTTTGTCTCAAACAGCGACGAAGACGTTCGGCTTAGCTTTGCCAACGAAGTATCTACTCCCGCGAATCCGACAGCTAAGATTGGCGAGATTAAACTTTTTGAGCTGGGACCCGCGCGTTTTCTTTGGACTCGCTATCCTCGTTTGCTCGTTCACGGCATTCAGAAGATTTTTCTTACAGCGGTAATTCTGCCGCTGGCAATCATTGGGCTCGGGCTATTGATCATTAGAAAGCAAAGTCAGGCACTGATTATTCTGACGGTGGTGCCCGTCTACTTCTTCTGCGTGCAATCAATCGTGCACACCGAGTATCGCTATGTCCTGGCAGTGGATTATTTTCTGTTTGCGCTGGTGGGTGCGGCGGTTGGCTGGAGCGCGGACATCCTTGTCCGCCTGAGCGCGAAGCGCGAAAAATAGATTTATTCCGTTTGAGGGGCTGAGCGCCTGCGGCGCTGGCGGACAGGATGTCCGCGCTCCATTCAGTACTTCGCGCTCAGCGTCTCTTCAATCAAATTACTGACCCACTCCGCCCGCGCGTCCCAGGTACCATCCCGGACCGCAGCCTGACGGGCTTTCATCAACTCATTTCCCGTTTCCTGCAACGCTTCGCTAACCAACTCAAGAAACTGATCACGGGTACGTCCGATACGCAGGACTGCGCTCATTGATTCGTATTCGGGCAAAGGCGCAATCACCACCGGCTTGCCTGCGGCGAGATACTCACGAACTTTGATCGCTGAGCCGTAACTCGTGAAGGTAACGTCTGTGTTCCACGGCAAGACGCAAACGTCGAAGCCAGCCGCATAGTTGGGCAAGTCCTGGTAGGCGACCGGCGGCAAAAAGTGCACGTTCGGCAGGCTCTCAATATCCAAACCGCGCGACTTGTTCCCAATGAAGATCCAGTTCCAGTCCCGACGTTCGCGCGCGGCCTGCTTGATCAATTCCTGATCGATTAGCCAGGGCTCGATCGCGCCGAAATATCCCAGCCGCGGACGCGGAATCTGCTCGACAGACTCTGCAATACGCAGGTCCCCGCGGCTGATTTGCGACCAGTGATCAAAGTCCACGGCTTGTTCCAGTAAATGCGACCGTTCCAAACCGTGGGTGGCTTCGGCTAACAGTTTGCGGCTGGAATAGAAGATGAGGTCGGCCGCCGCGATCGCCTGTTCGTGAAGCCGGCGAATAAAAGCCGGATCCGTCGCATGATCCATTGTGTTGGCGTCGTATTTGTCTGAGACGTGATAAATGACCAGCGATTCGTTCAAGCGGCCGACAACTTCGATGGCCGTCGGAATTGCGATCCACAAAATCGGACGGGACAAACCGCGGCGGCGCGCCAGTCCGGCAATCTGCGAAGTCAGCAAGCGACGATTAGCGATGGTTGCGGCGCGGCTTCCGAAGAAAGGAATCACCGCGGGCGAGACAACTGTGATTCCTTCTTCAGTAGTGCGGGCCAGCTTGGCATAGCTCTTTAGCTTGCGCGCGATGCGCGGCAC
>DATNNY010000679.1:0-25863 GCA_035601635.1 Pyrinomonadaceae bacterium
GTTCGCACACCTTGATGATGGGCTGCGAAGAGAAGATGCAGTGAAAGACATTGGGGCGCTCCTGGACTGGATCAAATCACAACCGTATTTGGATTCGGATCGGGTCATGATTGAAGGCGGAAGCTATGGTGGATATCTCGCACTTTCAGCCGCATACACTTACAGCGATCGGATCAGGGGAACTATTTCTGACAGCGGAATCACCAGCCTTCTCAGCGATGCCGAACACACCGATTCTTGGCGACGTGACATAGAGCGATTGGAGTTCGGTGATGAGCGTGATCCGAAGATAAGGCAGTTCATGGAGAACACTGCCCCTGTCGTTAACGCAAAGAAAATAGGGAAGCCGTTGCTTATCTTTCAAGGCGCTAACGATCCGCGTGTTCCGGTAAGCGAAGCGGCAAGTTTAGTAGCCGCTACGAAGGATAGAATTCCTGTGTGGTACGTCTTGGCTAAGGACGAAGGCCACGGCTTCACACAACAACAGAATCGAGATTACAAAACGTACGCAACGATACTTTTTGTCAAAGAGTTCTTGCTGAGATAACTGACCGCTAAACCAAAGCCGCAGTTCCATCGCGGCAAATTCAGAACAAGGAGAAACAAGATGAAGAAACTGAAAGCGATCATTGCAAGCCTGTGTCTTGTCGGGGCCTTGGGGCTAGCGACTCCGACTATAACAAAGGCAGACGACGGTACTGGACCGCAGGGAGCGTCCAAATCGACGACCCCTGCACCACCACCGGCGCCTTCCGTTCAGGACTTTTGGGCGCTGATACTTGCCATCTTAATGTGGCTTTTCGGCGGCTAACCGGGTTCTTTCCCAAGTTCCGGTGCGGGGCGAACGGATTTCATTTGTTTCGCTCTGCACCGAGCTTGGCATTTGATCTAAAGAGGGTTCGTATGTTCAGGAAATTATTCATTATTGTCTCGCTGCTATTGTCGCCTCTTTGTTCATTCGCACAGTCTGGACGAGAGCAAACGCGGAGTAGTGTAACCCTCAACGACGAGGTAAAACTGCCCAGCCAATTAAAAGATTCGAAGTTACTCGCCATCACTTACTACCAGCTAGGACAAATATATTCAGAACACAGTCTGTTTCCTCAGGCGATCGATTCATATGAAAAGAGTAAAGAGGGCTTTGAGAGAGCGGGACTCACACGCGACGAGGTTTATGTCCTCGCAGACTTGGGCGCGCTCTATTTCATTCAGGAAGACTATAAGAAAGCCAGAGAATGCTCCGAACGCAGCTTGCACATCGCTGAAAGCGCAAATAGTAATGTGCCAGCGGGAGCGTTTCCTGACGACTTCGGTAAAGCGCGGGCGTTGCTCACCCTCGGCGACCTTGATACTAACGAAGGCAACTATGAACAAGCCGTTGAGAAGCTGCAAAACTCCCTGGCTCTTTATCAGCGACTAAGCGGCTCAAGTTCGTCATACGATTTGTACATAGCAGGTGTTTACGGTGCGCTAGGACGTGCGTACCCCGAGATAGGCGACTCCACAACTGGGCTTCTCTGTCTGAACAAAGCGCTCGATATTGCCGCCCACAACTCTGACAAGAGGCTGACGGCTAGTCTGCGAAATGACATTGGCTATCTCTATTTGGAACAAGAGGACTACGCACAAGCAAGTGCCCAGTTCAGTGAGAGCCTCAAAATCTACGAGGCCGAGAATAATAAAAGAGAGCGCGGCAGAGTGCTGTTGAATCTAGGCGTCACCGAACAACGAAAATCGAATTACGACGATGCATTGCGATACTTTAGACTCAGCATTGAGAACGCAACGGTAACCGGCGCCCTCGATAATCAAATCGCTGCTTATGAAGGAATCGGAGTTGTCTTAAGCTCGAAGAGAGATTTCGCTGGTGCGATTGAAAGCTTCAACAACGGTCTGGCTCTCGCCAAACAAACAGGCAATAAGATTCGCCAAGCTGAAATCCTGTGGCGTTCAGCTCAAGCCTATTACGAGAAGGGCGATTACGCTCAAACATCCGACTTGGCGCAAAGCGCGCTTACAATGGCGCGCGCGTCGCATTTGCCAAAGCTTACGTATCTAGCAACGACGACCCTCGGGGAGTCGCTTGCTGCACAGAAGAAATCCGATCTCGCAATTGAGACCTTGAAAGATGCGGTTCAACAACTGGAAGCGTTGCGCGAACACGTTGCTGGCAGTGAGCTAGAAACTCAATTGTTCTTGGAGAACAAAGTCGCTTCTTACAATGCTCTCGTTGGTCTACTCATCAAGCAGGGCAAATCACTCGATGCGCTCCTGTACGCGGAGCGAGCGAAAGGACGTGTGTTACTCGACGTGCTTAGAGATGGAAAGCCTGACTTGGCAAAGGCCTTGACGCCGGCTGAGAAAGCAGAAACGCAACGTCTGAACCGAAGGATCTCAGAGATCAATGACAGCATCGAGAGGCAAGAGACTGTCAACGCTTTATCCTTGAATTCTCTTTACGAGCAATGGGACGCCGCACGGCTCGAATATCAATCGCTCCAGGACTCGCTTTACCTCAAACATCCCAAGGTGAAGATTCGAAGTGGTGAAGCCGCATCAGTGACGCCTGACGATCTTAGTGCTCTGACGGTCGGGAACGACACGGCGTATTTGGAGTATGTGGTTGCAAAGGATCGTATTTTTCTAATTGTACTAACCAAGAACGAGACGAGCCGTGCCGCCGATGTCGAAGTGTATCCCATCGAAATCGAGCCAAAGCAGTTAGCTGGTAAGGTTAATCAGTTTCATGACAGACTCGCCAGTCGGCATCCCGATTACATGGGTGATGCGCGCGAACTTTACTTAAGGTTGATCGCGCGGCTACCAAGCAGATTGAACATGCTTCGACGATTTGTATCATCCCCGATTCCTTTCTTTGGAATCTTCCATTCCAAGCGCTGATTACTCCGTCAGAACATTTTTTTATCGAGGACCATGCGCTCTATTACGTTCCCTCCTTAGGTGTTCTGCGAGAGCTGAACCGACAAGAATCTGCAAGGGACAAGGCAGGATCGTCACTCATCGCTTACGGTAACCCTGTAATAGACAAAATTGAGCAACGCAATGCAGACTTGTGTCCATTAACGGATGCGGAACAAGAGGTAAGCTCAATTGCGAACTCCTTTGATCCGAAGATCAGCAAAGTGCTGATCGGACGCGAGGCGACTGAGAAAAGCTTTAAAGCTTTCGCGTCAACGTATTCAATAATTCATCTGGCAACACACGGTCTCATCGATAACAGACAACCTCTCTATTCGTACCTGTTGTTGACAAAAACCGAAGGCGACCCAGACAACGAAGGGCGACTAGAAGCACGCCAGATTATGGACATGAATCTTCATGCGGATCTCGCAGTTCTGTCCGCCTGTGAAACGGCCAATGGCAGGATTAGCCCCGGCGAAGGCGTAATAGGAATGTCGTGGGCCTTCTTTGTCGCAGGCACTCGCTCAATGCTGGTTAGCCAATGGAAGGTGAACTCAACCAGTACGTCTCACCTCATGATAGATTTTTATAAGAGTCTGAATTCAACTCGCTTCGAGACCAACAATAGAAAAGCGCGGGCGTTAGAAGATGCTACGCTTGGGTTGATGAAGAATGACCGCTATCATCATCCATTCTACTGGGCCGGATTCGTACTGATTGGAAACTGAAGCGATCTGAAGCGGTCGCCATCCATGGAATTGCTATTCTTGTCCCTGACTAAATGTTCTAAAAGAAGAGCGGTCAATTCGTCGGTTAACCCCTGGTTACTATCTAAAGTTAATTTGCTTTCGCGTGCTCGACAATCGCTTCTTCCAATGTACGACAGAGTTGCGTTCCTAACACATCCAACAGCTTTCGGTCGTCGACGATATCGCGACTAGCGGATATATTGCCGTGAAGATGAAAGACCCGGTTTCGGATTCGTCGAAGCTGCTCCAAGTGATGGTGGACTACCTTGCGTCGCTCACCATCACTACCGCCATAAAACTCCGACGCGAAATATTTTTTGGCGTCATCCCAGCGCCAGCTGATAAGATTCCATAGATCTCCGAATTCCACGTCCCGCCAAATAGGGTCTTCGTCCTCTTGGGGATATAGTTCGTTCTTCGCGTCCGTACCCCGTCGATGCTGCTGCACAGTTTCCAATCTAGATCGTAAGGCATTATGGTCCGGTATGAGTTTCTCGACGAAAGTACGAAGGACTCGTTCTATTCGTAACAATTCACTAGCGATCTGCCTTTCATTTGTATCGGTAGGCGGCGTTCCCAGTTCGAATTGATTCATCAAAATTCGAATAATTTGTTGCTTGTGCTGACTCGGCATGAGGATAACGTTGTTCTGCCCACAGAAATTCTTCAACTGATCTTCATTGAACGTGTTATCTAATAGGTCGTAAAAAAGTATTGGATTAGAGAATCGTGCGAGTAACGATTCGAGTGTGACATCTGCACCCACCGCGTCTCGAAAGTGCTCATTCAACAGCAAGCGCTTAACAAGATCAACCGTAAGGTGATGATCAGCTATTCCCGCTTCCTTAGTTACGCGTGTGACGATCGTTGAGACGCCAAAGTCGTCAGTCATCCCAACTTCGCTAGAAGCTGCGTTCATATCTAGTAGACGGGAGCGTAGTGATTCCTTGGCATCAGGTGTGAGGCACTCTATCAAACGTATTAGAGCTTCAAAAGATTGCGTCATTAAATCTGCACTTCGAAGGCCGGAATCGACCATTTCGATAGAAGTGCGCTGGGCTAATTCAGAGGCCTCATTTAGTTTACTGGGGAGGTTTTCACTATCTTCTTCTAAACAAAGTTTCAGCTTTTGCACTACTAACGCAAAGCGAGCCGTTGTCCCAGGATCAGCGACTGCTACTAAGCCCTGTTGCGGTAGGCCCATAGGTAGCCCGGTACATCGCTTCGAGATCGTATCGAGTCGAAGGAGGAGTTCCTCGGCCATTCGTAGAATCGCCTTAACCGCCGGGGGCTGATTCCTGTCTCTTCGAATGCGTTTGTAAATCACATCGAGATAGTGATCCAAAATAACAAGTGTGTAATAGAAGCAGGAGTTAGGGTGACGATTCTGACATAAATAGGTTTCGCGCTCGGCAAGTCCGTGCTCTGCCAAGTAATTCAAGAGAAAATCTTCAAATGCCTCCAGGTCTCTGCGATCACTTGCATCAAGGTATCGTCCGTAAGTGACGTTTCCTTCGTGTACTGCAACCACTACATAAGCTGGCGAGTAGACGACCTTCGGCCATGTCCCATCGTCAAGTAATATTCGGTCCGCCATCTTTCGGGCGCCGCGGGCTAGGCTCTTAGTGGCGAGCTTGGCCATGCCATGAAGATGTCCTTGGCATTGGGTCGAAGCATTCACTTCTTCAGACCACCGTTTGTCAATGGTTTTCCACATCTTGCCGCGAGCGCTGTTATCGCGAGATTCAGTACGAACTGGCTCAACGTCCAGTAACTGCGTCAACGTAAGCATTGACGTGAGAGCCGTACCAGTATGTCGCAGCATGTTTGCCCACGCCACGCGGTTAGCAAGCCAGTTTGGATCAAGCGGATCGGCAGAGGGCATGCCCTCTGCGATGTTGGTGACTGGACTGGGTACGTCTCCGGCTCCGTCCTGCCAAGTGGCCATATACTCTTCGACGGAGGTTGCTTCCGCGACCGGGAAGGGCATTCCTAAAAGCTCATGATATGTTCGAAGCGCCATGAGCGCGTGATGCGTGTGAGTCACGCTGCCACAACGACGATACAAATCGAGCTGCTCTGGTTTCCAACTGCCCGCTGGTTGTGTAAGACGAAGATATGTCTGCATCGTCTTGCCCCATGCTCCATGCATGAGACGCTCATCCATTAGTACTCGGCGGGAAGCCTCAATAATGCGAGCGAGTTGTTCCAACCACTCCGTATTCATTACACCCTCTTGAGCGATGGGTTTGCTGACATTTCAACCCCAAAGAAGTCAGGTCGAAGCAGTCCGGCGATTAGAACCTTTTGCCCGTTCTCATTCGTTATGGAGAGTTCAATAATTGTTGCTGGCTCAATTAACAAGACATCGTCCTTGATACCAAGCAGGCCAGCCACAGCTCGCCCCAAGGCTGGTTGATGACCGACCACCACAATCGATTGATCACTGGCGGCAGCCAATTCTCCGAGCCAATTGGCAAACTCAACAGGGTTTGCCTCCGGCACTAGCAGATTAGCGATCTTGATTTCATCGGTTGTAGTTAGTTCGCCGATCCTTTCTGCAGTTTGTCTGGCTCTCCTTAACGGGCTTGCCCAGATATGAGGATTGCGGCCGCAAGTTGAAGCCAAGTAATTGGCTACTAGGGTTACCTCCCGTTGGCCGATTGGTGAAAGTAAGCGGTCGGCATCAGACTCTCCTGGGGAAAGAGACTCGGCCGTACCGTGTCGGACGAGAAACATCTTCATGATTCGATCCTCGCGCCTTGGTCGTGGAGCGTGGCGAACAGCCCTCTCCTCACTAAATGGATAAGCAAGATGACTGCGGCCAACAATAACATAATGAAGACGCGACCTTCTTTTTCTAGAAAAGTTTTGAAAACTCCCCTGATCACAAGAAAGCCGTCGGAAATATTCGGAAGTAATAGATTTGCAAGGAGTTAACTCAACCCTGTCGAACAAGACAAACACTCCGAGGAATCCTCGGAACGCCTATAGGTTAAGGATCATGATCGAATCCATTACATACGGTTTAATCAATGGCATGTTGGTCGCCCTCTTAGCCGTTGCGATAGCGATGCATTATAAGGTGGCGCGTTATTTAGACTTTTTCCTGCCAGGCTTCGTCGCCCTTGGTGGTTACGTTCAGTATGTTGCTATCCATAAGTACAAACTTCCGATTCTTGTGGCTCTCCTCGCATCCGGAGCCTTTTGCGCTTTAGCGTCTCTCGCGATTGATTCGGCAATCTTGACACCGCTTCACCGAAAGTCGGCCAGTCGGGCGATTCTCCTTCTGAGTTCGCTGGGAGGATACATCGTTATTATCGCAATCCTTGGGGTCATCTTCGGCGGTGCTACGCAAGTATCCCGTCTCGGTCTCGAAGACACCGTAACCATCTTTGCCGTCCGGCTACCAATCGTTCGAGTTTGGCTGGTGGGCTACGCTTTGATTTTTCTTTTGGCCGTTGCGATGTCTCTACGAGTAACACAGTTTGGAAGACTCCTTAATGCCGCATTTGATTCCAGCAGTCTCCTTGAAAGCTGCGGGCACAATAGGGATTCGCTTCGACGCGTGACATACGCTGTTGCCGGACTTCTGTCCGGAATTTGTGGTGCCCTCTTTGCAATCGACACAGGCGTGGAGCCAACCGGGGCCATGGCAGCATTCATATTGGCCGCAACGGCGGTAATTGTCGGCGGAATTGGTCGCTTGGCGGGAGCCACATTAGCCTGTTTGATCCTTAGCCTTGCACGAGCCCTTCTGATTTGGGTGGTTCCTTTTCAATGGAGTGAGACATTAGTCTACGCCTTGCTTTTTGGCTTCGTGTGCTTGCGGCCCCGTGGACTTTTCCCATTACGTCATCCGGAGCCCAACCAATGATCTACGCGACCAATCTATTCGTCATGTTGATCATATATGTCCTGCTTGGGCTATCGCTCAATTTGTTGGTAGGACATTCAGGACTGATTTCAACCGCCCACGCAGCCATGTACGGCCTGGGCGCGTACGTGACATCGATACTCGTGGTTCAGGGATTTGCGTCACCCATTATTTCGCTTTTCGCAGGCACAGTCTGTGCGGGCTTTCTGGGGGCCGCGATCGGTTATCTCTCGATCCCCCTCAAGGGGGATTCGTTTGTGATCGGGACGTTGGCAGTCCAGATGGTTATTGTCTCTTTGTTTCGCAACATGAAAGACATCACTGGCGGTCCATACGGACTTACGGCCATCCCGAGGCCATCGGTCTTCGCAAGCGTACTAGATTCCCAATCGTCTTTCCTGCTTTGGGGAGGTATCCCAATTCTGGTAATGGGAACTGCGATTGTCATTCTATATCGTACGCCCTTCGCCCGGGCGCTGAGAGCCGTTCGTGACAGCGAGAATATTGCCGTCACCTTAGGCAAGTCTTTGGCTACTTTACGCACTCACAATATGGCCGTTGCTAGTTTAGCCGCCGGCTTCGCGGGCGGTCTTTTCGCCTTATATTCATCCTACATTGATCCGTCCAGTTTCACATTTGAAATCTCTATTTTCATCTTGATGATTGTAATCATAGGTGGCAGCGGTAATTTGAGGGGTCCAATCGCGGGCGCAGTTCTATTGTTATTGCTGCCCGAACTTTTGAGGTGGGTTCCACTGTCCCAAGCTAGCTTTCCGTACGTGCGTCAGATGCTCTACGGTCTAAGTCTCGTCTTGGTGATGCGGTTCCGACCGCAAGGGTTGTTAGGAAGCTACAGGTTCAACCAATGAGCGAAGTGTCATTACAAATCACTGATCTGAGCGTCTCCTATAGTAACGGACACTACTCGTCTACAGATCTGGACGCTAGCGATAAGACAAATGATGTTCTTCGGGACCTCTCTGTCTTATTTGATCAGGGTCAAATTCACTGGCTTCTTGGGCCAAACGGAGCGGGAAAGTCAACCATGTTCAAAGCGATCTGTGGAGAAATCCCTGTTCACAGAGGTCAGATAAGTTTCGAGAATCATTATCTGAACGATCTTCCGCCGTCATCTCGGGTTCGTTATGGTATCGGTAGATTCCTACAAACGCAGTGGGTTTTTCCAAACTTGTCCCTGCTCGACAACATACGGATCGCAATTACTAGGCAACCAGGCGAAAACATGTTGACCGCTCTGCTGCCTAGCAGCTGGCGCCGAGAAACCGAAATAACTGGCCGCTCGATTCAGTTGCTAAAGGACTACGGGTTTCAGGAGCGCTATGACATCGCAAACACGCCTGCAGGAGCGCTTTCCTGTGGATGGGCCAAACTTCTTTCCATAGTCAGGCTGCTTGCCCAAGATCCTAAGCTCTGGTTGTTGGATGAACCGATTGCCAACGTCGACGAAGCAAACCAAGAGCGTATCTGTCGCATTATTGAAGAACAAGTTCGACAGCGCGGTCGGACTGTGATTCTTATCGAACACGAGGTCGGCGCCGCCGGGCGAATTAGTCATTTGGCCGATCGGGCCGTCCTGATGTTCCAAGGTCGAGTGGTAAGTGATGGTCTGCCGCTTGAGGTCAAGGCAAGCAAATCCTATCGAGATGTTTTTGGGGTCGCGTAGTTACACGATTCGTTCAAGAAGGAGCAAGCAAATGAAAAAAGGCTATGTCTATCTGTTGCTAATCGGGATCGCTCTTAGTGTGCTCGTGTGGTCGTGCAGAAGAGAGCAAGGCGGCACACAAGCAATCAAAGTCGGTTCGGTTCTCAGTCTTACAGGCGACTTGGCAGAGTACGGGACAAGATGCCGAGAAGGCATAGATATGGCGGTCGATGAGATCAACGCCGCCGGCGGTGTCAATGGAAGACCTTTGCAGATAGTTTATGAGGACGATAAGGGCGTGGCGACTGAAGGCGTCGCCGCTTTCAATAAGCTCACCAGCGTGGACAAGGTTCCCGTGGTCATCGGCGCAGTTTCAAGCTCTGTTACGCTTGCATTGGAGCCCATTGCCACTCGGGAGCGTATTTTCCTCTTCTCTCCCGTGTCTTCGAGCCCGAAGATACCCGGTAGGAGCAAATACCTCTATACGATGTGGCCGCCAGATACGCTTGAAGCGCGCGCTCTCGCCGAATTCGCCAAACAACAGCTGAAGAAGAGCAGAGTTGCAATACTGTATGTCGACGGTGAATACGGGCTGGGTCTAATGGAACAGTTCCGCAATCGCGCACAGGAGCTTGGCATGCAAGTGGTTTCAACGGAGGCGTATCCTCTGAACAACAAGGATTTTCGAGTTGTCATTCCGAAACTAAAGCAAGCCGATCCTGACGTTATCTTTCTAGCGGGGTACCACAAGGAAATGGCGTTCGCGACGAAGGCGATCCGTGAGGCTGGCATGGACCAACAAATCTTGGGTAACACGGATTACGAAGTAGACGAACTACTTCAGATCGCTGGTAGGGCCGCTGAGGGAGCAGTCTATGCGACCCCGCGATTCAATCCTGATCAGGGAGGAACAATCCAGAAGCAATTTGCCGCCAAGTTTAAGGAGAGGTACCACAAGGAGCCGTCTCTATTCCAGGCCAACGCCTACGATTTGGTTTACTTTATCGCCACAGCGTTCAAAGCTAACGGCGTGAATGCCGACGCCCTCGTGAAGTATGTCCCGACGATACGTGATCACGATGGCGCTTCGGGGCGTACAAGCTTCACTGAAGGTGGAGAGGTCGTCAAGGACATCACGATTAAGACAGTTCGTGACGGCCGCTTCACAGAATGGAAATGATCTGAGCAGAAAGACGAAGGAGCGCTAACCATGTTCAGGAAGATAACGCTGCTCGACAACATCATTCTATTCCCGGAGCAATACGCGAGACTAGGGTCCTGTGCGAGGTCCGTAGAACTGGGTTTGGGCCTTTCAACCGAGGAAATCGATAAACGAATTCGTTTGTTCGAAACGACTGGAGCTAAGGTTGAATGCATAACTGAATGCGGGTCTGAGAGGTTGAATGATGACGCGCTGATTGGAAAACTCTCGGACACCGACTGTCTCATAACCTGTTGGCAACCCCTCTCGCGAGATGTGCTTAAGCACCTAGCCGACCGACTCCGTCTTGTTCTGTATTGGACGGATGCTGTTCGTGCCGACAAACAGGCGGCGAAGGAGTTTGGCATCACTGTAGATAACGTTCCCGACTACGGAACGAACGCTGTCGCGGAATACGTATTTGCTTGCCTTTTTGAAGTCCTGCGTCGGCCTAGTTATCACGTGAAGCGAGCACATTCTGGTTCGTACGATTATGAAAACTTCAAAACCGCAAGAAAAGGAATTCTAATGACCGATGAGATCTATGAACAGACTCTCTTTGAAAAGAAACTCGGTGTTGCGGGTTTCGGACGAATCGGTGAAAGGGTCGCAAGGATCGCGAGAGGGCTAGGTATGGAAGTCGTCTACTTTTCGCGCACGCCGAAGAAAGAAGCTGAAGAACTTGGTGTACCTCTAGTTTCGTTGGAAGAGATGTTTCGCACTTGCGATATTGTTAGCGCTCATTTCCCCTCTTCAGTTCGGCAGCCGTTAATTGGAAAAGATCTACTGGAGCTTCTCAAACCTGAGTCGATCCTCATCAACACTGGCGGCCCAGAAAGTGTAGATTATGACGCACTCATCGATTTGCTTGAGGCTAGAAGCTTCCGGGGCATTTTGGATGTGCATCCACGAATTCCTGATCGTAAACGCCTCAATCAGATACCAAATTTGTTCTATACATATCGCTCTGCTTGGTACACGAGACAATCTCTGTGGCGCAAAGGCGAAATTCTAATGAGTAAACTAGAAAGCTATTCTGCTGAATTAGGAACTGAATGATGCAAATCTCTCCCGAAAGAATCAGGGGAATTACTGAGGAGATCACTGACCGAATCAAGGAGGTCAATCGAGACGTTGTTTGGTTCGAAGAAGAGATTCTACCCAGCGATGATCCACACATTGATCAGTTCTTACAGATTCCCACTGAAAAGCGGCTGTTTCAGACTCGCATTGGCTATTGCTTTCAGCCACTAATCAAACTGATTTACGAAGTCTTGGGCCAGAACTTGGCGTTCGTCATATTGATGTATTCGCCCGAACAACTAACACCGAATGTCCTCATGAAGGACCTCAAATTCTGCGCATTTAACAACCGGAATCCCGACGCCGAATCGCAACTCAGATTTCGTAAAATATTCCGTTTCGTTGGTGATGAGAGATTCAGCGAGGCAAGTATTCAGACATCAAAAATTCTTTTCGAAAAGGCTGGATGGAAGGCCAAGTCTGAGCATGATTGCCGTCCATATATTTATTCCTTTGAGGAAGGAAAAGTCAGAACTGAGCGAGAAGGTATACAGATAGTTCCGGTGGGTCCGCTCTTACAGCGCGTGCTTGACAGCTCATACTTTCAAAATCTGAAGAGTTACTTGGCGCAAGCTCCCCCGGAGAGCATTTGGGACGAACTAGGGAAACAGTTTAAGCGATTCTACGACGATGGGGACTTGGAGAAATGGGTTATCGGAAACAACCGATCATCCAAGCAACAAGAAAGAACAGCCGAGTCTTCATCAAGCCTCAAAGATATCGATCATAGTTCATTGTTTGCTTTTGAGTATCTCTTAGAGACATTTGGACTCAGAAGTTCCCGAGACCTCCGCCGACGGTTCTTGAACTATCTCACCTGGATGCTGCTGTGCGACGAAGACATTCAATCTTACAGCTATATCGGCGCCCTGCATGAGGGCTTACCTCAGGGGGAGCTGGTGATTGGTTCTCGACGTAGCGCCGACATCGACTTTGTGGTCCAAGTGAAAAACATTGCCATGGACAGTTTTCGAAAGGTCTTTGACTCACCAAAGCCGTGGCGTGAACGACGACCCAAAAAGAGTAATCGCTTCAACAGGCTTAAGCTGAAAACCAATAACGCCAAGGACAACGCGGATGCCGCTAATCAGAGCGAACTTGCTACGCTCGACGACGAACGGCACGGAGTTGATGAATTTATCAACAGTAACGAATGGGCCGGTTCGAATGCCTCAGCCGAAATGATGGCAGTTTCAGGGCTCGATGAAACGCTCCTGAATTACGTCGGACCTATTCTTACGAATACTTTTATCTCACCGCATCAGCAGCTATCGCTGGAACCATTCTGGAGCGAGAACGCTAAGGCAGGTGATGAGGAGTTTAAGCAGTACATAGCAGATCTAACGCACAGCGCGTTAAGCGAGGAGTTCTCACTTTACCAGCGCAATGTAGACGCCTTTCAACGGGCGATAGACGGAAATCTGCTTTATCAATTCAAGCAACGATCGCGAGTCAATCCTTTTTTGATGGCGATGTCACCAATCGCTGACTATCTGACAAACGAAATGAGCAGGATCAGAGAGGCGGCTATTGATAAGTCGGCCCGCTTGAATCTAGATAACCGCTCTTTGGGGGAAATACCTCTCGATCCGAGTGGCCTACTCTCCATGAATATAGTGTTCTGGGATATTGCCACAACCCGCTTTCACTACTGCTCCCTTAGCTTCATTGATGGTGACGAAGTTTTTGCTTATGCGTTCAGCAAATTCTTTAGATTGATAGAAACTGTAAATGTTGATGTTTCGACTGCTCCGCCAGAAGGCCGTGGGATTATGGAAGATATCCTTCTGATGTCCGATGTTCTCTTTCGAACCTCAAAAGGAAAGATCGAGCCCGTGTGCATAGCATTCGAAGATGAGCAAACAGTTCCTGAAGGAAGTAACATCTTTTCATTTCCAGTATCCGAATACATTAGATACTTAAAAGATCCTGAAGTGCATAAGGCGTTCAATAAACTATACGTTGATATCTTGCTTGAGAGGGACATAGCAAAACAGCAAAAGATCTTCAAAAAGTTCTGTTCAGATAAAAAGGCGTCTCATGGCGTATGGGATTTTCTCCGCAACGGAAAAGATAAATTTGAATCGAAAAAACTAGAAGATCGAACGACTGCGTTTCTCGAACGATATGGTGTTGAGCCGATCAACCAAGAAACGGTTGCACAGTTTCTGACCTATATTACCTGGCTTTGGCTTTGTTATCGCGAGCGCCCGGCTTATTACTATTACATACCAACCCAGTTACCATTCGATGAACGTGTGGGTGGCTTTGCGATTGCAAGCGAGACTCCGATCCCAGCGGACATTGTTGAGTTTCTATTCGTCAGTGTCGGCCCGCGGATTGTCTCCTATCCCGCACTGTTACATCACCGTGAAGCCGACACTAATCTAAGCCGGGCAATACTACACTGCTGGTTCGATTCACTCCTGCACATTATTTCTAATAGTTATGGTCTGAAGGAGCTCGGCCAGAACTTGGAGTCAATGGACCTCAAGCTAACAGAGATCCAGCAGCTTCTGGGGGCTGAGGCTCTCGACAAGACCGAAAGGCTCCGTGCCATAGTCAAAGACACTCAGTGGCAGTTGGAGAAGATTCCAGATTTAGAAGCCGATCTAAAAAGGATTTTCGGCGAACAATCCTCACCCGACACGCTCTTAAAAGTCTCGGAAGTTTTTAAACTTAGCTTGAGATTCAGCCGGAGATTTGTACAAAAAAGGCAGGTTAATGTAAGCAAATCTGAAGCCCCATTGTCAGATGGAGAAGGGTTTGCATTGCACTCACCAATCGTTCTTGTCCTTTGGCACCTAATCCTCAACGCATCGAAAGCGGCTGGTGATCTGCCGTATGGCGTCGAACGTAAGCTGGATATCAACACAAAAATTGATCCTGAAGCTCGGCAGGCAATAGTCACAGTCAAAAATCTCGCGCTGAGTTCAATGGCTGACCAAGTTAATAAGAAGGAATTTTGGAAAGGTCTAAAAAAGGATGAGGCGGTTCTTAAGGCGTTATGGCATAGGGCGTCACCTGGAATAGTACCGGAGAAGACGTTAATCGTCCGAGTTGAACCACACCAAGATGAGAAACTAGCGTACGTGGAGGTTTCATTTCATGCCCCAGCAATCCCCGTTAGCTCTATATGAAATCCCTGTGCTCTATGTGGACGATACCAGTGACAGCCACAGCAAGGAACTCATTGATGCCCATATTAATCGAAGCACTGAGAAGTTCTGGCGGGCGGCGAGAAAATTGTGTCCAGCTCACGATGGCCCTGATGATGCTCGTTGCGATAAGTGCATTTTTAAGCTCGATTTCTTCCCGTTTTTCCCGCAGGCTCTCTACGCGCTCTTGGACAGAAGGTATTTCGTATATCTCGTCGACATACATGCCGAGGACGTCTCATTAAATAACTGGGATGACAAGGCATACGGAGCAGAGGCGAACCAATTCAAGGACAGGTTAACTCAATTATTTCCTAAGATAGCGCAAGGAACCTTAATCGATGGTCAAAATCACATAATTCCCGCGATCGCAAAGTTGCGACATCGGCTTCATCCCTACGTCGTTTGGTGGTCCGCCGCATACGATCCCAAGGACGCACTCGACATCGGCGGCAACATTTCCCATATCGCTAGGAAGGACAAGGATCTCGATGGCGTCCTGGCCTCCGCCGTCAATTGGCTAAAACTCCAAATGCTGGACGGCCTTACTGTCCCACTCCCGGTACATTCGTTTCAGATTCCAAGTATCGATCCCAACTTGCTTGAATATCCGATCTATATTGATTTCAAACATCCGCAACAACCATCTGTTCGAATAACTACCGGCGTCGAAATTACTAACGTTGCCGGTGAGCAGATTGCTCAAGCGGTACCCACTACGCTTGGTCCCACCTACACTAGGAAGATTCAGGCTAGCTTAGATCGCGGATTAATGCTGCGCTATTTAATGCGTGGAGGAAGAACTCCTAAGGGAGTTGAATTCAAACCTAACTCATATGGGTCACACCTTTTTGAACTGTCAACAAAAGAGGAGAGGGTCGAAGCTCAACGCGAAGCCAGCTATCCCACACTGAAGGTCGTTCGGGAATTACTGGAGCAAAAGGTGGAGCGAGGAAGTAAATTTGCCTTTTGGAATTGGCATGGTGGTATCTATGCTCTCAGCTCGGTTGAATTAGCTTGGCGCTATTTGTATCACGCCGTTGTGCAACTTTACCTGCACTCGCGTTCCCAAGGTGAAAGACTCGAAGAGTTCGCGGAGAAGGCTCTGTCTTTTGACGCTGAGTTTCTCACAGAATTCAATGCACTTCAGAAAGCGAAACAGTTTAGTGAACGTGCTGCAATTCTAGGTGACGACGAACTCGGCGCGAGGTGCGGGGATCTCGAACTGTTGTGGATGCCGTCCGTTATCTCGACAGCGATTGATATGGAGACTACCACATCTGAAATGTCAGAAGGCCTGAAGGGGCTCAGACTCAAACCGATTGAGATCATTGATAGAATGATGAAGGAAGTTAAGAGGGACGAGAAATTTCGAAGAGTCACATTCTTTAGAGGCTCCGGTGTAACGGATGCATTTTATGGTTTGCTTCGAACCATTTTTGAAATTGAAAAAGGAATGAAGGAAAGAAGAGAATTAAGAATGTCGATTTTTCGACTGTATGCCGACGGTAGGAGCCTACATGACCAGTGTTAGTCATCGCCTCAACGAGCTTCTTTCCGGTTTGAAATGGTCCGGGTCTACCGATCTCAGCAAATCAGAATTGGTGAGTCTTCAAAATTGGCTTGAGCAATTCTTCCTGGTCCTGCTGACTGAGCCTCAAATCAAACAGTACTTTCGTTTCTTAGAGAAACGAATAGAGCCGGATGAGATCAAACGTGCAGTTGCTTTTTGCGTGACCAATCTTGAAATAGATCATCATTCGTACGAAGAGCCGGAGTATTTCGGATCATTCTATTTGGTCACCTCTCATATCCGCGCATTGGCGGAAAGGGCCTGCAGCGACAAGAAACGAATCCGTTGGAAAGATTTAGAGAAGCTAATTCTCTCATCTTCCGAGATTTCGAGGTTTAGCCCCTTCACTGAGGTAATGGACGATATCACCAACATATCAGACCGCCGTCAAGAAGATGATCAGTACCCTAAAGAGGAAGAATTAGTGCCCGATTTTCACGAGGGGGCCTTAACTGAGATCGCTGCAATAAACTCGGCTTATGAAACCTTGAAATCGACGGGTTCGGTTCTTCCGAAACTGCAAAGGATCGTTGGAGTCATTCGCGAGGAGCTTGTCAGGGGTGATTTGGACCCATCAAAACCTTGGATTGAGATTTGGACCCTAGTAAGACGACGAAGGAAAGAATTGGATTACGTTGATCTCGCTCGAGGGGAAGCTTTTCGTGCCGTGATGACGGGGGAACTAAGCTCAGAGGAGAGGGAGGTAGTATTAGCTTGCCTAAAACTAATGGTCGACTCAGCCGTGCCAGGTACAGACCGGCCACTGTTGAGTCTCGATGAGGAAGTTTACGCGGACGATGACCCCGACGCGAAAGTGACGGCCTCCGATGTTCTCTCGACGTTGCTCGAACTAATTCGGAAACCAAACAAGGATCTGGAAACGGCGGACGATCAATATCTCCTGGAACAGTTTACCGACTCTTGTGGCGTATGGAAGGTTCGGCCCGTTACAGCAATCGCTAACTCCTTCGCATTTATCGATCAAGGGTTAACTGGTCCATTCGAGCCAAACGCTAACGCATTAAGAATAATATTAGGATTGACTTTGATAACTGCAAAACCATCAAGGAACGGATTATTCGAACAAATCGACAAGTATCTAGAATATCAATACGCCGTGGAAACTAAGGGTCGGAAACCATCGAAGCCGATTCGGAAAAGACGTTCACGCACTGATAAAAGGTGATTGTCCAGTACGGATCTAGGAATCGCGTGAAAGACTGCATGGTCACGGGCGCAAGCAGGGCCTTGGCTTCTCTCGCGCCAGGAATCTAATTCCCGGATAATACAGCGATCCGTACGGGCAATGCTCCTGTCGCTTTCCAAAGTCTCGGTTTCCAAATTCTCTCCTCATTAGGTCTTTTAGGCTCCGTACTT
Organism: Pyrinomonadaceae bacterium; assembly: GCA_035601635.1. Taxonomy (GTDB): domain Bacteria; phylum Acidobacteriota; class Blastocatellia; order Pyrinomonadales; family Pyrinomonadaceae; genus UBA11740. The sequence goes on from DATNNY010000679.1 coordinate 17,604, forward strand.
CCGAGAATTTCCGAAGTCATAGCAAAACAAATCCTTCCGAAGTTTTCCAATCATCCATTCCCAGTCGCCTGTCGGAAGCCTTCTTATATATAGCCTTGGAATTGCCAAAGGCAAAGAGCGAAAGAAAGCGTTGGCTTGTTATTGCTGAGCTTGGATTCGCTGTTTTATCCGACGCGGGAACGCTATGAAAGAATGTTCAACCTGCAGGCGCTGTTTTCCAGATGATCTTAATTTCTGCGGTGAAGATGGGGTGCCGCTTACATCGACATTCAGCGGCGATCTGATCATCGACGGGCGCTATCGCTTGGAGAGTTGGATCGGGCACGGAGCCATGGGGAGCGTGTACCGCGCTCAGCATATTTATTTGAAAACCATTCATGCCGTCAAAATAATCCATCCCGATTTGATCCGAAATGATCCAAAACTGGCTACTCGTTTTCGTCAGGAGGCGATGGCCGCAGCAGCGATCCAACACCCAAACATCGTTACCGTTACCGACTTCGGCATAGTCGATGGAAGCCGTCCCTTTCTCGTGATGGAATTCGTCAAAGGTAAATCACTACAGGAGATCATTACGGCTGAAGGTGCCATGCCGCCGGCCAGAGTTTTGGAGTTTTTTGAGCAGGTTGCTGCTGGCGTATCTGCTGCGCATCGTTATCAGATCATTCATCGTGATCTGAAACCATTGAACATCATGGTTCAGGATGGCAAGCCAGCAAGGGAGGGTGTGAAGATTCTTGATTTCGGATTGGCAAAGATAAAATCCAGCGATCTGCTCGGTTCATTCGAACCGGCGAAGACTGACGCTTTGATTGGAACGCCTTACTACATGGCGCCAGAGCAGTGGTCGGATGACGAATGCGATGAGCGCACTGACATTTACAGCCTTGGCATTATCCTTTTTCAAATGCTCACTGGCGATGTGCCATTCAAAGGAACGTCCATACCATCGATAATGAAAAAGCATTTAATGAACGACCCACCACCTTTCGCGTCGGTTGGCGTGCACGATTCGTCCGGTCTCGAAGGTGTTGTGCGAAAAACTCTACAGAAGAAGCCAGATGATCGGCCCCATACGGTGGAAGCTCTCATGAAGGAGATAAGAGCGGTCGTTGCTTACCGATGCCATGTGGCCAATATGTGACCAACTCCCTCCGGCACAATGCGTTGCCCCCGTTCTCACGATCTAGAGTTGGCGTACCTAGCTCGAAGTTGAGCTTCTGTTTTCAGTAGCTCTGAAAATTCCCCTCGATCCTATCTGGATCATATTGGTGAATGACAATCATGATTCTCATTCGGCCAGCGGTGTTGGCCGTGCTGATAGGTTAGAAATGGTGCACTAGTGGGCGTAAATCGAAGTCCTGGTCCGCCTTAGCCACCTCTTCCATCTCTTTCTTAAACTGATTAATCGTTTTGCCATAAACCCGGCCACCGTCCGGGTCAATTATCTCTAGAATGGTACCATCAGCCGTTCCATCGCCGCTGATACCGTAAACAATACGTTCATGAACGCCCCACTTTTTATGACCCAAAGGAAAGGCTTCTGCCACCCAGAGCGGACCGAACTCCTTTAGTAATCTCAACCAGCCATCGACAGAATAATTCTGAGGTGGTTCGTGCCTCAAGTGCACTTGGGATTCCAGGGGGATTTCATCCTCTGGAAAGAGGCCGACGTCAGTATTATAGATAACTTGAAGATCACTGGACAGGCGAGCAACCAGTTCTCTCGTCGGTACAAATCTTTTCTCGTGCCACGAAACTAATATAGCAGTCGATACAGCCCAACAATCCATGTCTTTGGTTTGGGCAATAGGCGGAACCATCCCTGGTACGAAGTATGCAATGGGCGGTGGCGGGGGTAACGGGTATGAGTACCTATTACTGTTTCTGATGAAGGAACTCGCCTCTACTTTCATACCTTGTTGATCAAGATATTCCATTAGATTTGGAAAGAATTCGCGCCAGAAAAGATCACCCGCCTGAAATACTGCATCATCGTTCGGGCTGGTCATGCTGCCCTCGATGGGTGGGTTTCGAGCGCCGCGTTTCAATTGAGTGTTGCCAAAATATGAGTCAAAACCCTTGAGAAGTGATGATACTCGCGTTTCTCTGTCTGCACCTTTGGAGTAGAAGGTCCACGTTCCATTCCCGTTGTCCTTTATACCGAAACCGCGATTACCGCTCACTGGGTGGTATCCGCCATTGATCGTGTTCACAGTGGAAAAGACAAAGTCCGTGTCGGTCGCACACGTTGCGACTACATCACCCTGTTCCAGCACGATTCGGAATCCCCGCAAAGTGTTCTTTAATGCAAGCGCCGGAGTGTAGGTGGCCAGTGTAAAGGACATCACTGCTCCTCTCGGGTCATTCGAGTCCCAAAGAGCCTTATTTCGCTGTCTCACCGCATCGTCGGGTGCGGCTGAGGCTTGGTAAGGTTTAAAGTAAGTTTCCATTGCGTCTTCAGAGGTCGTGGCGCCACGATGGGCAAAGGAAGAAAAATGCTGTCGAATCTCGCGGAAAACGGTTGCTAAAGCTTTGGTGGAGTCCTTGCGAAAGGTTACCGAATAGAAATCGAGATTGATCTTATCGCCTCTACCACTATCAATTGTTAAGACACTCTTTACTGCAGGATCATTGACGATTGGTTTACGGGTCACCATGTCTGCCCAATCGGAAGGGCTATTTGAAGCCCCATTTGAAAGTGGAAGAAAACATTGCGCGACCGAAAGACTACTACACGCAACGATGAAAACGATTGACAGAATTAAAGGTTTCATTTGTGTATGCCATGCATGCGTGATGTCTTAGTCATCAAGTTGCACCGAAGCAACCGGATGAGCGAACCTTTTCTTGAGCAAACTCCAATCAAAGTGTTTCTTGGGGATTACCGCCTCAAAGTACAACGCTTTACCAATTCGATAGCTCTGGAGCGGCGTTAGCGACCTTTCAGAATAAGTTAGATCGTGGCTTACTCCGTCACGGTACTCCAACGAGTCGAGATCGAACGATACACTAGGATCGAATACTGGCCCGATTGTCAGTTGCACGTTTCCTTTGCGTTCTACCCAAGCAACCGGTTCACCGTAAAGGATTGCGGCGTAGGCTAATTCAAATGTCTCAGAAAGCTCTCGGGCCGGCAGGGCATGTGGTTGATGTCGATAGAGAGCCATTCGGCACCAGCCCACAAAATCACCTTGGATTTGCACGTCCGCGTACCAAAGTCTTTGTCGCTCTTCATACCGGAGTGCAAAGCTGGCGAGTGATACCGATCGGCGCGGTGCGCCCGGTACATTAAGCTCGACATTATCTCGATAGATAACGGCTGCGGCTCCACCTACAGCAAGTCGAGGATATAGCTCATCGCTGATGCCAACTCCCTCTTCATCATTATTGGATGTGACAAAATCGGTTGCGCGCGGCACGCGAGTAGTGCTGGTCAAGTCGCCGCGCTCAATCGGGTCCTCGCCCCACAGAGTAGCGTACGTCAGCCCCTCGGTACCGGCGGGCATTTCAGCCCCGCTCAGGCAAGCGATCGCCAATCGCTCACCGACGCTGGATTGAAAAGCCGGCCGGCGTAGGTACATGCGGACACCGAACTGTGTCCGCCGACTGCCAACCTTCTTGTCGCCTTCGTACACGTCCTTTCGAATCGGCACGATGTGGCTGATTCGGGGCGCCGTCAATCTCAAGGTGCTTGGAACATCGACGACAACCCGGTTTGATCTTATTTCAGAATCGGCAACCGGCTCTCCAAACTTATCTGCGAATCGACTAACAGCCACCGCGTTAAGCTTCACCAACTTTCTTCGCTGGTCCTTGAAATTCAGCCGGCTACTATTATCCGCTGTATCGGGGCTTGGCGTTTCCGGTGCCTGTCCCAGGAAAACCTTGTCTTCAGCACACTGCAGCGAAAACTGATCAACAAAGCCATAGGTTGATTTTCCAACGCGGAAATTGGCCAAGCTGGAAGTGAGCATACTCCGCTGTCCAAAAAATCTGCGGAACTCTCCAGCCGCGGGGGCAACCGGCTTATGTTCGCGAAAGATCACGCTGCGCGGCGTAGTCGAAGCATTAGCTGAATCTAATGAATACTGCTGCTGGTTAGGATTGTCGTTAATGTCGGCCCAGGCGCCTTCCAATCGAACCTCCCTGATCGACGCCGCGTCAATTTCAATGCGTCCAAAAACAGTTGCAAATTCGCTATCGAGTTTTCGCCCCGCTACACAGATCGCGCCATTGAGGCCGGCAATGTTGCGCGGATTCTCGCAAATGAGAACCGGCGCTTGTCGGGGCTTGCGCACCGCATGAATGACTTTGATTACGTGTTCAGCGATGCTGGGAATCGGCGAAATATCGTCGCTGGCGACGGAGGGTCCGAATTGATGAAGTTGGGCGTTCGACGCAACCGCAGCGGCTGTTTTCGACAGTAATCCCAAATCGAAAATCGGCACTATGGATAGGTGGAGTTCTCCCGCGGGAGGTACTTCAACCTCTAAACGACGATTACGACGCCAGCGGCCAACACTTCTGATGCGCGGAGACGATTTCTGACTGGCACGAAACGAAATAACGATTGGTCTGAAGTTCTGCCAGTCATCTTTGTCTCCATAAGTCTCTCTGAGCGGTGGCAGCATTAAATGTTTTCTAATACCGCAATAGGTATTATCAAGATAGATTAAGTCCTGGGGCCCTTGCTGTTGGTCTCCGTTAACCAACGTGGCACGCACGACGATCCCGTAAACATCGGGATCATAAAAGTAGTTCAGCTCTTCAGGAGGGATAACTTCAAAGAACTTGCTTATGTCGCGGACATGCTTCCGTTCAGCGTGAATCTCCGTGTCGCTTTTTCGCTGAAAGATTAGACCATGATAACGAGAGGTATCTATATCGATCGGCGACGGAACGAGCGTTACGTTCGTCTCTGGATCATCACTCGTTACGTAGATTGTCCGCCCACCGGAGTCTTGGCTGTTCTGATTTTCCGAAAGGGAAGTTAATACTTCGCCAGGACGAAGGGCGCGCGCGCGGTAAAACGGAAACTGTTGTCGAAACTGATTGGAAAAGCGGTTGTCGTTGAGTCGGGGATCGTCCGATTCGCAGCTTATGCCACCGAGGAACACGTTGCGCAAACGATATTCATAAATTCTGCCAAATGTTAGACGTTCGCTCTTGCCATAACCAGTGACCTCCACTTCAAATGGTTGGCCGGGTCGTAGGACGCTGGGACGATCAACTTTGAGGAATCGGAGGTAATCTTTAGCCTGGCCCGAGCTGAAGCCGTTATAAGTAATTAAGTCGGTGCTCGTATGTTTACGGTCCGGATCGACCGCTTGTTCACGTTCAATGTAGTCCTCCGTCGGGCCGGTTATTGCTTTGCCGGATTGAGTGAATAAGATGCGCTGTTGTTGCTGATGAATGCTGGTGAAAGCGGGGTGAGCCATGTCTCTGACGTCCAAGCGGTAGCCGATCCAAAGATCTTCAAGAAACAGGCACGGGAGCGACGCCTTACGCGCTTCAGGTTCCTTTCTCAAATCCGCGGGCACCATTAGATCCTCGAGCGGCGCCGAGAACACAACACCCGAAGTTTCCGGCTCGGCACTGCCAAATTGGTCATTTCGTAAGATCTGGGGTGGGCGCGTGTCCAATCGCTCGTTGAAGTTTCCGAACGAGTCCTCGGCAGTTGCTGATGGTCCAGCGAGAGAGTTTCCTGTTTGTACGACAATCTCCTTAACCAATGCAGTTTCGGTGTTGATGGAGGATCGCCCGATAACGTGGGCTGCCGCTGCTGTCGTTGAGGCTTGCTAATGCGCCGTTGCCGCTTTCAGACGTCAGGCGATCGTGATACGAGAGCGGGTGAGTATGGTTTAATCGGCGAAACGCCGTTACCTCAACCTTCGACTTGTCATTCGCCAATGAAGCAGGGTCCAGCTGAATAACCAGTGCGCCGCCGTTTATGGCTGTGGTTGATTCTAGGGACCAAGCAGTGGTGAAGCCACAATGGGCGGCGATAAGCGGATTCTTGATGCCGGAATGTACGGCCACATTCGGGTCGGTTAGCGGAATCTCCTTCGTGGCACCAACCGCCACTAGGCCATTCTGTGGTTTCAATTCACATTTAGGGAGGGGTTCTTTTTGTCCAGTGCTGGTACGCGTGACTACCTTTTCGACGGTCCGGCGAAGATTTTGAATCGAAACGTGATCTACTCCAACTTCACTATTTCCATCGATCCCGGTGACGCCGACACGTACCAGCTCCGCGGGTTGGCGTATTTTCGGAATAAAGCCCAGCTAACTGTAGCCCTAGCCGATGCTGAGAAGGCAATTTCGCTCAACGACCAGAAGGGCGACTACTACCAACTTCGCGGATCTATTCTGTGCCTTCAGGGGATAAGCCAAGAGAGTACTTCTCTGTTGAATGCGGGGTTGCGAGATTTATCCAGGGCCATCGATCTGGAGCCGAACCAGTATAAGTTTTATGAGGTTCGCGCTTCAATCTACCGTAAGATTGGCGAGACTGAGAAGGCGGACGCCGATGATAGAAAGGCTGACGATTTGAAGGGGAGACGATTCCTTCAAAAGAGCCCTTAGCAAGGCAAGGTTGCGAGAATTATCTAAGAGCGAAGAAAGTCACAATGGTTACAAGCGGCCTGGAAAGTTTGGGTTGCAGACAATCGCGATGGCACCTATCGAAATCCGATCTGCAAGCTGATCACTCGGAATCCTGATGTCGTTTGATTTGGCGACGACTTCTACCTTGTCGCGTCAAGCGGCGGCCTTGCGAACGCCAAAGCACTAGAGGCAACTTTGAACAGATGATGTGTAGAGGCTTCAGATTCGAGATCACACTTTGGCATCTAAAAACGATCGAATTTCCAAGTGGCCAATACGTGGCCAAAAAAAACCGGATGCTACCGATACTCGATGGTAAGGAATGGGAAAGAACGGGAAAACCGTTGATTTCTCTTGGTGGCTGCAACTTTCGAAAAGGCAAATACTTAGCGTTTTGCCGGTAGTCCGATTCGCAATGCGGAGGTCAGGGGTTCGATCCCCCTCTGCTCCACCAATAAGCTCCTCCCTTTCAATCGTTTACAAGAAACACTCTAATACGCACTAAAAATCATTTGACGTGAGCTTGACGTGGCTGAGCTGGAAGTTCTTTGCAAAGTGCCGTCCTTGCTTGGGCCAACGTGAGAAGAGCCTAATGAAAATAATAGTTGTCGGTGCAAGACCGTTGAAACACTTGCCAGAACTCCGCGCTGGTTATGCGGGGGTCAGTGAAAATAAATCGGCACGCGTGGTAGTCAAAGATCAAACTCAATCGCGTTTCGACCGGGCTAGGCGACAGGGTAGCCTCATCCTCACACTTCTTGAGATTGTTAGTTTCTTGCTTAGGATATTGATGGTGCGGGCACGATTTGGGGATCCATAGCCCCAAGATCGGCAGTTCGATCCCGCCCCCCGCTACCATCGAATAACTTAGCAGCCTCACGAGTTTTTTCCTTGCCAGACTCTTGCCAGACCTGAGTCAAACTAGTGGCCATTCAGGAGTCTCGCAGCCTTCCGCAAATGGCGAAGAATCTTAGAAAAACCTTAGTTTTGAAACTCGCCTTCGGCGGTTGAAGGAGAGCGCCTCAAATAAGCCCCCACGACTCGCGACCAGAAATTTTTGGGTAGTTATGATTTGCGGCTGGCCTTAGGAGTCGTTACCCCAAGGTCTCGCGTTTCACCCTGGACTTCAGTTAAATGACTTCTACGCCGCCTGCGGCGGTCGTCTGAAATTCTGACCCGCGAACCAAACCAAATATTGCTATTGACAGAAAGCTCGATGAGAGAATACATTGGCGGCCGCACATGAAAAGTTGGGACGACCCGGAAGTCGAAGTTGCTGATGGGTTCTTTAGAAAGACGGGCTGGTTGCAGAGCCTGAATGGTTAAGGTCCCGAGCCAGTCTACTAACCTCGCAAGTGCCACATCAACGGCAGTCAAAGAACTCCGAACTGCATTCGTTGCCTATCGAAGGTGATCGCGACAGAAAGCGGTAGTTAAACTTCCTTCGCGGCAGAATTCCTTTTGAGAATGTAAGGGAAATTCTCAACAGATCTTTTTTTAGAAATTCACAGCAGCTCGCTAATGAGCAATAGCGCGAGTGGGCTTTTGGTAAAACCGTTTTCCGGAGGGGTGGCCGCACCTTCGCGCGGGCAGGATGAAGACGTTTCGCGGTTGCGTGCGCGAAGCTCGATTAGGCCTTTCGGAAATGAAT
>DATNNY010000680.1:0-25841 GCA_035601635.1 Pyrinomonadaceae bacterium
AACGCGACCACGCTAAATTTCTCTCGCGGCATGGGTTAACTAAATGCGTGCCGTGTTTACAAACGTAAACGCCGCAGCCCCAAATTCAGGGGGTGACGTGTCACAGAAATCTCAGGTGCGCAGCACCTACTTTCGATTTGGTCAACTAGAGGATTCAGCATTGCGCCGTCTCAACATTGAGAGTTGGAGCCTTGTCCAAGGAGGCGCTGGATCGCTTCCACTGTAGCCACGATGTCTCCGGTCTTCGTCAGACATTCGTTTGCTCCGGCTTGGCGCGCGAGGTCTCCCAAACGTCCGATTACTTCGTCTCCTCCGACTATGATGATTGGCGTAAGGCGATGAGGTAACGAGCGAACCAGCCGGACCCATTCCAGGCCTGTTTCCTCTAGCAGATCCAAATCAAACCAATAGAGGTCATAGCGAATATTGCTCTTCAAGAAGTTCCGACGCTGCCACCTCCTGCACAATAAACCAGGCGATTCGCAGGCAGCCCAAGAGCACCTTTTAGTCGACGGAACCAATCAACGTCCTGCCCAACGTAGAGCAACCGATATTCTGATTTCTCGCGGTCGCTTGGTCGTTCATCTTTAGGCGTTGGCATCATGTGAGAGACCTTCGCAAGGGGATTATCAAAGCTGGCCCGGTCTGGTATGCTGTGGGCGCTCTAGTCTTTGACAATCGACAACGGCCAAATGCGTAGCTCACCATCCCGTCAATTCGAGTGATGAGCATCGCCGTTGAGCATGGAAGGTTCCAACTCACGGCGACTCGAATACGGAAGAGCAGTCTATCCCTATATAGGGATAGAGGCAAGGACCGTTGTGCAGCTTTTCTATCAGGAGGCGACTCCTGATGGGACGAAAGGCGCGCATGAAGCCGGAACGCTTGTCCGAAAAGCTCTTACAGATTCGAAACGGCCTTGGCCTGTCGCAGCCTCAGTTGCTTCGGCGATTAGGTTTTGAAGATTCGATCGACTACAGAAGAATCTCGGAGTTTGAGTTAGGTGATGCTGAGCCTCCTCTGCCGGTGTTGCTGCGATACGCTCACCTAGCCGGAATACACATGGAAGACATCGTTGATGACGAACTAGACCTGCCAGCGAGACTCCCAGGCAATGTGCAATACCAGAGGATTAAGCGCCAGCCCGCATCTCGAAAAACGAAGCGATAAAACGTGACCTCCCAGAGCATCCGGCAACAGTCCAACCTAATACGCACTCAACGCTAAGATAACAGTGGCGCGTGCGTGCCTCTTAATCGTCGTTTTTCCTTCTTTTGGTTCAATGCTTTTGAAAGGTGTTTCCCCTCCTAGCGAAAATTTGAAACGACTGGGTGCCCACTCCGCACACCGAAGGGCGAAACGCAGTGGAGCACTCGGAGCGCAGCGCAGAGTGTGCGGATGGGCTGTCGTGGACAATCAGACCGAGACGGGGGAAACGGACTTGAATTAGCTATCAATGGATTCAAAAACGGATTCAAAAAGGAATTGACTGTGACGTAAATCTCACATATTGTCTGAGCCGCTCAAAACTACAGGCTTGGGCCCAAAGCCAGCACAACACTTCAGGTTTCTAGAATCGGTTACAAGGAGAACAGCAATGGCATACACAGCTGAAGTTAGCAGATCGAATCCCTCCTGTTTCGTCTTTCTGATAGACCAATCAGCCTCAATGGACGATCCCTTCGGCGGAGGCGAGTCCACGAGGAAGAAGGCGGATGCGGTCGCGGATGCGATAAACAAGCTGCTCCAAAATCTCGTGATTAAATGTGCTAAATCAGAAGGCGTGCGCGACTATTACCACGTGAGCGTTATTGGGTACGGAAGTAGTATTGGGTCCGCGTTTGGAGGTGCGCTGTCGGGACGAGACAGTGTTCCAATCAGCGACATCGCAAATCAGCCAGCTCGGATCGACGAGCGCACAAAGAAGGTTGATGACGGTGCCGGAGGACTTGTTGATCAAACCGTCAAATTTCCAATTTGGTTTGATCCGATTGCAAACAACGGTACACCGATGTGTGCGGCGATGGGGCGGGCACAAAGCATTCTTTCAACTTGGCTCGCACAACACCCAGATTGTTTTCCGCCAATTGCAATAAACATAACCGATGGCGAATCAACGGACGGCGATCCAACGAATGCAGCAAGTAGCATAAGAAACTTGGCGAGTAGCGACGGAAACGTCCTGCTGTTTAATCTTCACTTATCTTCCAGCGCGGGCCCTTCTGTTGAATATCCGGATAACGACGCGGCTCTTGCAGATCAATACGCCAAACTGCTTTTCAATATGTCGAGCCCACTACCAGACTATATGCGAAGCATAGCTATACAAGAGGGATTGCCCGTTACCGATGGTGCTCGCGGTTTTGTATTCAATGCGGGAATCGTATCGGTGATTCAATTTCTCGATATTGGAACGCGTCCTAGCAACCTTAGATGATTACGTTGAGAATTCACGATGCGAATTCGCTCAGCGGCCTATCATGTTCCGAAATCGGGGAACACCGAAGAAGAGTATGAGGACGCCTTCTGGCCACTGGTCGATCTAGACCAAGAACTTCAGAAGCTCAGGTTCGCGATCGCCGACGGCGCGACCGAAACATCCTTCGCTTGTCTCTGGGCGCAGCTACTTGTCAAAGCGTATTGTGCGGGTAAGCTTAGCGGAGGATTGAAATCGGAAGCCTTGGCTGAGCCGCGTTTAAAATGGAAGACTGCGGTTTCGTCGAAGTTGTTGCCGTGGTACGCGGAGGAGAAGCTGCAGTACGGGGCATTCTCCTCATTACTGGGCGTAGAGCTTTATCAACGCAGAAACGGTTCTGCTTCGTGGCGCGCTATCGCTGTCGGCGATAGTTGCTTGTTCCATATCCATAACAACCAATTAGTCACAGCCTTTCCCATTACAGAATCTGGAGATTTCAATAGTCGACCTGTCTTGCTTTCTAGCAAGACAGGCAGGGACGAAAGTGTGCGGAAGAGTGTCGCAACGATGAGAGGAAGACTAAAACTAGACGACACGTTGTACTTAATGACGGACGCATTGGCGTGCTGGTTTCTGCAATCGGTAGAAGCTGGCAAGGAGCCATGGAAATTGAAACGAACTGGTCACTTCGAACGATGGATCAAATCATTGCGCGAGGATAATAAGATCCGAAACGACGACGTCACATTGTTACGAATAGAGTGTCTCCCAGACGAGAACGACACTTAGGAGTTCCCTTTGGCTTGGCCGACGCCACAGGACTATAACGAAGCTATTCAGTCGCCCAGACTCAGCTTTGCTGATGCTGAGCTTCAGGATGGAATAGTGGAAACAACTCCCCTTGGTTTGCCTAAGGCAATCACGGGCGGTTTTGCCAGCGTCTATCGGGTCAAATGCAAGGGTCGCGATTTGGCCGTTCGCTGCTTCCTGAAAGATTTTCCTGACCAACAAATTCGGTACGAAGCAATTGCGAACCATTTGGCTACCGCAAAACTGCCTTACACCGTTCCCTTCGAGTACCAATCCAAGGGAATAAGAGTTCAAGGACGGTGGTATCCGGTCCTCAAGATGGAATGGCTTAAAGGCGAGCTTCTTAATACATACATCAGAAAACATCTTAACGAGCCCGGTGCCTTCCAGAGCTTGGCCGAAAAATGGACGGCAATGATGGCGGCTTTGCGACTCGCGGGCGTTTCTCACGGTGATCTACAGCATGGAAATATCCTGATCGTTAATAGAGAGCTTCGGTTGATCGACTACGACGGGATGTTTGTCCCGGCACTCAAGAATAAATCCAGTAACGAAGTTGGGCATCGAAATTATCAGCACCCTCAGCGGACAGAATTCAACTTCGGACCTGGCGTGGATAACTTTTCGGCATGGGTCATTTACGTTTCACTAATTGCTTTAAGCATTGATCCAAAAATGTGGAATGACCTGAAGGCTGGCGATGAGTCTCTTCTATTTCACCGTGAAGACTTTGAAGAGCCGTTTACGTCAGAAGCGTTCACGAAGCTATTGCAGCACCCTGATCAACGTCTCGGAACATTGGCCACATTGTTTCAGTCCGTTCTGTTTCGAAGCCCAGATCAAGTACCTGCGTTAGATAACCGCTTGGCTATGGATTTGGTCGCTCCGCCAAGGGACACAACTCAAAGCCAGACTACGGGCGTCGCGCGCCCATCTTGGTTATATGGAGAGGATGAGCTTGCCGAGCAGTCGGTGTCAGAACCAAGCGTCGATCGGGAAGTCGGTGACCCGACGTGGGTGCTCGAATGGATTTCTCCGTCTACGGCGGAATCACCAAAGGAGTTGAGCATCGAGACAAATCCAGGGCGACGCGTGGTTCTTGCTGCTGCGATCATTTGCATCACTATCGTCGCCCTTAACGTCATTATTTTATGGATCGGTACGGTTTCATTAGGAGCCACGCTCGTTAGTGTCGTTGTTTTCGTGGCTGCTGTATCAGGTGCCCAGGTAATGCTTGGACATCTTTATTCTCGCGATCCTGTTGTGGGCGAGATGCAAGGACTTCAGCGGGGGATCAAGGATGAACGACGTGATGTGGACAGCTACCAGAGACAGTTGAAAGAGATCGAAAAGCAAAAGGCAAACGTTCTTTCATTAGAGTCGCGTAGACGAGAAGAATTCAACGCAAACCAAACTAGACTTCGACAGCAAGAGCAGCGAGAAAAGGCTGATATTACGGCAAAGCTAAATGTCGCCTTGAGTTCGATCAATAAAAGCGTCGTAGTTGTAAACCAACAGGAAGCGGCAGCCTTGAACCTAATCAAGAACCGAATTGGATTAGAACTCGCGAAGCTTAAGCAATCGATAACTCAGTTGGAGGAGAAAGAATCGCAAGAGATTGAGCAAACGCTGGCTCGTAAATATAACTCGGCGCTGTGGGACTACTTGAGTCGGTACAGAATTGACACTGCAGATATTCCTGGGGTTGGTGAGAAGTTAAAAATGCGGTTGCGTTATGCCGGAATCCGCACAGCGAATGAAGTTGAATACTGGAGAGTTCGGCAAGTAGATGGAATCGGAGATGCCAAGGCGAGGTCGTTGTGGGGCTGGCGTCAACTTCTTGCTTCTCGCGCGCCTATTCCGAAATCGTTAACATCGCAAGAAATCGCGAGTATTCAAGGGAAATATGTCACGGCTAAGCGAGACTTGGAAAATCAACGGAATGATTCACAGAAACGCTTAGATATAGAAGTAAGTGCTGTACGATCTGACCACGACAAGAAGCGCGAGTCCTTAAACGAGCAGCAAGCTTTAGTTCATGCCAAAGCAAACGAACAAATAAACGAAATCTCAAATCGTTATGGAGTGAAATATCAAGCCTTCGCGGAAAAGCGAGGTCGCGACAGCTTGGAGTCTAGCGAACGATGCCGGCTGCTCGACGATGAGCGTGGAAATTTGCGTAGGACTTTGGGAGAGCACCAGTGGCACCTAGCAAAAACGCAACGCGAACTGATCAGTTACGCTGATGTTTCTTTCAAAGGCTACGTCAAACGATTAATGAGTGTTAGGATGTGAGCACATCATGCCGTGGAGATTTAGAAGGTTTTTTGGTTTTGGCCCTTTTCGATGGAGCTTGAACAAGACTGGCATAGGCTGGAGCATTGGCATACCAGGGATCAGATACGGTATATCTCCAACCGGTCAACGACACATCTCAATCGGCATTCCCGGTACAGGTTTGTATTGGGTGAAGTATTTCACTGCGGCTCGCTTCTCTAGGCAGGCACAACAACAAATTAACGCGCCTAAGCCGTCGTTGCCCGGCAATAGCAGCGGGCCGACTACTGGCAGATTTCCGTGGTGGAAACAAAAAGGATTGGGTGACTGACGACGGACTGCGCCGACGCCTGTGCGAGTAAGAACTAACTGCTTCTCCAATAACAAAACACCCAAATCAGCGTGGTAAGTGCGTATCACGGCGATTGCTCGACCTCGAACTCTAATAGTTAATCCACTTTTTCATTCGTTAGAAAATCACGCGGGCTGAAGATGTTTATGCCTTCGTGCTGCTTGAGCACGAGCAAGTCTTTGTCGCCGGTGATGATGCAATCGCATTTACCGCTGATTGCAGCCGCCAGGATATTGTCGTCGTCCGGATCGCGGCAGACAGGATTCTCGAGCTTTGAAGCTGAGACGAGCGTCATTCGTGATCGCAGAACGCTCACAGCTTCAGCAGCCAACTCTGACGAATAACCGAACTTTTCGATTAACTTCTCTTGAGTCTCTTCGAGAATGAAAGCTGAGGTAAACAGGGTATGCCGGAGAGCGCAGTGTTCAAGAAGTTGATGCGAGAAGCCGCGTGCGATGAGGGCGGCGATTAAGACATTCGTATCCAGGACGATCTTCCCGAGACGAGATCAAAGACATCCTGATCGTTGAGGTCCTTGCCCTGTGACATTAGCCGCTCGCGGAGATTACGAAATCGCCGAATGAAGAGATAATCCGAAAGCGCCTTCTCGACCAGCGCGTTCTCGGACAAACCTTCTTCATTTGCTGCGTCGTCGAGAGCGCTCCTGGTCTCATCTGGCAAACTGATGGTTATCATCTGGCTCATGGGTAAATGTTCCTTACGTCGATTAAGAGTATCGCATAGATCCGAATTTGCGGGGCATGTTTTGGTCGAGGAGAATCCTCACGCCGCCGCTGCTTCCTTTTCGTGCGCCAGCTCACGCAACGCGCCCTGCACGGCGTCCTCGGTCAAGGTTGGATAAGCATCGACGATCTCAGCGACACTCATTCCACTGGCCAGGCATTCAAGCAGAAAAGCTACAGAGATGCGCGTTCCCTGGACGCGTGGTTTTCCTCCGAGATGATCTTTGTCTGAAACAATCCACTTCATATCGCTCATGATCTGCTCTTGATTGAAACTCGATAACCCGGTCGCTACCGCTCGCGGTTCTGACATTAGCGCGCTCTTACGCAGCGAAGTTTTTGTGTGCCAGTTGTGTGCCAACACAACCAAATCAAGCTATACTCACGGGCACGCAGGCATTATAGACTACGCGAGAACGCTAATAAACATGCACGGATCAGAACTTAGGTATACGAGCGGGAACAGCCGATTTGAGACTTAAAATCCGTTGACCGCAAGGTCGTGTGGGTTCGACTCCCACCCTCGGCACCAATTCATTTTGAGTGGTTAACTGGGACGCCCACGCCCGCTACTCGACCGAGTTTCAGGTCTTGAACCTAAGAAGGACGTCGCTCGTCTTTCAGAAGCTTCAATCCCTCGACCAGCGGTGGAAAATCAACCAGCGCATCCTTCTTTACTCCCCAGGTGGTGAACATATGGCCGAGCAGTTTTGGATCAGCATGCAATCGGTTGAATTCGATTAAAGCCTTTGTCGCCTCAAGGTCCTTCCAGCCAGCCGGCAAGACCCTGAAACCCTTTTCCAGGAACACGGGGATCGACGGATAACTCTCCCTCAGTTCGTAGTGCCATGGGCAGACAATGATATCTTTCGGAATCAGGTCGATGGCCGCAGCGGTTCCGTTAGTGGAGGCTTCCCAGGCTCCAAAATCGTACTTCTTGCCGTCGATTAATCGATCGCCCCACATCAACATCTCGAGGTGACGCTTACGAACGAGGTGAGCGTAAATTTCGTTGACGGCTTTTGCGAAGAGTACGCCACTGTCTTTGCCTTTCGTCGATGGCGAGAGTTCCGAGCCCAACAAAAAGATCTCATCCATGCCGACGTGAAAGGCATCGGCACGAAACCCGTCAATGATCTCGTCCATTAACTGGAAGATGACTCGCCACACCTCCGGGTTAAGCGGGTCCCATTCGCGGCAGTAGATCCCGTCGTTACTTGGAAACGCACCCGGCGTGAGGTCGAAGGCTGGGTAGACGCTGAGGAGAGGAAAAGTTTCAGCCTTCCAGGACTGATGACCGAGCGATTGAAACTCAGGAATCAGCCGGATGCTGAACTTCCTGCACAGCGCTGCGAACCTTCGTGCTCCATCGCGTGTAATCGGGTCTGTTCCTCGCCTAAGTTCAGGGTGCGACTTGAAAGCGAAGTTGTAGTCAACCTCGAGAATGATTACGTTAACCCCCTGTTTCGCCAGGTTTTCAAGATTCTGCCCCAGTGCATCGAGTGCACTATCACTGTTGTAGTCGAGGAGATGTACGGCCCGCCAGGGCTTCGACTGCTTTGATCCGACACTGGCACCGACCGGAGTCCATGCGGCGCATAGCAAGAGTAAGAGAACGACGCTGAGATAACGGGTCAAGTTCATAATTGAATCCCACACGAGGGAGTGAATTGATTTTTCAGATCCTTTTTTAGTGAAGACCTAAGCAAGGAGTAGTATGGTAATGGTTATCCAAACTAAATGGAACTGATGCAGTTTGAAGTTCATTAACCCGAGAGCGAATATAGGCGTCTTCAGACGCCTTGCCCGAAGGGGTTACTAGACCAGCGCTTTAGCGCTGGGGCCAGTCACAGAGTTATCGGGCTAGAGCGCTTCAGCGTGCTTTGAGAATCGGCGACGCCAGGGCCAAGGCCATCAACTTTAAGCCCGTTGAAACGGGCTTTGAGATAAATCGCGCGCGACCCCGGGCGTAAAACGCCCGGTCTAGAAACCCTTCGGGAAAGCCGCGTGAACTCGGCTGAAGAAAATTGTGACGCCTCGAATCTCCGTGACCTGTCGGTACAATTGGACGTGGATCCGGTGCGCGGTTTTCAAACTGCATCATTACCAACCAAATGGTAAGTCAGGAGAGCGTTGAGCATGAGTAGGACCTTCATCATGTCTGCCCTTAGGGTATTGAGCATCGCAGTGCTCATCTCTGGCTGTTCAGCGCTTAACGCGAATAGCCGCAACCCGAAGTTCAGAGTCATAGCGTTCTTTACCGCCAAACAGGATCAGGCGCACATCAGCTTTGTACATGAGGCCAACCGATGGTTTCCTGAAATGGCGGCGAAATACAATTTCAGCTATGACGCGACATCCGATTGGCAGAGTCTGAATTCAGACTTTCTTGCCAAATATCAGGTGGTTATTTTTCTGGATACTCGTCCCGAAGGTCCCGCACAGCGAGCTGCGTTTCAGGCGTACATGGAGCATGGCGGAGCCTGGATCGGCTTTCACTTTGCCGGCTTTGCATTAACGCCTTCAGCGTATCCGGCAAACTGGGACTGGTACCACAACACCTTTCTCGGGTCAGGCCAATACGTCAGCAACACTTGGAGACCTACGTCCGCGATTCTACGTGTCGAAGACCGCAGGCATCCGGCGACTCGCCATCTGCCCGGGACTTTCAAGTCTTCGCCAAACGAGTGGTACCGTTGGGAGAAAGATCTGCGGCAGAATCCTGACATAGACATTCTGCTCTCCATAGACTCAACCAGCTTTCCGCTGGGCACCGGGCCAAAACAAAACGAGATCTGGCACAGCGGTTACTACCCCGTGGTCTGGACGAACAAGAAATACAAGATGCTCTATCTCAACATGGGCCACAACGATATTGACTATGAGCACAAGTACGACACTACCAACAAGACTCTGTCATTTACGTTCAATAACCCAATTCAGAATCGACTGATAATCGATGGCTTGTTGTGGTTGGGCGACAGAGATAAGAAGGCGCCTTAGCAACTCCTCGGGGACAAGCCCAACCATTTGCCGTCACGAGCGATCCACATCCGCGGGCGTCTCGAAATCATAATTGACAGACCAACTGCCACGAGTGACAAGAAGCAGGCGAAGATGACAATCAGCAAACTCTCGGTGCGGTTGAGTGACAGAGCCACAGCAGTTTGGAAGCCCGTTGCAGGATGAACCATGCTAGGGCCGCAACAAGGCTCGTCATGATTCTATTCCCAAGATTTACCTTGTTTTATCTGAGCAGCCTCAGCATCGTAATCGAGGTCTTAGACGCCGCGTGGGCTTCGCCTCCCCGCGAATCACCTACAATTTCTGGGGATGATCCTTACCCTTCTCCTTTGATTCTCGATCACCTTATCTCTACTACTATCACGCCCCAAGAGGGGTAATGATTTCATAGCGACACTCATCAGTTCGATAAAATTCTTCTCACTAAGACGCTTGTCGTTTCTCAATTGAAGAGCCCCGACAATTGAAACTGCTAACAAAGAAGCAAGCAACACAATCGGAAGGACAATAGGACTCACTGTCCGGGCAATGACTAGGAACAAGACGCCTACAACCACGATACAAGCAAGATAAAATGTTCCCGTTGCCCACGGAGTCCGTGGATTCTTTTCCTTGGGCGGCACTCTGGGAATAGAGTCGTGGAATTTTGAACGAGCTACGAGCCTAATGCGTTTCAGGAGAGCTTTAAGGTGTTCAGGGGGCATGTGTGCCCCCGCTATGGGGACTGTGGCGCGTGGCTGCAAGATTTCAACGACGTCGGGATAGTTCATGAGCATTCCATGATCTGCAAACCCCTCTATTTCGGAGACACCTTCTCTCAAAGGAAGAGATTGAACAAATGAAAGCTTTGGATCGACCGTCGCTGGACGCTGGTAGATGTCAAGCCACTGAACTGCAATAGTGCGATATTCATGGTTTGCTTCCTTTTCTTTCTTGCTACTTCCAAAGTATCCATTCAACTCGAGAGAACACCACCTCGCTAAGTCCAAGCATCCCTTGTGACGGCCAATCGCTCCATTTTATAAAGCGCGTCGCTCAATGGCTCGTTATCCAGAGCTTTCTCTACTTCCTGATAGGTGTACATTTGTCTGTCCTCAGAACTCTTGTTATCACATTCCTGATTTAGTCAATGTTATTAGCGGCCACGAGCTTATTCTGAGGTCTCGCCTGATGTTTTTCGACGAACCTTATTGCTCTCTCTTTCAGCTTCGCTTTGCTTGCGCGGCTCTGCAAATGTCTTGCACCGCGCTCCAAGCAAGTCCATATGACCTCGTCTGCTGTTGCAAACCGCGACGTGAGATTCTTATCTTTTCAGCTAATTTTTCTTGTCAGGCGCCCTTTGATTTGGGGGCGGCGTGTGAAACTTGGCGGACAAAATTAGCGGCGTCTTTTTGTGGGCCTTTGTGAGCCCCCATTCGCTTTGCCGAAGCTGAAGCGTGCCAGTTCTTAATGCAGTTGTTCCACTCCTTTACCTTCAGGGAGCCCATGAACGCATAGCCGTTCAAGTCACGCATCGTCTCGAATATGACTTCCTTGATGAGACCTTCCATTGCGTCTTGGAGATTCCGCTTTATCTTCCTATCTACAAGGTCTAAGGCGTGACGGTGACAAAGCAAAATTTCAGAGGGATTTCCAAGTCGCCTCTTAAAACTGCTGGCCAACGTTCCTGACGCTGCCTGTCCCGGCGCGTACGGACAAACGAGGTTTCCAAAAATAGGGTGCTCGATTGTGAATTGTCGCTGAGTGTCAAGACCAACGACGTTTGGGTCTTCGAGACTGACGAGGCTGATCTCAAGACGCGTAGGAAAGGTCGGTTGACGATTGTCGGTACATTCCACTCTGGCGCAATTGCTCCAAGACGTCGCGTGCCGAAGGAATGCGCCCTCGTTGTTTCGCAATCAATGCCAAACCCAAAGTGCCGCGCACCGGAATATTAAATGCTGCCGCGCATCGCCGAGCTGCGAGGTCGTCAATGATCGCTTCGGAGCCGGGATGGGAGTGCGCCCACGCGAGCACAGATGATTCGCCCAGTCCTAATCCCCAAGACTGTATTTGCGTCGGAACTGTCGGCGTCTGATTTACGACAAGCCACGTGGTGTTGGCGATCGCTTGCGCTGTCGGATCGTTCTTGCCTCGAACTCCGATTTCGGTCGCGACAATTTCGGGAACGACTATTTCCGACGAAAGTAGTTGGAGCAGATTCAGAAGTCCCGCGCGGGAAAGAAAAATCAGCGGAGAGGCATTGACGACTGCGGGCTCAGCCACGTTGGAGTTCTCTGTCGAGATCGGCGAAGTCAACGACGAAGGCGTCCTCGCCTTCTCGCGCCAGGGCGAGCAGGAAGTCCGTGCGATCTAATCCAGCAACCTGCGCCGCCTTTTCCTGTGAGATTTCGCCGCGCTTATACCAGTGAATGGCAGCCGCAAGGCGCATCTCGCGGGCGAACTCACTCGGCGAGCGCCGAAGCGCTGAAAGCACGTCTTCATCCAGCTTCATTGTTATTTCCATCATTGCCCTACCTCTGACGGTTCATCTTAATCCGTTCGCGTCCGCTAGGAAAGGTTTAACCTTCGTTCGACCCAAACAATTCAGCGCGTGCTTCTCCCCAAGGAATCGACTTAATGGTGCCGGCTTGCCGTCTTAAGTAGCTAACAATTGGTTGCGGGCCGCGTTTCTTGATCTCGCGTCGCATCCTCGCCGCCGGCCTCAATTCATCCCACCACCTTCGCGCTATCTCTCAGAGTCGGTCGTGGGATTCCGGATTGGAATCTCAAAGAGACCGCAATTGATCCAGCGCCCGATCTAGCGCACCCAGCGTAATGCGACTAGAATGAGGCGCTTTATTCATCGGACATCCACGGAATCGCACCTTTCGCTTGCCACAGATGTGACTGTTCCTTCCGGGACAAAACTGGGTCGCTATGAAATCCGCTCGAAATTAGGCGAGGGCGGGATGGGTGAGGTGTATCTCGCGCGCGACGGAAAGCTGAATCGCAACGTGGCAATCAAGGTCCTTCCTGCGGCGCTCTCTCAAGACAAAGATCGATTGCGACGCTTCGAGCAGGAAGCGCAGGCCGCAGGTGCCTTGAACCACTCGAACATTCTTGCGGTTTATGATGTCGGCATGCATGACGGTTCGCCGTACATCGTCTCAGAACTGCTCGAAGGCGAAGAGCTGCGTGAGCAATTCAAGGACGGCCCGCTTAGCCAGCGCAAGGCGCTCGACTACGCTCAACAGATTACTCAGGGCTTGGCAGCGGCGCATGAACGAGGCATCACTCATCGCGATCTCAAGCCTGAAAATCTCTTCATCACCAATGACGGCCGCGTGAAGATTCTCGACTTCGGTTTGGCGAAGTTAAGACCGGAACGAAACGAAAGCGTGAGTTCCGAGATCGCGACTCTGAAACAGATCACCGACCCAGGCACGGTCATGGGCACGGTCGGCTACATGTCGCCGGAGCAAATACGCGGGGCTGAAGCTGACCATCGTTCGGACATCTTTTCATTTGGCGCGATTCTCTACGAAATGCTCGCCGGGCAACGTGCATTTCAGCGCGAGACGACGGCTGAAACGATGACCGCGATACTGAGGGAAGAGCCGCCGGAACTAAGCGAGACGAATACAAAGACCAGTCTGCCGCTGGAAAAGATTGTGCGGAGATGTTTGGAGAAGAAGCCGGAACGAAGATTTCAATCGACGAGCGATCTAGGCTTTGCCCTGGAAGCCCTGGCGATGCCATTGAGTTCGGGATTCGAAACCGGGACTAGCGCTCGTGCGGCGACCGATGATCATGCGGTTGCAGGGCGAACGTGGTTTGTCCGTAACGCGCGCTGGGCGTGGATCGCCGCAGGCGTTTCACTCGTGTCGGTGTTAGGGCTTGCGATCCCCTATCTGTTTCGCACCAACCAAACAGTGCCTACGGTGACACGACTCACCATTTCGCTGCCAGAGAAACTAATCATCGAGTCGTTAGCTCTTTCGCCCGATGGAACACGACTGGCACTCAGCGGGAGAGACGAATCAGGCAAGACACTCATTTGGATTCGCGCGCTCGACACACTGACGCCGCAGGCGCTTACCGGCACGGAGGGCGCTCGTTTCCCTTTCTGGTCGCCGGATAGCCGCTCTGTTGGATTCTTTGCAGATAGCAAACTCAAAAGGATTGAGATCGCGAACGGCTCAATTCAGATGTTGGCTGATACCTCACTCGAACCGCGAGGCGCAAGCTGGGGGCGCGACGGAACAATTCTTTTCTCACCTCGCACTGGCTCCCCACTCTACAGAGTTTCAGCCTCAGGGGGATCAGCCTCACAAGTGACTGAGATGGATCAATCACGCGATGAAAATTCACATCGCTGGCCGTATTGGCTACCTGACGGGCGTCACTTTATTTACTTCGCACGCGGAGCAAAAAAGGAGAAACAAGCGCTCTTTCTGGCTTCCCTGGACTCAAGAGTTCCCAAACTCCTGCTGAATGTTGAATCGAGCGTCGCGTATATGCCCCCTGATATTTCGTCTCGGAGTCCCGGGCTTTTACTCTTTATGCGCGAGCGAGCGCTGATGGCGCAGTCGTTTGATGCCGAAAAGCAGGAGTTGTCCGGCGAGCCGTATGCGATTGCGGAAGACGTTGTCCATTACGGCGAAATCGGTCCCACCGACCTGGGTATTTTTTCTATCTCTGCCAATGGCGTACTTTGCTACCAGACGGGGAGTCAGTCGATGAGCCAACTAACCTGGTTTGACCGAGCCGGCAAAGAACTCGGAACAGCAGGCCCCGCCGGGTCCTTCATTGAACCCGCACTGTCGCCGGATGGGCAGCGGGTCGCGGTGACCCTGGAAAAGGAAGCACCGGGTGACCCGGCCGACATCTGGATACTGGAGTTAGCCCGTGGCGCGTTCACGCGCCTCACGTTTGCCTCCCATCTTGATCAACGTCCGTCCTGGTCTCCAGATGGGAGCAGAATTGTTTTTGGCTCAGACCGAAATGGTTTTTTCGAGTTGTACCAAAAAACCTCGAGCGGTACAGGCAGCGACGAACTGCTCCTGTCGGGACAGAAGGACCAATTTATGCTTGCCGAGGACTGGTCCCTGGATGGGCGGTTCATTATATACGGCGTGGGTAGGAGCACTTTGAACAATGACCTCGACATTCTGCCGCTTGAAGGAGACCGAAAGCCATTCCCTTTTCTTCAGACGCAGTTTAACGAGAGCCATGCCAGGTTCTCGCCCGACGTCAAATGGATTGCATACGTTTCCGACGAATCGGGCCGAGCCGAAGTCTACGTGCAGAGCTTTCCGGCGTCGGGCGGCAAATGGCAGATTTCCGCCGGCGGAGGAGATCAACCACAATGGCGACGCGATGGGAAAGAACTCTTCTATTTAAGTCCGGACCGAAAAATCATGGCGGTGCAGGTGAAAACTGGAGCGACTTTCGAGACCGGAGTGCCAACGCCGCTATTTCAGACAGGAGTTAACCCGACGACTTCGACCAACGCGCGGAATAATTATGTAGTGGCCGCCGATGGTCAGCGGTTCCTGGTCAACAACATCGTCCCGGAGTCCGCGTCGAAGCCTATCACGGTGATCCTGAACTGGACCGCGCAGTTGAAGAAATGACTCTCGTCAATCAAACCATCTCGCCTTACAGGATTATCTCGCAGCTTGGCGCGGAACACGACTGAATTGAATCGCTGAGTTGCTTGGAAGATCCTGCCGGTGAAGTTGCCGCCGACAAAGGAGGCAAGTCTCGGAAACAGGCCGACTGCGCGGGCGGCAGCTCCTTCTAGCGTGTCCAAGTTAATCCGGGTAGAATGAAGCCGCTCTATCTATCCGCAAACCGTTCTGAATAGCACCTTCCGTTGGGCCATAGATGTAACATTCCTTCGGGCAAAGCTTAGACGCTAGTTGAGCGCATCGGACTGCAGCTGTATTGGGAGTGCGGTGACTTGTCACTGCTTTGACTGAGTCAAGTGACGCCCGGCAGACATCCAAAGAAATTCGGTAATCGCAAAACCAGGCCGCGACAAAGCGCGGCACTCCAAACATGAAACGGTGCCCCCAATGCAATCGCCTCGAACCGGACGACATGCTCGGTTATTGTCGTGCGGACGGAACTGCCTTGATCGCTGACTCGGGCTCAGTAAACGCCGAGGCAGGTACGGTGAAGTTTGGCTCTGCTGCTATATCGAGCGAGATTCAGACCAGCGTTTTGCCGCGGACATTTACCGATGCCGGCATCAGCCGACCTTCGGCGCAGACGACGCTGCTCCCATCCCAGAGCGCTACGCAAAACACACGCGACCTAAGCAAACCGAAAGGGCGGAAAGCGATCATAGCTATTGCGGCAGTAGTCGCCGTCGCACTCGTTGCCGGTCTCAACCACTACCGGCCGCGTGGGAAGAACACTGCGCAGATCGAATCTATCGCGGTGATGCCCTTTCTCAACGAAAGTGGCAATCCGGATCTTGAATATCTCTCGGACGGAATGACCGAGACGCTCATCAACAGCCTCTCTCAGTTGCCGAATCTTAATGTCAAAGCCCGGTCTTCAGTCTTTCGCTACAAAGGCAAGGACAAGAATCCGCAGACGCTGGGCAAAGAGCTGAACGTGCAGGCAATTTTGAACGGACGCGTAGTGCAGCGCGGCAACCAATTGACCCTGAGTCTGGAACTGATTGACGCACAGACTGAAAATGTAGTCTGGAGCGACAAATACGATCGCAGGCAAACCGATCTGGTCTCGCTCCAGAGCGAGATTGCACTTGATGTCTCGAGCAAACTTAAAACGAAACTGTCAGGAGCGGACGAACAAAAGTTAGCGAAGACTTCCACCACAAACCCGGAAGCTTACAAATTGTATCTGCAAGGACATTTTTACTGGAACAAGCGCGAGGAGAAGGATTTTCGGAAAGCCGTCGAGTTCTACAATCAGGCAATCGCGCTCGATCCAAACTACGCTCTGGCGTACGCAGGCCAGGCTGATACCTACGCGTTGCTTTCCACATTTAGCTTCATGCCGCCCACCGAAGGGGTACCAAAAGCGCGTGAATTCGCCCGTCAAGCGGTGTCGCTGGATGGCGGTCTGGCAGAGCCGCATACCACGCTCGGGTACCTGTCGCTCACGTACGATTATGATTTTGCAGCGTCGGAACGCGAATTCCGTCGCGCCATCGAATTAAATCCCAACTATGCGACAGCACATCAATGGTTTGGCGAAATGCTCCTCAATGCCGGCAGGTTCGACGAAGCATCTATCGAATATCGGCGCGCCCTGGAGCTGGAACCGCTCTCACTTCCCATCAACTGGGATTTTGGGAGGTTCCTTTACATGAGCCGCAGGTATGACGAATCGCTGGCACAACATAAAAAGACAATCGAATTGGATCCCGGTTTTGCGCGAGCGCATCGCACGCTGGCTGAGGTCTATCGCGTCAAAGGCGACTATGCGAACGCTGTCGAAGAAAGAGCGAAAGTCTTGGATCTGATCGGGCAGCCTGAAAATGCCGCATTGATTCGAGCTACCTTTGCCAGAGATGGCTGGGTCGGATTCCTGCGATTGGTGACCGCGGAAAACTCCTCGCTCAAGGACATCAACAATAACTGGGTAGTGGCCAAAGCATATGTGGATCTTGGCGACAAAGACAAAGCGTTTGCGGAATTGAACAAGGCTTATGAGAAACGGCTGTCGAGTTTGTGCTGGCTTAAGGTCGAGCCGCAGATGGATCCTTTGCGATCCGATCCGCGCTATCAACAGCTATTACATAAAATGAACGTTCCGCGGTGAGCTTGAACTTAATGAATCAACTAATGGAAGCCAACACCACTCTTTATTGCCGCATCGTCTCGAAAATCGGCGCGGTCGATCCGCTCATGAGACTAAGATTCAAGAACCTGACTATCATTCGAATGGCTTTGGTCGCTGCTGCATTCGCATTGACCGCATCAACACTCGCCGCACAAAAGGTTGAGACCGGATTTCTGGATCGCACGGTCGTCGTAAATAGCATTGAGTATCGCTACCAGGTTTTCGTCCCCCGCGAATTCACTCGCACAAAAACGTGGCCCGTCATTATCGTTCTGCACGGAGGCGGCACCTACGGAAGCGATGGCATTCGTGCCACGGAAGGCGGCCTCGGCCGCGTGATTCGCTCCAGCCGGAAAGGGTTTCCTGCAATTGTCATCTTCCCGCAGGCCCACGCTGACGGAACGCCGGGCTGGCAGCTTGAAGGCGGTTTGGCGGTAATGGCTGCATTGGAGAAGTCGATCAAAGAATTCAAGGGCGATCCGAAACGCGTCGTCCTCACCGGCTATTCAGCGGGAGGCAACGGAACGTGGTCTCTGGCTTCGCGGTACACGGACCGCTTTGCGGCCATCGTCCCGATCTGCAGCTTTGTCTTTAAGTTCAAAGGCGGCACCAGTGGCGTTGAGTATCCAGCTCTGGCCCCGGCTGATGCCGGCGATCCGTATGCATTCATTGCCAGAAAAGTTGTGTCGCTCCCGGTGTGGATATTTCACGGCGATGCTGACAAGAACGTATCGGTTGAAGAGTCGCGAAAAATGGCGGCCGCGCTCAAAGCGGTCGGTGCGAATGTTCAATACACTGAATTTCCGGGCGTCGATCACAACGCCTGGGATCCGGCTTACGCTCGGCCCGATCTGATCGAATGGATGTTGAAACAGAGGCGACCTTAATCCCCATGACTATGGAAGCAGGTCAGAGTCTGTCCCACTACCGCATCGTCTCCAAGATTGGGGCGGGTGGAATGGGCGAGGTGTATCTGGCGCAGGACACAAAACTCGAACGCAAAGTCGCACTGAAGATTCTTCCCAGTGACGTCGCGTCGAATCGCGAGCGAATGGAGCGCTTCATTCGTGAAGCGAAGTCGGCGGCGGCTCTCAGCCATCCCAACATCGCGCAAATCTTCGAGATTGGGGAGGACGCGGGCACCCACTTCATTGCTATGGAGTTCATCGACGGAGTGACACTGCGCGAGAAGATTCACCGCGAACAAACCGAATTGGGAAAGCTTCTGCGCCACTTGCAGCACGTCGCCGAAGGCTTGGCGAAAGCTCATGCCGCGGGCATCGTGCATCGTGATCTTAAGCCCGACAACATCATGATTACGCGCGACGGTCATGCAAAGATTCTGGATTTCGGTTTGGCGAAACTCCTTGAGCCGCGACTGACTGATGCCGGCACAGAGGACAATCCCGGCGATGCCGCGACGGCGATCATGCAACAACAGTCAACGCCCGGCGTGATCATGGGCACGGTGGGTTACATGTCGCCCGAGCAGGCGCAGGGCAAGACAAATGAAATCGATCAGCGTTCGGATATTTTTTCGTTCGGCTGCATCCTGTTTGAAGCAGTGACCGGACACAAAGCCTTTGCCGGCAAAGATCTGGTTGACTCGCTTAACAAGATCATCCGCGAGCCGGTGGCTCCGATCAGCGACTTCCGCCCCGACGCGCCAAGTCATTTGCAGAGAATCGTGCGGCGCTGCCTGGCAAAAGATCCGGAGGACCGCTACCAAACTATCAAGGATGTGGCTATCGAGTTGCGAGACTTGCGCCACGAGTTGGCTGCCGCCGGCGGTCTTGATGTTACGGTAACGCCGGCCACGGTTAGCACCGCGACGGGTGAACTCAGCACGAGAGAGGTAGCCAGTCAGACCGCTGCACATGCAAACATCGGGTCGCAGTCTTCAATGTCGTCGCGTGCTTCGAGCGCCGAGTACATCGTTTCCGGTTTCAGGCACCATAAGCTCGCGGCGGTGATTACGCTCCTGGTGTTGGTCGCCGGCGCGGCCGGTCTTTTTCTTTACTTGAAGGCGCGCAATACAGCAGTTGCAATCGCGTCAATTGCCGTGATGCCATTCGTCAACGAAAGTGGCAATGCGGATATCGAGTATCTCTCGGACGGAATGACCGAGACGCTCATTACCTCCTTGTCGCAAATTCCCGGGCTGAATGTTAAAGCCCGCAGCTCGGTCTTTCGGTACAAAGGAAAAGAGACTGACCCCAAAACCGTTGGCAAGGAACTTAAGGTACAGGCGATCCTGAATGGACGCGTCGCTCAACGTGGTGACCAGTTGGCGGTCAATCTGGAATTGGTCGATGTACAAACCGAAAACGTAATTTGGAGCGAGCAATACAATCGCAAACAGACTGACCTGGTTTCCTTACAGAGCGACATCGCGCGGGACGTCTCCAGTAAACTCAAAATCAAATTGTCAGGCGCGGACGAACAGAAATTCACGAAGAACTACACGCAAAACGCCGACGCCTACAAGCTTTATCTTCAGGGCCGCTTTTACGCCAACAAGCGCACCCCAAAGGACTCGCGCAAAGCGATCGATTGTTTCCAACAGGCTGTCCGTATCGATCCAAATTATGCCGTTGCCTACGCAGTGCTGGGAATCAGTTATGCCTACCTCACGATTTATGGCGATGAGCCGGCCAGCGAGACGTTTCCCAAAGCGCGGGAGTATTCCTTAAAGGCAACCGAACTGGATAGCACGCTGGCTGAACCGCATATCCTGCTCGGCCTGCTCAAGTTTCTGCAGGACCACGATTTTGGCGGCTGGGAGCGCGAGAGCCAACAAGCGCTCGCGGCTAATCCGAATTCAACTGACGCTCATCGCCTGAACGGTTTTAGATTTCTCTTCCTCGGCAGGTTTGATGAGGCGCTCGCCGAGGAGCAGCGAGCTTTGGAGATTGAGCCATTATCAACGGCCGGCAACATTAATTATGCCTATGCGCTTTTCTATTCAGGGCGAATCGACGAGAGCGAAGTGCAAACAAAAAAGGCGATTGAGTTAGCGCCGGATTTCTGGATGTCACATTACTATCTCTACAACATTTATCGCTTCAAGGGTAACTATGCACAGGCTGTCGAAGAACTGGCGAAGAGTAACGAGTTACGAGATGAAACTGAAGCCGCAAAGTTAATCAGAGAGAGTTTTGCCAAAGGCGGCTGGCAGGGATTTTTGCGTGCGGTGACTGTGGAACATGCGCCGATGAAGATGACTGCTTACAACATGGCGGGCTTTTACGCGGAAACAGGTGACAAGGATCGGGCCTTTGCGGCCCTCAACGAAGCGCTCGACAAAGCCGATCAATTTGTTGGCTTCGTGAAAATAGATCCCTTCATGAAACCGCTGCACGACGACCCGCGCTTTCAACAGTTTGTGAAGCGGGTCGGCTTTCCGAATTGATCTGAAGAGCAAAACATGGACGAATAACGCTTCCGCCGCTTCGAGCAGGAAGCAAAAGCGACCTCGGCTCTGAACCATCCGAAATCTTGTAAGGAGAACAACCCCATCCTATTAAATCAAAACCCAAAACTAACCAGGGTGATGTCTATCGCATTATGGCTCGCTCTAGTAATTTGCGGCCCTGGGAAGATTGTCAACTCTCAGGATAATGCTTCCCCGCCTGACCCTATTCCTAAAACACACAATGATGGCCCAAGCTTGAAGTTTGATTTCCCAGCAATGCTCGTTGGAGTTGCGGAATATGATGAAGGTCCGACGGGTACCACGGTTTTTTACTTTCCAACGGGTGTGAAGGCTGCAGTTGACGTCAGGGGAGGAGCGCCGGGCGAGCTGAACGCTGCGGCCCTTCAACTTTCATATGAGCGGCCACAGATGCAAGCGGTGGTATTCTCCGGCGGGTCCTGGTATGGACTATCAGCGGCGACCGGGGTAGCTAACGGGATCAAGGAACTCAAGAACGCCAAGGGTGATATGGATTCTATCGCCGGCGTCGTGGGCGCGATTATCTACGACGTTGGTGGGCGCAGGTTCAGTCGGGTTACGCCTGACGACAAGCTTGGTAAGGCTGCGCTGCTTGCGGCTGAACCAGGTTGGTTCCCGCTTGGCGCCCGCGGCGCGGGACGGTTTGCTATGCAAGGCGGTTACTATTTGCGCGGGCAGGGCGCGGATAAGTTTGCGAACTGGGCTCACTCTGGACAGGGGGCGGCATTTCGTACGGCCGGGCCTACCAGAATCGGGGTGTTTACAATAGTAAACGCGCTGGGGGCAATCGTCGACAGAAGTGGCCGAGTCGTACGATGTAAGCGAAACAATGCCGATGAAGTGTGCCCTTTGATTTCGGAGAAGCTGAAAGCGTTTCCGCCGATAAATACGAGTACGAATAGCAGCGGTGGTCCAACGGGCAATACAACAATTACTCTTGTGGTGACTAACCAGAAATTGCCCTTCTGGGCACTTCAGCGTTTGGCGGTTCAAGTCCACTCGTCGATGAGCCGCGCGATCCAACCGTTCGCAACTGCGGAAGATGGCGACATTCTATATGCCGTGAGCACCGACGAAGTGGACAATCCTTCTCTAACTCCAGTCGATCTGGGAGTGATGGCTTCTGAACTGGCGTGGGACGCAGTTCTCAGCAGCGTCCCGACAATCCCCGCCAAACCCGCTGCGCTAAACGTAAAGTCGCGCGCTGACGAATTGCGGAAATTCATCGGCACTTACGTTTTTCCCGGCGGAGGCGAGCTTTCCATTGTTGACGCCGCCGGATCACTGAAAGCGAAATTCAAAGGTAATGGAAGAATATATTTCGATACCGAGAAGGATTACGCCATCACGGCGAAGGGAAACGGGCTGTTCGTTCTCGAGTCCGCAGCACGGGATGTTTTGAAGTTTGAGGAATCCGGTGGCCAAATCACTGGTCTAACGATGAACCCAGGGCCGTGGGCGATACGAGCTGGGTTACGCAGATAGCGCTTTGAGAACTTCGTGCCGGAAATTCTTTGAGTCCGACCGAAGCACCGAAGAGTTTATGTTCCAGCTAAGTTGGAAAGAGTTCGAAGGTTTGAAATCGCAAACTGTGATTTCAATGTCGGGCCTCCGGCCGCGACTCGCGCTTTCAGCAATTGCTGAAGAATGTGAGCCGCCGAAGTGATCGCCAATGACTTGGTGAATTGCTACTAGCTTCTAAATTGCCACTAGCTTCAGCTAGTGGATAGCGATGATAATGGACACTGGCTTTAGCCAAATTTGAAAAGAGCGATCAGAATAATTATGCCCTGGGTAAGAGTTTGGATTCATTTTGTTTGGTCAACAAAGAATCGGGAACCATACCTCAACGACGAAATCCGACAAAAAGTCTTTGCGCATATACGAAAAAATGCGAGAGCGAAGAATATTCATATTGATTCCATAAATGGCCATGTCGAACACGTGCATTGTTTGGTTTCGCTTGGCACAGACCAAACTATTGAAAAGATAATCCAGCTCATCAAAGGCGAATCATCATTCTGGATAAATAAGAGTGGTCTGTGCAAAACGAAGTTCGGTTGGCAAGACGAGTATTTCGCGGTTTCTGTCAGTGAAGCAAATGTTCCAGGCGTCAGAAAGTATATTGCCAACCAGGAAGAACATCATCGGACGAAAGGTTTTGAAGATGAATTCGAAGGATTTATGAAACGGGCAGGTTTTCAGAAATTCAAGGATTCAGAAGCGACTGAGTGATTTTTGGCTAAAGCGAGAAGGACTTAAAGTTTCAAAAAGTGAATTCGGCTAAAGCCTATTTTTAATTCTTTACAGCTCCCACTAGCTGAAGCTAGTGGCAATTGAGAGCAAGCAGTTGAGCACGGCAACCGGCTCCGCAACGCGAATCAACAGTGAACGAAACTATTTCCCCCAACACGACGATCGCCCAGTACACGATTGTCTCCAAGATCGGCGAAGGCGGCATGGGAGTCGTCTGGCGCGCGCGCGATTCAAGACTCGGTCGAGACGTAGCGATCAAGGTCCTGCCTGCCTCACTTTCGGAAAACACCGACCGGTTGAATCGCTTCGAACAAGAAGCACAGGCGGCCGGGGCCCTGAATCACCCGAATATTCTGGTCATCCATCACATCGGCATTCACGATGGCGCGCCCTACATTGTCTCGGAACTTCTTGAAGGCGAAACGCTGCGTGATCGAATGGCAGGCGACGCATTGCTGCAGCGCAAAGCGCTTGACTATGCGTTGCAGATCGCGCGCGGCCTGGCAGCAGCGCACGAAAAAGGAATTATTCATCGCGACATCAAGCCTGACAACGTCTTCATCACCGACGATGGCCGCGTGAAGATTCTGGATTTCGGTCTGGCCAAACTAACCTCGGCGACCGACGGAACCCAGTCGCAAACCGAAGTGCCGACGCGGAAGGTGAATACCGACCCGGGCACGGTGATGGGCACGATGGGTTATATGTCTCCGGAGCAGTTGAAGGGCCAGCCAGCCGATCATCGTTCCGACATCTTTTCGTTTGGCGCGATTCTCTACGAGATGCTCTCCGGCAAGCGCGCGTTTCGCGGCGACTCGATGGCTGAGACGATGAGCGCGATTCTGCGCGAGGACCCGCCGGATCTGTCCGAGACGAATAAGACAGTATCGCCGGCACTCGAACGCGTCGTACGTCACTGTCTGGAAAAAAATCCCGCCGAGCGGTTTCACTCCGCGCGCGATCTGGCGTTCGCGATCGAGAGTCTTTCAGGCAGCGCCACCGTCTCCGGCCAAACTGCGACGATGCCCACGATCACAACGACAGAACTCAGCGCGGCAGTTGGCCTATCGCGATGGTTGGGCAACGCGCGCGTAGGGTGGATCGTCGCTGCCGTCTTAGTTGTTAGTTTGCTGGCGGCAGTTGGTTTGCTCTATTTCAATCGCTCAGAAACAAACACTCGCGCCGCGCGGCTTTCTTTCACGCCGCCGGCCGAACTGTCTTTCAATGATGCGCAATCGGACGTGGCAGTCATCTCGCCGGATGGTCAGAAGATCGCGTTCAGCGCGACCTCGGGAGACGGCAAGAATATGCTTTACGTCCGCGCCCTCGACTCATCCGAAACAAAACTCCTGCCCGGTTCCGAAAACGTGATGGAACCTTTCTGGTCGCCGGACAGCCGTTCGGTTGCGTTCGGCTCCAACGGAAAACTCAAACGCTCCGACCTTGCGGCCGGAGGAAACGCGCAGGTGTTGTGCGACGCCGCGCGTCTGGTCGGAGGCACATGGAACAAGGACGGCATTATCGTCTTCGCACCAGATTATCGCGCTGCGCTGTCGCAGGTTTCGGCGCAAGGTGGAGAGCCTAAGCCGGTGGCGATGAGGTTTGATGACCAGACGGCAGAATCACATCGGTATCCTGACTTCTTACCCGATGGCCGCCATTTTCTTTTCAGGCGTGATCCGAAAGGCATTTGGGCAGGCTCGTTGGACTCGCCAGAGACCAGGCAAGTTCTGGTTGAAGTCACACCGTTCGTTTACGCTCAACCTGGCTGGCTGGTGTTTGTTCGTAATGACGCGCTGGTCGCGCAGGCGTTTGACGCCGCCAGGATCGCATTTAGCGGCGAGCCGATACCAATAATTACTGGTCAGAAAAACGCCGGAACTCTGCGATTTTCGGTCTCTGATAATGGCGTCTTGATTTGGCAGGGACAGTGGGAGCGGGATTATCAGCTTGTCTGGTTTGACCGCGACGGGAAGGAGACCGGAACGGTTGATGCTCCGATGAAAGTCAACATCGGGGAAGACCTGAGCATCTCGCCCGATGGGAAGCGGCTGGCCGTCAAGCGAAACCAAAACTTATGGGTAGTTGAACTGGAAAAGGGAACGGCACTTCGCATCACTTCAACTTTCAGTCAGATGCCGGTCTGGTCGCCGGACGGCAGCCGCATCGCCTTCTCCGAGGGCACGAGCGGACTCACGGTGAGAGCGGCAAATGGTTCTGGCGATGCCGAGGGTCTTCTGCCGGGTGCAAATTTTCCGGCAGCATGGTCGCCCGACGGACGCTTCATCATTTTCGTGCGGCGCGGCGTCAAAACGCGGATGGATATTTATGCGCTCCCTTTGTTCGGCGACCGAAAAGAGTATCTGATCTCGAACTCACCCTTTAACGAACAGACTCCCGCGTTTTCTCCCGACGGACGCTGGCTGGCTTACACATCAGATGAGACGGGCAATTACGAAATCTACGTTCAATCATTTTCGGCGGACGGCAAATTGGGGGCGGACAAGCAGCGCGTCTCGACAAACGGCGGCACATATCCCGTCTGGCGGCGCGACGGAAGCGAACTCTTCTTTGTCGCCCCCGACGGACAGATGATGTCGTCTGCCGTGAAAACCGGCGGAACAGAATTTCAATTCGGCGCGCCGAAACCGCTTTTCAAAACTCGAATGCTGGCGTGGATAACTAATTTTCACGAATACGACG
>DATNNY010000681.1:0-3245 GCA_035601635.1 Pyrinomonadaceae bacterium
AAGCGATGCACAAAAATATCCGGGAGTGGTGTATAATCATTCCATGAGAACTAACATTGACATTAACGAGAGTTTAGTGCGCAAGGCACGAAAGCTCACGCGTCTCAAAACGAAGCGTCAGATCGTCGATAAAGCCTTGGAATTGCTCGTTCGTTCGGAGAGCCGAAAGGGCATTCTGCGATATTACGGCAGTGGTATTTGGAAAGGGGATCTCAAAGCCATGCGGAGAAATCGCATTTGATTTTGGTCGATAGTTCTGTTTGGATCGATTTTCTCGGCTCGTCTCCTTCCTTTGCGGGCGCCGAGTTGCGCCGCTTGATAGCCGATGCCGAGCCTTTCGCCCTCGCTGGAGTTGTGATCACGGAGGTTTTGCAGGGCCTCAAGCGTGACGTCAGCCGTCTCGAGCACTATCTGTCGCAATGG
Source organism: Pyrinomonadaceae bacterium (assembly GCA_035601635.1). Taxonomy (GTDB): domain Bacteria; phylum Acidobacteriota; class Blastocatellia; order Pyrinomonadales; family Pyrinomonadaceae; genus UBA11740. The sequence continues at coordinate 424 of DATNNY010000681.1, forward strand.
GACATGCTCGAACCTAGGGGATTTTCAACGTATCGAGAAGCGGCGGCCATTTTTCGGGCTGCGAGAGCGAAAGGTGTTGCGGTTACGACCATCGATGCTCTGATCGCAGCGATTGCTTTAGAACACGGCGCTACACTCTTTACTCTGGACAAGGACTTTTCGAGATTAGCCGGCATCACCCGTCTGCCGCTTTATGTGTTTTGAGCGACGAGCCGAAGCGCTGAAGTGAGGCGAGCATGAAAGCAAGAATCACTGCGGTGATGACTTTGGGCCTTATGCAATCACTGCTAGTGGCCGAGGCGCAACAGTCCGACTCCCTGAAGCCGAATTCTTCGTATCAGTGCAACGACGATATGACCCTGACTGTAGTTCGTTGCGCGCAGCAAAACGGGCAGGAGTACTGCGAATTCAAACTCGAGCAGAAAGGCAAGCTTGCGTTTCAGGGCTTAGCTCCCAAGGAAAAGGTCGCGGCCGCCGCGAAGTCCTGCAGGACGCAAGCGGTACAAGCGACGAGCCAGTTTCCGCGAACGATGGCCGAACCGGGCAGAAGTTTCAATCCGCCCTATCTCAACGAAATGCCGGCGGTGGATTTCGTTAAACGAGAAATTCAGGGCAAGGATTCGACGGACACGCTCGCGCGACAGATAGCCGTGTTTAACAAATTGACGTCGGTCATTAGTTCCTTCCGACTGGCGGCTAACCGCTACGATCTCACCCACGACGAGCAGAAAATCGCCGGCAAATACAGCTTGGCCGCGTATGAATTGGAACAGGGCTACAAGAAGACGCACACCGCGGCAGAAGCTGATGCACTCACCCACTTGCAGGGCCACTATGAACTGATGGATCCTTCCCTGGATCGAGAGATGCGCTCAAAGCTCTTTTCCACGGCATTTCTGCAGCAACGCGCAAGCGCGGACAAGACATGGCTTCAGGCGCTTCAAGCTCATAAGGACGAAGAAACGCGAGCCAGCCAACAGGCAGCCAATGGCGCAAATAGCGGCTCCCCCTTCATCAGGAATGATCCCGGAACGCTGGCCGCGCGCCGCTGCATGGAACTTGGTGGCGGCGAACTCGAATGCGTTGGCAAAGGATTCTGGACCGGGTTGACGGATCTGGTCGGTCTCGATGCCGGCTCAATCGGCGGCGTCACGTCCTCGGAGCCCGCTGGCGTCTACCTCAACGCAGTGTTTCATCAATCTGGGGGTCTCTGGCTGAGCTTCGGGCAGCCGGGACGCGCGACCCTAAATGATTGCGGCAAGTTGGTGCCCGTCGGCCTGCCCTACACGATCAGCAAGCAGTCCAACCAGCTCTTGATCACATTCAAAAACGATCCGAGTCAGTTTATTGTTTCGATGGGAAGTGATCGAAGTCTTTCTGGTCCCGGAGCGGTGGACGTGAAGGGCGAAATCATCACAGGCACCCGGAAAATATGGATGCAGCATTATCAAGACAACATCCCGGTGGCCGGCGGCTATTGGACTTGGGAGCCAATTTATGCAGACAAGACCGAGCATTGCACAATCGGCACGCTGACCATAGGGCCGCCCGCTCCGCAGGAAAAGAGCCAGCTCATGGCTGGGCTAACTCTCATGAAGAACACCATGCCCGTGGGCCCAGAGGGACTGCGAATGTCAGGCAGATACCTCGGCCAAGGCGGGCTCGCTCTTGAATTTGCCGCGGATGCCGTCGTTCTCGATTGCGGAGCGGCGCACGTGAAACAACCCTACACCGTGGAAAATGCACCCAACCAAATATTGATCAACATCAAGAACGGCGCCTCTCCCTTCACGTTAGCGCTCCAGTCAAACGGAACACTTACAGGATCGGGAAATGCCGCGATTGCTGGTCGCGTGGTGACGGGAGCAACGCAAAACGCGCTTACGTATGCGCCGAAGACTGCGAGCTGTGCGATCGGCACGCTTGCGCCACAGGGCGGTCCCCGATAGACGAGACCCAAAAAAAAGCGTGCCTCGAAGGATCGAGGAGCGCGAAAGTGCTTTTGCCTAGGCTTAATTCGCTGCGGGAACGATGCTGATAAAACGTACGCGACGGCCTACACTTGCGATTTCCAGATTGATGTCAGTGCCCAACTCGGCGGCGCAAACGGTCAAGATCAAACGTATGTCCCCAATGTCCCCGCTCCCCTCGCTTCAAAGCGCTGCTTAATGATCACAAAACACGGAGCATCCGCGCTAGCTCAACGCGACCGAGTTCCGAGAATTTACGCAGTTGTTGAAAGCGGTTTGCTAAATCTACCTGCCCTGTTTGTACTCACAACGTTTCATGTCGTTTGAATAACTTAACATGCCGTCAGCTGCACTGAATCATCCCATTTGCACGCTAGAGTGCACCCGTTTCGCACCGCAAGATATGCGCAATTTGCCAGGCGGCCACTCCGCCAACCCTTCGGTTAACAGCCGTGAATTTAATTTCATCACAATTTGCCGGAGTCGAGCTAAATCGAGGGAAGTCAGCAAGTTCTGATCAAATCGGGTTAGTCAGATTTTCCTTCTCTTTTCTTTTTTCGTTCGCTTTTTTGCACGATTTTGCACCATTCGTATGACACTTATATGACACCGAAGCCCTTCGGGTAAAGACCGAGTGGTTCTAACAATGACGCCAGTATTAAGAAGGAGGTCGGTGCTCCAGAATTTCTTGAAAAACTCCGTGAGGACCTCGCCGGAGGACTCACAGCGATCTTTCCAAGGACGGCTAGGATTGGCCGATCGGCATCTGGTTCACCCGCTAAAAATGTCTGACGCTTAGGAGCGACTGGCGAGCGTCGCTCGGAGTTTGGTCAGCCCGAGTTGGCTACCAGC
>DATNNY010000682.1:0-52066 GCA_035601635.1 Pyrinomonadaceae bacterium
TCTTGCAACAGATCACAATTCCGGCAACGGCTACCAGCGCCAGTCTCTCGTTCTGGCGCCACATCGACACCGCCGAGACCTCGACCACGACGGCCTACGATACTTTGAAAGTACAGATCCGAAACTCTTCGGGCGCGGTCCTGGCGACACTGGCCACGTATTCGAATCTCACCGCCGGTGCAGGCTACACGCAGGTCTCGTTCGACCTCTCCGCTTACAAAGGACAGACAATTCAGGTCTATTTGGTGGGCACGGAAGACTCGAGCCTGAAGACTTCGTTTGTCGTTGACGATTTTCTTCTCAACGTCACTATGCCCTAGTCTGGAAGAATGGCGCGGAGCAGACTGATTTAGCGAAAAGGGAATTATGAAACTCAAATTGGTTCTACTGTTGATAGTCGCAGTTTCAGCCAGCGTACAGGCGCAGCAAGCAAGACACCGCGATAGCTCCGAGGATCAGCCGCAATCAGTGACAAGCGACGATCGCGGGCGGGCCTACATCATCACTGGAGAAGTGCAACCTCTTCCCAATCCGGGAAATCGTGACAGAGTCATCGTCGAACCGCGGCAGAGCAGCATTTTTCTCGGCAACGGGTGGGAGAAAGCTTCGTTACGGTCGCGCGAACCAGAGCTGGCAAACCTTTTGGCCCACATAAGTGATCAAGCTGAGCTAAGCGCTCTGGACGACCGCGGAATAAAGAATTTCTTCGCCGCGACGTTTAGTCAGGAAAAATCTGATCTCGTGGCCGGCGATCGCACCATCTCTGATTTGGAAATTCAGGGCGTGCTTACCGGGATGCTCAAAGAAGGCTCGTTCCAGCGGCCGGATGCGAGCACCATTTATGTTGTCTTTCTCGATCCTGAGCTCCGCTCCACTCTGGGAACGATGATTGCCGGCAAGCATTACGTCGCATATCACAACTTTTTCAACTTGGCGGGCATGAAAATTCACTACGTGGTGGTGCCGTTTGAGGCGAATCAAAAGGCGGCATACCAGATCGCCCTCCGAGCACTTTTGGCCGCCGCCCTCAATCCCAATGGCTCGTAACAAAGCGCTGTCGCCTGGAAAGCTGTGAAGCGATCGAACCCTTACCGTCTTCGAATGATCCTGCCATTTCTTTTTCTGATCACACTCCTGAGCGGTTGCACGAATAGTTCGGATTGCACGTTTGGCAAACCCGCTGCTGCCTCCGCGACGATTTCACTGGGCCTCGGCGTCAATATTCACTTCACTGATCCTCAGCCAGGCGAAGTAAAGATGATCGCCGACGCGGGGTTTCGCCGGGTGAGAATGGATTTCAAGTGGGACGTTACGGAGCGCGAGCGCGGCCATTACGATTTTGCCAACTACGATCGACTAATGAAGGCACTCGACGAATACCAGATTCGCGCGCTCTTCATTCTCGACTATGGAAACCCGCTTTATGACAACGGCGCCCCACCGCGCACGGCGGAAACGCGACAGGCATTCGCGCATTGGGCGGCGGCGGCGGCCAAACACTTTTCCAATCGCGGCGTATTGTGGGAAATCTATAACGAGCCGAATAACCCGAGGTTCTGGGCTCAGCGATCGAACGTCAACGAATACGTCGAGTTGGCCCTGGCCGTGGGCCGCGCGTTTCGATCGGAAGCACCAAATGAAAAATTAATTGGTCCGGCCGTTTCAGAAATTGATTATTCTTTTCTGGAGGCGTGCTTCAAAGCAGGCTTGCTCGATTATTGGTCCGCGGTGTCGGTTCATCCTTATCGTCACGCTGATCCGGAAAGTGCTGCGCTGGAATACTGCCGGCTGCGGAAATTGATTCAACGTTACCGAACCCAGACCGGTAGCGACGGAAGCAGAATAACAAACGCAAGTGGATCCGACAGAGAAATTCCGATCATCTCCGGTGAATGGGGTTATTCATCGGCCTGGCGCGGCATGAACGAGGAAAGACAAGCCACGCTCCTGACTCGCGAGCTGCTTACCAACATCGCCAATGGAGTTCCAATCTCGATCTGGTACGACTGGCGCGACGATGGATCTGATCCGAGCGACCCCGAAGATCACTTTGGGCTAGTTAGAAATTCTTATCAGACTGGTCGCGATCAGGTCTACGAACCCAAGCCCGCGTATCGTGCGGCAAAGACATTCAGCGAATACTTCAGCGGTTACGCGTTTCAGGAGCGCTTGCCCGTTGGTCGTGATGACGACTATGTCCTGGTCTTTTCTAAATCGGGAGATCGCCGGCTGGCGGCCTGGACCACTTCGGCCACGGCGCATCGCATAAACATTTCGACTGACACAGGTGCATTCAGACTCACCAGCCATACCGGTGAAAGCGCAGGCTTAGTCTCCGCCGGCCCAACCGGCATTTCAATCGCAGTGTCGACCCAGCCTGTCTATCTCAGACGTAGCAATTAACCCAGTCTCTATCCGCGTTCACGGCATAACAAAGGCCCCGGCTGCGAGGATGATTCGCCTACGCGCCAGGACTTCCATGTGGCGATACCCAAATTATCTAGGCTTCCAGTTCTTACCGCGTCGTTTGCTTTTAGTACTGACGCTTCCTCTGAGTGAAACTCCTGCGTACGTTGTTTTGATCCTTAGCTGGACAATGAGGGTAAAAGGGGCGCATAAAGTTAGTCTGCGCGTAACCTGACAGCTTGCACTAGCTGGCACATCACTTGCCGGTTGGACTACGAAGTTCAGGCACTTTTTGAAGGAGGGCAGTAGTGAGCAAGAAAATCTGGATAGGAATAGTGGTTACTTCATTGGCGTTGGCGGCGGCGGCTTGCAGTCAATCAAACGACGCCAACGTAAGTACGAACGCAAACTCGAACGCTAATAACACGGCCAGTACGGTAACGACCACCGGGCCGGACAATTCTGAAATCACCACGACCACCGACAGCAATGGCGTTAAGACTGAAACGCGTACGTTCAGGAACAACCCGCGTGTTTCCAGGGTCGTCGTGACGACCCGTAACGGAACCCGCACGGCGCAGGCCTATTCGCCCAGCGGCGAAGAGAAGGAAGTTACCACTGGTGATTCTGATCCGCTTCACGCCAGCGGCGATGCGATAGCCGACTCTGCCGGGTGGGTGAAAGACAAGTCGGTCACCGTCGCCGATAAGACCAAAGAGGGTGTGAAGACTGGGACTGACAAGACGGTTGATGTTAGTAAGAAAGTCGCCGACAAGACCGTTGACACCAGCAAGAAGGTCGCCGACAAGACGGTTGACACTACCAAGACGGTCGCCGAGAAGACCAAAGAAGGCGCCAAGAAAACAGGGAAGGCAATCAAGAAAGTCTTCACTCCATAGGTATAGGTCCAACGGCGCGGTGACGAGAGGGCGGCAGTCGGCCGCTCTCTTTTTTTTTCCGTAAGCTGATCAACCTGGGTTTCTTAATCCTCCTGTAAGGTGGCCAGGGGTATACTCTCCGACGATCGGCAACCCTTCTGTTTCGTGAGTGCCTGCCCCAGGGTCGGGCGGCGTATAAGGAGACGGCATGAAAACACACGCCACGATTAACAAGCTGGGCATACTCGTACTGGCGACTTCACTGATGCCTTCGACGCTAACCGTGCAAACACTCCTGGCACAGGATCGGCGCGGTGGTGGTGAAAAGAGCAGTAGTTCAAGCAGTCGCAGTAGTAGCTCGAGTAGCCGCAGCAGCAGTTCAACCAGCCGCAGCAGTGGCAGTAGTTCAAGTAGCGGGAGTAGCAGCAGCACCGGTCAGAGCCGAAGCAGCGGCAGTGAAAGACGGAGCAGCAGCGACAGCAACCGCAGTCAAAGCCGCCGTAGCGGGAACAGTGATCGCGCTAATAGCGAGCGTCAAAGTCGAGAGCGCTCGACTAATAGCGGCTCAGGTAGCGGCTCGGGCAACTGGAGTCGGAGGCGCGACCGAGGCAGGGACCGGGATCGCGACCGCGATCGAGACCGCGACCGAGACGGTGACCGCGGTCGTCATCATGATCGAGATCGGGACAAGGATCGGAACCGAGACAGGGATCGCGACCGAGATCGCAATCGGAACCGCGCATACGAAAGCACAAGGGTTTACAACTCTTCAAACTATGGAAACTATCGCTACAGTTCCGACGCCTACGAGCGCGGCTACCAGGACGGCTTATTTACGGGCGCCAGTGATGGACGGCGCGGTCAAAGCTTCGATCCGGAACGCTCGCACTTCTACAGACGCGGTGACTCTGGTTTCTTCTCAATCTTCGGCGCGCGCAATTCGTATCAGCAGGCATATAGGGACGGTTTTTTACGCGGCTACCAGGAAGGCTTCCAGAACTGGCAAAGCCATTTCATCGGCGGGAGCTTTCATCGATAGCACGATTGATTTAAGCAAAAGGTCCTGCGGTGTTAACCTAACGACTATGAAAGCGACCAATCGCGAACCAGAGATCGTGACGCGAAACGGCCAGCCAGTGTCTGTCATTCTCCCGATCAAGGAATACGAGGAGTTGCTGGAGCGCGCGGAAGATTCAGAGGATGTAGTCTGGCTCAGGCGTGCCCGTCGCAAGAAGCTTCACTACCGTCCGCTCGAAGATTATTTGGCCAAACGCAACCTTTTTAATCAAACTCAACTCTGACCAGCCCGGCAAATCCAACCCATGATCGAGTTCCTGCTTCGGCGGCATGTTTCTTCCGCTGGCTTCACTCCGTCTCTCGCTGCTATCATTCACTTGCTTAAAGGCCATGGCCGCAATCTTCGCTGTCAGGATTTGAAACTTATGAATGACTCAAGTCGTTTTACCATCATCTGTCCGTGCTGTGACGCGATCCTGACCATTGACGCCGAAACCGGCACGATGCTTTCCCACGAAGAAAAGCACAAGGCGCTGGGCTCGTTCGAAGACATGGTGAAGGATCTCGACAAGCAGAAACTGACTCGCGAGCAGATTTTTGCGCAGGAGATGAGCTCGCATAAGGACCGCGGTCGGCTGCTCGAAGAAAAATTCCAGGAAGCCAAGAAGAAAGCCGAAAAAGACACGAAGATTTACCGGAATCCGCTGGATTTAGATTGAAGAATGCCAGGCTGAATGAGACACAAGTGTTTAGAGTACCGACTTCAGTCGGCATTGTTTTCACGAAAACCCAACTGAAGTTGGTACTCTGAACACCTCCAAACCTCGAAGCACAAATCTTAGGAGTCTCTGAACGATGCGAAAACGTTTCCTAACAGTGGTGTTCGGTTGCGCGATTATCGTGACTGGAGCGATTGGCGTCAACGCCCAGACGAAAATGCCGCAGATGAAGTTTCGTGAGCGCACGCTCGCCAATGGCCTGCGCGTCTTAAGCGTAGTCGACAAGTCGAATCCAACCGTAGCTATTAATGTCTGGTACCACGTTGGGTCGAAAGATGATCCCGACCAGCGCAGCGGCTTTGCTCACCTGTTCGAGCACATCATGTTCAAGTCCACGAAGAACATGAAGTCCGAGATGATGGATCGCCTGACTGAGGATGTGGGGGGAAATAATAACGCGTACACCGCAGACGACGTTACGGTCTATTACGAAGTTGTGCCGTCGAACTATCTGGAGACTCTGTTGTGGGCAGAGGCCGATCGTCTTTCAGGCTTGACTGTTGATGAGGAGAGCTTTCATTCCGAGCGCGCAGTCGTCGAAGAAGAATTCAGGCAGAGCGTTTTGGCGCCGCCCTATGGCAAATTTTTCTACGCTCTGGATCAGAAGTCTTACAACACACATCCGTACAAGCGGCCGACAATCGGCTCGATACAAGACCTCGACGCTGCCACCGTGGAGAATGTGCAGAAGTTTCACACGACCTATTACCGCCCCGACAATGCGACGCTGCTGGTTGTCGGGGACTTCGATCCCAAACAACTCGACGCCTGGGTCGACAAATACTTTGCGTCGATTGCCAAGCCGAATCTGCCGTTGCCCCGGGTCCAGACCAGGGAGCCGGAGCGAAACGGTGAAAAGAGATTCACAGAATACGGGTCGAACGTGCCGCTTCCCGGCGTGGGCATCACCTACCTGATTCCATCCGAGAAGAGTGAAGACGCGCCCGCGTTGACCATGGCGGACATTGTGTTGTCGCAGGGCCGTTCGTCGAGGCTTTATCAGTCGCTAATCTATCAACAGCAGGTTGCGCAAAGTGCAAACGCGAATGCCGATCTGCGTGAAGACAACGGGTTATTTCAGTTGACGGCGATCGTGGCCGCCGGCAGGAAGCCTGAGGATGCCGAAGCCTCTCTGCGGGCTGAAATCAAAAAACTTCAAGACACGCCCGTTCCCGCAGCGGAGCTCGAGAAGGCCAAGAATCAGATCATCACCAGTGAATTGCGCCAAAGAGAGACAAATCTCGGCAAAGCGCAAGCACTGGGTGGAGCCGCCGTGCTGCTCGGTGATCCCAATCGGGTGAATACGGATCTGGATAGGTTACAGGCGGTCACGGCTGCGGACATTCAACGCGTCGCGCAGAAGTACTTCACGGATCAAAATCGCCTGGTCTTGTACTACTTGCCGGAATCGCAGCGTCCGCCGTCGACCGGCTCAAACAAGGCATCGCGGAATGGAGAGCGGGGCAGTAGCCCGACCGTCAGGGAGGGCTCATTGTCTGGCAGGAGAGCGAGAGGAGCGTATGCGAAATGAAAACCAAGCCTATGAAATTTGGAACGCTTCCGCTTCTACCAATCGCAATTCTTTCGTTGGCAGTAGGAGTGTTGGCCCAGGCGCCGCAAGCCACCCCTCCTCCGCCCGCCGCTCCGCGCACAGTACAATTCCCAAAACCGGTTGAGAAGACTCTGGCAAACGGCTTACGTGTGGTGATAGTCCAAAGATCGGAAATGCCGCTGATCAGTTCTCAACTCTTGATCAAGAGCGGCGGAGAGGTAGATCCCGCAGACGGATCGGGCGCCGCCGATATGACCGCCGCATTGCTCACCAGGGGAACGACGTCGCGCAGCGCCACCCAGATAGCTGAAGCGATCGAAGCGTTGGGCGGTTCTATTAATTCTGGTGGGCGCTGGGATTCGTCGGCCGTAAGTGTCGATGTCATGTCATCGCGCATTGGACCGGCGATGGAAATTCTCGCCGATGTAGCGCGCAATCCGGCCTTTAAAGACGAGGAGATCGATCGCCTCCGCCGGCAGTACCTCAACAATCTAAAAGTGTCTTTGGGCCAGCCGGGAGCAATTGCTCGGCTTGCGGCCGCGCGCGTTGTCTATGGAGATGGGCCCTACGGCCATCCGCTCTCTGGAACGCCCGAATCCCTCCCGCGGATTAAGCGCGACGATATTTTGAAAGTACACCGCACGTTCTATCGTCCCGACAATGCGATTCTGGTGATTGGCGGTGACATCTCCTCTGAAAACGGTTTCGCTCTGGCCCAGAAATATTTTGGCGACTGGCAGGGAGCCACCAACGGTGTTGTGGACGGCAGTCTGGGCCTGGGTCAAACCAGCACGATCAACAAACCTCGTGTTTTGGTAATTGATATGCCTGACGCGGGGCAGGCAGCGGTGCTGGCAGTCCGTAGCGGGATTAGTCGCAATAGTCCGGAGTACTTCCGCGGCATTGTGTCCAACTCGATTTTGAGTGGCTATTCAGGACGTCTCAATTGGGAGATTCGCGTCAAGCGCGGGTTGAGTTATGGCGCGGGCAGCACGCTCGATATGCGCCGCTCGGCCGGTTCATTCAGTGCTTCAGCCCAGACAAAAAACGAGTCGGGAGCTGAAGTGGCTTCCCTCACGCTCGCAGAGATTTCCAAGCTCGCGTCCGGAGATTTGCCGGACACGGAATTGACTACGCGCAAAGCCAGTCTGAACGGCGGCTTTGCCCGGGGCCTGGAAACGACCGGCGGGCTCGTGGGCCAGATAAGTTCACTGGCTATCTATGGTGTCAACTTTGATCAGCTTAATCAGTTCGTCGGCAGCGTGCAGGCCGTCAAAGCCGAAGACGTTAAGAATTTTGCCGCGACACATCTCAACATCGACAGCACCAGTGTGATCGTGGTGGGCGACGCGAGAAAATTCCTGCCGGCATTGCAGAAAGCATTTCCGCAGGTCGAGGTGATTAAGGTGAGCGAGCTGGATCTGAACAGCGCCACCCTGCGGCATACCGTCAGTAAAAACTAGTGTTCTCTCTGTGAAGCACAGAGAATTCTATCTTTTAGATGCACCCAAATCTTCGCTCCTTCCTCGACCTCCTGCGCCGCGAAAAAGATCTCGTCAGTATCGACATCGAAGTAGATCCGTATCTTGAGCTGGCTGAGATTCATCGTCGAGTGATCGAATGGAATGGACCGGCTCTCCTTTTTACCAGAGTGAAGGGAAGTAATTACCCGGTAGTTACCAATCTCTTCGGCACGCCCAAGCGAATTGATCTCGCCTTTGGACCGAAACCCGAGCAGTTCGTCAAAGAGTTAGTCAGCGTCGCCGAAGCTCTGCTGCCTCCCCAACGTTCTGAGCTTTGGAAACATCGATCGCTCGTGCGTGATTTTCTCAAGCTGGGCACCAGGACGCTCTCGCGCGGGCCGGTGACCGAGGTCTTCGATCGCACTGGCCGCCTCGATCATTTACCGGTGCTGACAACCTGGCATGAAGACGGCGGGCCATTCATTACTCTGCCGCTGGTCTACACGGAAAATCCGATCACGAAGAAGCACAACCTCGGCATTTATCGCATGCAGGTTTATGACGACAATACTGCCGGCTTGCATTGGCAGATTCAGAAGGGCGGAGGTTTCCACTATCGCGCGGCCGAAGAGTTGAACCAGCCGCTGCCCGTGACGGTGTTTCTCGGCGGACCTCCCGCACTGATGATATCCGCTATTGCACCACTGCCCGAGGACGTGCCCGAATTGGTCTTGGCGTCGCTACTCCAGGGACAAAAGCTGAAGATGGCGAAGAATCCGGCGGGTGGACATCGCCTGGTCGCTGAAGCCGAATTTGCGCTGGTTGGCCACGCCCAACCACATGAACGCAGGCCGGAAGGACCGTTCGGTGATCATTATGGCTATTACTCGCTGCAACATGACTACCCGGTTTTTCATTGCGATGCGATCGCTCATCGGCGCGATGCGATCTATCCGGCGACAGTAGTGGGAAAACCCAGACAGGAAGATTTTTTCATTGGCGACTATCTACAATCGCTTCTATCGCCGCTGTTCCCTCTGGTGATGCCGAGCGTGCGTGATCTTTGGAGCTATGGCGAGACGGGTTTTCATTCGCTGGCCGCGGCTGTGGTGCGCGAGCGTTACACGCGCGAGGCCCTGGTTGCAGGTTTCCGGATTTTGGGTGAAGGCCAATTGGCGCTCACGAAGTTTTTGCTACTGACCGACACACCGATTGATCTTCATGATTTTCCGCGCGTGCTGGAACACGTTCTGGCGCGCGCGCGCTGGGAGAGGGACTTTTTCATCTTCTCGAATACATCTATGGACACTCTGGATTATACGAGTGGGAAAGTGAATGAAGGCAGTAAAGCGATCCTGATGGGTCTGGGCGAGCCCGTCCGCGATCTCGCGCGTGAGTTTCGCGGCGAGTTGCCCAGCGGAACGACACGCGCAGAAGTTTTCTGTGGCGGCTGTCTGGTGATCGAAGGGGCGCCGTATTTAGACGAGCCGGATCAAGCCGCACGTCTGACCCGCGAATTGGCCTTAGCTCAATGGCCGCTGGTGATCCTGCACGACGATGCCGGCGTCGCGCGTTCTTCGTCCGACTTTTTATGGACAACCTGGACGCGCTTTGAACCGGCCGGCGATATCTACGCTGCCGAGACGGATGTCGTGCGACATCACTTGGCTTATCGCGGCCCAGTCGTCATCGACGCGCGCAAGAAGCCGACGTTGCCGGATGAATTAGTAGTGCGCCATGACATCGCGGCACTGGTTGATCGGCGCTGGCGTGAATATTTCCCAAAAGGGATCTAGGAGTTTTGGAGTACGCAGACTTGTCAGCGCCTTGGTAAGCGGAGACTTGTCGCTGCTCTCAATAATATCTGGCTCCCCAGGAGCCAAATGTTCTAGCCTTCGAGGGCATATTAGATTCTTCTCCAGGTTCGGCATGCTTTGCACGCCGAACCTGGAGATCAAGGAGGAAGCGCCGGGTTCTTAAACATCGAGTTCCTAACGGAACTCCTTGCGTCTTACCGGCGTTTTCATTATCAGCCAGCCAAGAACTCGTTGATTAGTCGAGGGGGTACGTTCTTAAACTGAAATGCGTCGATTCCGGAAAAAGAGAGTCCTGATCGCACTTCTGGTTCTGCTCATCCTCACCCTCTCATGTTGCGTCTGGTCATTTCTGATCGAGCCCAATCGCCTGATCGTTCACGAGGAGACAATTCAGATCGACAACTGGCCGCCCGAACTCGTCGGCCTGCGCATCGCTCTGATCGCAGATGTTCACACTGGCGCGCCATTCATTAACGACCAGAAGCTGCAACGGATAGTCTCGACGACTAATGCGCTCAATCCCGATTTGATCGTGTTGCTCGGCGATTACATGTCGCCCAACAGTTGGCACAGTCATCGGGTCGAGCCGGAAGTAACAGCGGCCGCTTTGAAGAATCTGAAATGCCCGCTGGGTGTGTACTCAGTCCTCGGTAATCACGATTGGTGGTACAACGGAGAGAGGGTGCGGCGCGCTCTCGAGCAGAACGGGATTCATGTCCTGGAAGATGAGGCCGCAGAGATAAAATGGCATGACAAATCGTTTTGGTTGGTTGGGCTGGCTGATTTGTGGACTCGGCCGCAACACGTCGACCAGACGATTGCGAGAGTTCAATCAGGCTCAACCATCATCGCTTTAACGCACAATCCCGATATCTTTCCGAATCTTCCCCACAGCGTCCCAATCCTGTTAGCAGCGCACACTCATGGCGGCCAGGTGAACATCCCCTTGATCGGCACGCCCATCGTGCCGTCGCGTTTCGGAGCGAAGTACACGGCCGGGCATGTCTTCGAGAATGGCCATCACCTGTTCGTCACGACGGGCATAGGCACGAGTATTCTGCCGGTGCGCTTTCGCGTCCCGCCAGAGATCGTACTCTTGACGATCAAATAATCTGAGGATGCTTTTACGTTTAGATAAAGGGGAAGTTTTTCAACTCCCCCTCTCATCTGTTGGGCGGTTATGTTTTGAGCAATCCTGTCCGGTGTCTGTTCCTGGACGCGTCTAAGTAATCTTCACCCCGGCGAAACGCAGCAGGTCCGACATAAAGAACTTGCCGTCTTGCTGTGCGCCGAACTCATCTTTTTTCGGCTGCCGGGTCGGCTCTGCGCTCAGGTATGACGACGGATCTCCGTCCAGCAGACCTATCAGCACCTCGGCCACTATGCGAGCGCCGACTGGCCCAAGCTTCTTGCTGTTACAGCGCACCTCTGCTTCTTTGAGGATGTAATACCAAAGCGGCGTATCGTTATCAAAAGCCTTCGCCAGATCGCGCGGGCCCTGCGGTGACGACGCATCGGTTGGCAGATCCAACTCCGCAGGCGTTAGGATGAGATTACCTTTCGTCATGCCCATAGCCCGTGCCACGGCCTGGCCCGATGGTAATCCGAGTGCTTTGCCGCGCAAGAGATTACGCTCGGCGAGCGACTTGAACATGTCATCGATGAAGGGAAGGGTCTTGAGACCCGGGGCGAGTTTCGTATCGAGTTTTCGGGACTGCTGGAGTTCTACTGAGGCGCCGGAAAACTCAAAGAAGCGGGCCCACTGAATCTCCAGACTGGCCCGGCGTTCCTTAAAACCACGCAGGTCTCCGTCAGGTTTGGTCACATCGAAAATTGGGATGTTTAGGGCGGTTGGGTTGAGTTCATAATCGCCGCGCACCATGCTATGTCCGAAGCGGTAGGCCGCGACTGAAAATTCGACTGGAATGAACGGCTGGTTCTTGTAGCCATAGAATTTCAGGTCAACGTTGAGGGCCCCCGGAATATCTTTGGTCCCGCTTCCGAATGGAACTTTGTATTTATCCAGCTTAATAATGTCGTTGATGACATCATCGCCTCCCACGATTCTCCGCAGATAGTCGTGGATGACCACCCACTGATAATGCCAGCGCACGATGCGACGGGGTTCGTCAAAAAGGTTGGGCGTGTTGGCGGGCAGTTTCTCTACGACTTTATTGTGAAATTTAATAAAAGCGAGGTGGAGTTGAGACACGATCGCGTTTTCGTCGTTGCGGGGATCGCCGGTGAGGGCGCGCTTCGGATTCGCGCTGTTCCGCGGCAGGTCGTCTTCATTAGCTGCATTTTTGCCGACGATCAGCTTAACCCCGTCAGGTTGCTGGTAGAGATAGGGATTGTTGTCCGGCCCATCCGCATAGAGAGAATCAAGATCGAAACGCGGCGTGCGGAAATTTCGCGTTGCGTCCGGATCATTGTCGCGCTGGAGCTTGGAATTGGGATCGAAGGTGATGTCATGGTCAACAAACTGACCGAAGTAAGTGAAGCCCGCCGGAATGTCAGGATTATCCAGCTTCTTATCGTCAGCTTCGTCATCAGTCTCGATCATCGTTGCAGCTAGAGCCAGAAGATCCGCGTCTTCGGGCGCAAAAGGCGGAAGGTTGCGGAACATCCTTCCGAAGCGTCCCTCATAGGCACTCGACCGCGGCACACTTTCAAGACCGCGTATTGGCTGCACACCGTGAAAGCGTTGTGGCGCGCTGAGCCGCTATTTGGTGGTTGGTTAGAGAGGTTCGTGTTTGGCATGTAGTTTCTCCTTAGTAGGTGGCTTCTGAAAGAAAGAGCCGGGTCTGGGAAAAAGATCAGATGGGAGGTAACGATAGCTTTGATACCTCGAAGCTTCCGGGGCCGACATACAGCACAACCTTGATCGCTATAGCGAGATCAAGGGGTGTTCCGCCTCACCCGGGGACCGACTTTGTCGGGCGTATTGCGGCCAACTGTTGCCGCGCTACAGACAAAGATTTGATATGCGCGCCGATGGTAGTGTCGTACTTTGGAAAGGCGTTTGGAGTACGGATTCTAGTCAGGTCTTTATCGATCCGGCCGATCGCATCTATCCGGGAAGTCGAATCGTAAATATCGCGCCGCCTTCGGGGACATTTGCCACGGTCAGCGTGCCGCCGTGTTCACTGATGACTCGATGCGCCAGGGCCAGGCCGATGCCGTGACCTTGCGTCTTGGTGGTGAAGAAAGGAATGAAGATTTTCTGCAAGTCGGCTGGGGCAATCCCATCGCCCGTGTCCTGAATCGAGATTGCCGCCCAATGTGTGCCTCCTTCGTTTTCGATCGAAGTGCAAATGGTGACTCGGCGATCCGACTTTTCATTTGGAATTGCTTCGGCGGCGTTGCGGAGGAGATTGAGAAGGGCCTGGCGCAACATGCGCAGGTCAGCTTGGATTTCAAGGTTGGTTGAGCCCTCCCTTACGGTCGGGCTACTGTCCCGCTCGCGAGGTTGCGATGAACCTTGGAGCACCAATTCGACCTTTCGTGATTCAAGCAGGGGTCTTAACTCTCGAACACATTCCTGTATCAGTTCGTCGACTGAAATTTCTTCGAGTTGTAGTGGTTGTGGCCGCGCGAAGTTGAGGAACGAAGTCGTCATCTCCGAAAGGTTCCTGACTTCCTGTAACAACCCGTCGGCCGCGGCCTGGCCTTGCTCGTCATGATCGATGCTTTGCAAAAATTGCGCATAGCCGTGGAGCGCGGCCATCGCATTCTTGAATTCATGCGCCAGGCCGGCCGACATTTCGCCGAGGCTCTCCAGATTTCTTTTCAGGGCCACCTGTTCCCGCAAGCGCGTGACCTCAGTGATATCGGTAATCAGACAGAGCGCGCCGCGCGCGCCTGACCCCGATGTAGGATCGATGGGCGCGACTGTCGCCCCGAATCGTTTGCCTTGACCAGCGCCGTTAATCGCTTCGATCTCTTCGCGCCGGAAAACGCGTCCCGTTGCCAGACAAGCCTCAACCAGTTCCGCAAGCGCGGGAATGCTGGCGAAGATGTCCCGGAGATGTTCTCCTGAGCCACTCAACTCATCGGCCAACAGCTCGCGCAGCGGCCCATTGCTCAGAGTGGTATTGCCCGCTGCATCGAAGGCTATCAATGCGGTGGGCATGCTGGCCACGATGCGGTCACTGAAACGTTCGGCAGAATCTGCGCGCTGGCTCGCCTGATCACTGAAGCGTTTGAGCTCGGCCTGTTGCTCCTGCAATTGAGCGATGACGGACTGAAATGTCTCGAGCACGAACGCGGCTTCATTTTGCGGCTTGCCCGAATGCGCGACGGGAGCGCGCTTCGCTTCGCCGACCAGTTGACTATAAGGACCAAGCAGGCCGCGCAGGAGCCAGGCAATGCACACCAGGCTAAGAAACAGCGTTACGACAAAGGAGGTAAGCAGAAAGGGACGGTAGACGAAGGCCGCATCGGGCGCCGCTGCGAAGATCCCAAAGATCAGCGCCGTGGCCAGCAGCAAGATGCCGGCAAGAATCGTAATCAGGAGTTGAGGGCGACTGGCTTGCATGTCCACGGACCCACGAAATCAGACGAAACTGTGCGAGAGAAGGGGACGCTAAACTTAATTCAGAATCGATACATCAGCGAAATTGCGATGCGTACCATTCGATGATGCGCGTGCCGAGCAATAACGAGACGATTGATCCGATGCCGAGAAATATTCCGAACGGCAACATCATCTGCAGGTCGCGGCTCCCGCGCCGCAACATCATCGATACCCCGGCGAGAGAACCACTGAGAGCGGCGACCAGAATCGTCAGAATAGTCAAACGCCAACCGAGATAGGCGCCCACCATCAACATCATTTTTACGTCGCCCAAGCCCATGGCCTCGACGCCCCGCAATTTCTCCCACAGAAAACCCATCAGCCAAAGCGATCCGCCGCCAGCCAGTGCTCCGATGGCTGCGCCAATCAGTGAAACGGCCCAAGCCGGATAGGCCGGCGGGAAAAGCGTGATTAATTGAGGCAAGTCGTCGAAATGGGTCGGTCCTGCAAAATAAGGAATGACTGCGCGACTGATCACTGCGAACAGAATCCCAGGGTAGGTGATCGCGTTCGGCAGGATCATGTGTTCGGCATCGATGAATATCAACGCCAGGATCGAAGCGGCGAAGGCGAGATCGAAGGCGAGCGCAAAGGACCAGCCGTCATGCCAGGTGATCACGAGAAACAAAAGGGCAGTCAGAGCTTCGACCGCTGGATAGCGGGCCGAGATTGGCGCGCTGCAGGCACGACACTGGCCCCGCAGAATTAGAAAACTGACGATCGGGATGTTGTCATAAGCTTTGATCTTAGATCGGCACTTTGGACAGGTTGAGTTGGGAAAGACGATCGATTGTTCGCGCGGCAGCCGGTGAATTACGACGTTGAGAAAGCTGCCGATCATCGCCCCCAGAACGCCCATTAACGCGCAAGCGACCGGCAGTGATGGGGCCAGGGGATTCTCAGGCGAAAGGTTCATTCAGGAGATTATTGTAGCGCGGCTCTGAGATAGTGCCTACTACTTTTCCAGTCTGCGTCTTAGCCTGGTTTCAGTTTTCTTACGGTCGGACAAGAACGATGCACGAAATCACACGAAACGACACGAACAAAAAAACAGAGGTAAGACGATCCACGAAAACACACGAAGCGGAACTGGAGCGGCAATCTCTCAGAATAGAAAACGATCCCCTGGCCATTCTAAACACCCGCCGCGAATCGTGTTCGTTTCATTTTTTCGCTGCACCGCCTCGCTCTGTTTTTTGCAGGTCAGAGAGAATGGAATGCTTTAAAGCCGCATGACGCCAGGCAAAGTTGGCGATCGTAAGGCCGGCGCGACCATCACGCCAACCGCCTTTCAAGAGAAAGCTGCGCACAAAAGCGGCCGGTCCCGCCACTGCTTTGCGCCAGACTGAAGTACGTTTGCCGTCTCGCAGCATCTGCTGCGCTCCCAACGGTGCATAGCGATTCTCGATCATTTGCCGGTGATGACTGGTATCCCGCATCGAGTAGTGCAGGAGATCGCCATGAATGATGCCCACGCGTGCACCCTCGTCCATCGAGACAGATTCATGAATCAACCGTTCACCCCAGTGTCCCCGGGAGCGCCTGAAGAGACGCAGTTGATAGTCGGGATACCAGCCACCGCCGCGAATCCACCGGCCCAGGTAAAAGGCACGCCGGGCCAAGCGATATCCTTCCAGCAACATTGACTCGTCGCCATCGCGCAACGCTGCGATCGACCGCTGCAATTCATTTGAGACGCGCTCATCGGCGTCCAGGCTGAAAATCCAATCGTAAGTGGCTGACTCGACGGCGAACTGCTTTTGCGCTGAGAAGCCTGGCCAGGGATTCACCATGACTTGCGCACCACACTCAGCAGCAACTTCGCGGGTTGAGTCGGTTGACTGTGAATCGACGACCAAAATCTCGTCGGCCCAGGCGACGGATTCGCAGGCAGCGCGAATATTTTCAGCTTCGTTGAAGGTGATGATTGTGGCCGTGATCTTCATTGCCAATTGCTGATTGCCGATTTTTCGCGTGTCTGTTAATTGGGAGTATACACGGCTCAAATCGGCAATCGGCAATCAGCCAAGGGACGATCTGAGATCTCAAATTTGAAATCTGAGATCTCAGATCTGAAGAATCAAGGCTTGGTGGGATCAGAGACGACCACGTTATTTACTCTTAGCGTCGCGGCGGTCGCACGCTGCAGGTCGGCCAGGGCCTTGTTGTAATCAGTCTGAGCCTGTAGTTCATTCGTCCGCGCCGTGGTCAGCTCGTTCTGTCGCTGCAGCAGGAGGAAGGTGGTTGAGCGGCCCACTTCATAAAGCTTCTGCTCGCCGGCCAGTTGTTGTTCGGCGCTCTCTCGGGCCTGACGCGAAGCGACCACCCGCTTCTGGGCTGTATCGACAGCCTGAGCTGCGTTGCGCACATCCATCTCGATTGCCTGATCCTGAGATCGGTAAGAAGCTCCGAGCTGCTCGCGCTGGATACGCGCGCCGGCGAGGTTGGCCTCTGCCGTTTTATTGTGAAGCGGGAACGAGATCGCCACCCCCACGGTTATATTGCGCGTACTAAAGCCCAGCAGGTTGCGCAGGTCCTGGCCATAGCCGCCTATAAGATACGGCGGGGCGCCGCTTACCGCTGTGTTCGGAACGACTGCGGGTGGTAAGCCGGCCTGAGTGCGAAGAGCCTGGATTTGCGATAAGAGGAAGGCGCTGGAACTTGAGGTCGGACTTCCCGAGATCAAAGGCACCTGGGTGCCTGCGGGCAAACCAAGCGCCGTCCCGGCCAGGCCGGTTGAAGCGACGGTTGATTGAATGTCCACTTGGGGCAGCGTCTGGTTCTTGTAGTACTGAAGGTCAACCGTATTGATCTCCTTTTGCAGATCGAGGCGGCGCAGTTCAGGACGATTCTTATGAGCCTCATCCAGCGCCGCGGTGAGATTGACGGGCGACAAATCGAACGACGGCGTATCCGTGGGCGTTAGCTGAGCCGACCACTCGGGAGCTATTGGATCCCGCAGCATGAGCTGCTTCAAAGTGTTCTCTGATTGGGAAACGGTTTGGGTTGCGATAAAAAGATTTGCTTCTCGGGTGGCGATGTCGGTTTGCACCTGTGCTCGATCCAGAGGTGCCTTGGCGCCCGCCGCGATCTGAGCTTCGATGTTTCGCATATTTTGTCGAGATAGGTTAAGACTGTCGAGCTGGTTTTGCTGATTTCGCAGCGCAAAAACCAGATTCCAGTAAGCCGCCTGCACCTGCGCGATGATCGCAATTGTGCGCGCGCGAAAGTCGGAATCACTTTGCTCGAGCCGCTTCTTTTGGACCCTAATCGCATGTCGATTACCATCAATCGATCGATTACGAAGAAGCGGCTGATTGATCTGCAGTGAAAGATTCGAAGAGTAATACGGATTAATCAAGCTGAAGCTATTGCTCGTGTTCACGTGGCTGTTGGCAAACGACAGCGTATAGGTCCCACCACCCTTCTCAAACGTTTTGGTGATCGACGGACTCAGATTAAGAGTAGTCGTCTTGGTCTTGCCGGTTGAACCCGAGCCGCCGAGGGAACTCTGTTGGGGCGTGATGTTCTGGATGATCTGGGGCGTGACGCTGAAGATGGGCTCATAGACGCCCTGAAGCGAAATCAGTTGCTGCTCAGCAAAGCGCACATCGTCACGGGCCACTTCAATATCATTATTGTTTTGCAGGGCTCTACGAATCGCATCGTTTAGCGATAGTGGCACTACGTTGCTGCTCAAAATGCCGACGCGGGTCAGGTCGGGCAGCGGCGGTACCGGCTGCGCCTGAACGTCAGGGAAATTCGGTGACCGTGGCTCTTGCAAGCTCGGCTCGACCGGGGTCGGCTGGGGCGTTGCGGGTGTTATGGTCGTCCCCGGAGGCGCCGTTGGCGGCGGCACAGTTTGGCCGGGTATCTGCGGCTGGCCCGGTGGCTGCGTCGCCGGATTCACCGGCGTCGGATTCGGCGTTTGCGCCAATGCTGCCGTGAAACCCGCGAAAACAAAAAGCGCCAGGACTAGCGCTCTGGTAAATGCCCAAGGCAACTGATTCGACATCGAAGATGCTCCTCAAAAAAAAGAACTGTTATTTTCCGCACCGGCGCCCTCGTTTGCGAGCAGACAGATAGCGCCGGGTCACTCGGTACTACGTCACCGGACTATACCCGGTTTCAAAAACCTAACGCAACGACACCTTTGCAAAGAATCTGTACATGCTCGACTGAGGCATTTAGGATGGATTCGAATTGAAAACCGACAAATTGCTCGATGCCAGCTGCATGTCTCGCTTGACACTGGCAGACTCGCTGCATAATCTTCCTAATCACTTGATGAAGCTATCGGACCCTGGATTTCAAGTTGCGGAATTGGGATCTTGCGTGCCCAGTTATGGGATCTTGAGCCTCACGGAGATTCTTGCGATGGAAATTACCAAAGCGCCCGCGCCGCGACTTATTTCTGCCAGGATAGATCGCTGACTTACGGCGGCGCCAATATCTATTTAACGAAAACCAGAATCGACAAGGAGACAAAGCATGGCGGTGAAAGTTGGCATTAACGGGTTTGGCCGGATCGGCCGCAACATCTTTCGCTCGGCACTGGGCGATAACGAGATTGAGTTCGTAGCAGTCAATGACATAACCGATACGAAGACGCTGGCGCACTTGCTGAAATATGATTCAGTGCTGGGAAATCTGCACCATGACATCTCTGAGTCTGAAAACGGAATTACGGTCGAGGGGGAAGAGTTCCGCGTATTCTCTGAACGCAATCCCGCGCTGATCCCCTGGGAATCCGTGGGCGCCGAAATCGTTATTGAGTCGACCGGCCTGTTTACCAAAGCTGAAGACGCGAGGAAGCACCTGCGTGGCAGCGTCAAGAAAGTAATCATTTCCGCTCCGGCTAAGAACGAAGACATCACAATCGTGTTGGGTGTAAATCAAGAGAAGTACGATCCAGGTGCTCATCACGTCATCTCGAACGCGTCCTGCACCACCAATTGTTTGGCTCCCGTAGCCAAGGTCATTCATGAAAAGTTTGGTATTCGCAATGCCCAGATGACTACGATTCACTCGTATACCAATGACCAGCAGTTACTTGATTTGCCGCACAAGGATCTGCGCCGCGCCCGGGCCGCAGGTCTGAATATGATTCCAACTTCTACCGGCGCCGCCAAGGCTGTGGCTCTGGTGCTACCCGAATTGAAAGGGAAGTTCGACGGCATTAGTGTGCGCGTGCCGACACCCAATGTGTCACTGGTGGACGTGGTGATTGACGTCGAAAAGGAAACGAGCAGTGAAGAAGTTAACCGAGCTTTAAAGGACGCCGCCAACGAAGATCTCTCAGGCATCCTGGCTTTTAGTGAAGAGCCACTCGTCTCGTCGGACTTCAGACAGAACTCAAACTCGTCGATCGTCGACGCCGAATATACGAAAGTAATCGGCGGGCACATGATTAAAATACTTTCGTGGTACGACAACGAGTGGGGCTATTCATGCCGCGTGCGAGACCTGGTGAAGTACATTGCGGGGAAAGGACTCTGAGATTTCGAATTTTAGATCTGAGATCTCAGATTTGAGATCGCAGTTCTCAGTAGGTGGTCCCGGAACTTTGGACTCGTCCTTTGAAGACTCTTGAATATTGCGATCAGATCAAAGCTCCGAGCACTAAGTTCAAAGCACGGAAAACCGGGAATGACTGATGCGTAAGCTTTCCATCCGCGATCTTGATCTGCCCGGCAAGCGCCTCTTCATCCGGGTAGATTTCAATGTGCCCATTAAGGACGGCGCCGTCGAAGACGACACGCGCATTCGCGCTGCAATCCCGACGATTAACTTTGCCACTGAACACGGCGCGAGAGTGATCCTCGCTTCACACCTGGGCCGGCCGAAAGGTCAGCGCGTCGATAAGTACAGCCTGCGCCCGGTGGCCGAACATCTGGCGAAGTTGCTCCACAGACCTGTATCGTTTGCCACGGACTGTGTTGGCGATCCGGCCGCGGAAAAAGTTGATGGATTAGAGGATGGGCAGATCCTTCTGCTTGAAAATCTGCGTTTTCATACCGAAGAAGAGAAGAATGACGAAGTGTTCGCGCGGCAACTGGCATCTCTATGCGAGCTCTTTGTCAACGATGCTTTTGGGGCGGCGCACCGGGCCCACGCTTCGACAGTGGGCATCACAAAGTTCGTCAAAAAGGCTGCGGCCGGACTATTGATGGAGAAAGAACTTGAATACCTCGGCCGGGTCATCAACAATCCCGAACACCCGTTTGTGGCAATTCTCGGCGGTGCAAAAGTCTCAGACAAAATCCCCGTGATCAATGCTCTGATCGATCGCAGAGTCGATAAATTGCTGGTCGGCGGGGCAATGGCTTATACGTTTTTGAAGGCGGAAGGATTCACAGTAGGGAAGTCTCTGGTGGAAAACGAAATGCTGGGTACAGCTTTGCAGATCAAGCAGCGTTGCGAAGCAGCAGGCGTCGCGTTACTGCTCCCAACCGATCATCAGATTGTCGACAGCTACGAACCGATCAAGGGCGGCCAGGTTTTTACTAAGACAATCCCGATTGAGTTTACCAACGCCGGGCACGTGGGAATGGACATCGGTGTCGAAAGCTTATCGCTCTTCTCAAATGCGCTGACAGATGCAAAGACGATTATCTGGAACGGACCGATGGGTGTGTTTGAAGAGCCGCCCTTCAATCAAGGTACGATTGGCATAGCGCACGCAGTCGCCGACGCCGCGGATCGCGGAGCAATTGTGATTGTCGGTGGTGGCGATTCCGTCGCGGCGATCACTCAGGCCGGAGTTGCTGATCGCATCACACACATTTCAACCGGTGGCGGCGCAACGCTTGAGTTTTTAGCAGGCAAAGAATTACCGGGAGTGGCGGCGTTGACCGATAAATGAGTTAGCTTGCCGCAGCACTGTTTGGACATCATCGCAAGTCGAATCCAGCGCTCATTGGATTCGCGTTCTCAACATTCTCAAGACCCCTGCTCCTGATCAGCAGTTGCGAAAGGTAAGGCTATGAAAATGCGGCGAACAGTAACGGCGGCTCTATTGTTTGTGTCCGTTGCTTTCCTCGTCTGGAATTCCGCGACGATAACACCGATAGCAGCTGTTTCGGCAAACACGAGCTCTGACGATCAACCAGTTGTCGATTGGATCGGGAAGCACGCAGTCCGCCTGCAAACTCCCGAAGCAGGCCACGGCTTCGCCGACATGAAGCCTCTGAAGAAAATGATCGGCAATGCCCGCATTGTTTCCCTGGGCGAGGCGACGCACGGCTCGCGCGAATTCTTCCAGCTCAAGCACCGCATGTTGGAATACCTGGCCACCGAAATGGGCTTTACCATCTTTTCAATCGAAGCCAACATGCCCGAAGCCTACCGTTTGAACGACTATGTGCTGAACGGAAATGGCGATCCGGCGAAGCTCATCAAGGGCATGTACTTCTGGACATGGAACACGCAGGAAGTCCTCGATATGGTCATGTGGATGCGAGACTTCAACAAGTCCGGCAAGGGTCGAGTTCAATTCACCGGCTTCGATATGCAGACGCCAAATGTCGCCGCCGATATCGTTCGCGATTTCGTTGACAAGAACGACACCGAATACGCCGACCCGCTGCACAAGGCTACAGACATGGCGAAAGCGCCTTCGCAATCCGGGGGACAGGACTTTGGCGTGGCCACGTTTACGTTTCCGGTTCAAGCCGCAAAGGGCAAACGAATTCGTTACAGTGGCTATATAAAGACGGAAGGCATCAGTCGCGGATGGGCAGGACTATGGTGGCGTGTAGACGGTCGCACAGGTGTGCTCGCGTTCGATAACATGCAGGACCGGGGGGCGAAGGGTACTACCGACTGGAAGCGGTACGAGATCGAGCTTCCAGTCGCGACCGAAGCGCAAGCTGTCTATTTCGGCATGCTCCACGCCGGCAACGGCAGCGCTTGGTTCGACGGCCTGTCGCTCGAAGTAGATGGCGCGCCATACGCGGACACCAGCGTATTCGATTTGGACTTTGAATCGCCGACACCGAAGGGTTTCCAGTCTGGTGGCACTGGATATCAGGTGCAAGTGGTTGACGATGTGTTCCAAAGCGGCAAGCAGAGCTTGAGGATGAAGTGTCAGCCGCCGGCGGTTGGTGCCGCCGCGGCCGTCGATCCAAAGCTAGCTGCCTCCACTTGGCAAGCGGTTATCCATCACCTGGAGGAATCGCGAACGGCTTATGCCGGCAAGGGCGCCCTCGCGCGTGATATCGACTGGGCCATTCAGAACGCGAGAGTCGTGATGCAGTGCATGCAGATGCGCGCTAAGGAAGTGTCGCGCGATCGCAGCATGGCCGACAACATTAAGTGGATTCTGGACAACAATCCCGGCGCAAAGATTGTCCTGTGGGCCCACAACGGCCATGTCGCTACCGGAGGCTACGGCGGGTACGAGCCCATGGGAGTGGCGCTGCGCAAAATGTTTGGAGCGCAAATGGTGGTGTTCGGTTTCGCTTTCAACCAGGGTTCCTTCCAGGCGGTAGAAATAGGAAAGGGATTACACGACTTCAATGTTCCTGTAGCGCCGCCGGGTAGCCTGGAGGCAACGTTTGCGGCGACTGGCATTCCGCTGTTTGCGCTGGATCTAAGGGATGCTCCGAAAAGTGGCCCGGT
Organism: Pyrinomonadaceae bacterium; assembly: GCA_035601635.1. GTDB lineage: Bacteria > Acidobacteriota > Blastocatellia > Pyrinomonadales > Pyrinomonadaceae > UBA11740. The sequence continues at coordinate 23,111 of DATNNY010000682.1, forward strand.
CGCCGAATGGCTGAGCGCGCCGCATAAGTCTCGCAGCATAGGCGCCGTGTATTCCGAAAGCTCGGCCGCTCAATATCTAATGGATCTGACTGCGCCCCAGAGTTACGATGCAATGCTGTTTGTGGAAAAGACTACGGCCTCCCGCAAAAACCCCTGAAGGCTGGAGAGATCATTCCAGGAGCGGTTGGTATAAGGGTTATCCCTCGCGGAGACAGTCAAGCGATTGGTTTTTTGAATCATCGCGGCTTGCCGCGAACGAGCAGGAAGCGATCAACGATGGCGCTCGAAGCTATTGGCACAACCCTCGAGTTCTGGGCCGGCAGAGAATTTGTCGGAGTGTTATCGCCGACCGATCGGACTTAGCCACAAAGCCACCAAATGGTTAAGAGAAGCCTTTGTATTCTTCGTGCCTTCGTGGTTATTTGTTAACTGATTATGAGAAAACCTGTCATCGCTGGAAACTGGAAAATGTATAAGACAGTGGGCGAGTCTGTCGCGACGGCGCTCGCCTTAAAGCCTCTGGTTGCCAATGCGAACCACTGTGAAGTCGTCATTGCTCCTGCCTTCACCAACTGCAAGAGCGTTGCGGATCGCCTGGAAGGATCTAATATTCGTGTGGCCGCCCAAAACTGCGCTGCTGAACAAAAGGAAGGCGCCTTCACCGGGGAGGTAGCGGCTTTCATGGTGCGAGACGCCGGCTGCTCGCACGTGATTGTGGGACACTCTGAGCGGCGGCAGTACTATTTTGAAACCGATGCAACGGTGAGCCGCAAGACTCAAGCGGGCATCGCAGCGGGCTTAGCAGTAATCGTTTGTGTGGGCGAGACTTTGGAACAACGCGATCAGGGCAATGCCGAACGTGTGGTGCAAGAGCAGTTAGTTGGGGGATTGACCGGGTTGACAGCGTCGGATCTCGACCGTATCATCGTTGCTTACGAACCTGTCTGGGCCATTGGGACTGGACGCACCGCGACGCCGGAGCAAGCGCAGGAAATGCACGCGTTTATCCGGCGCGTTTTCGCGGAAGGGCACTCGCCGTCGGCAGCTGAGGCGTTGAGGATTTTGTATGGCGGCTCAGTCAAGCCGGACAACATCGCCGGCTTGATGAAGCAGCCGGATATCGATGGCGGCCTGGTTGGTGGCGCGAGTTTGAACGCCGAGAGTTTCGCGCAGATTGTTAATTACAAGTAATTGTCAGTTTGGTCGGTAGTCAGTTGGAGACTAGTTTGGAAGACGCGCCAACGGATCGTTAACTCGCGCCAACGGACGGTTAACTATCGACAACACGGAGAATTAAATTGCTGTCATACATATTTTACGGGCTGTTTATCCTGGCGTGCATTGTGCTCGTCGTGACGGTTCTGCTCCAGCCAGGAAAGTCTGACGCAGGGGCGCTGTTTTCGAGCTCCGTCTCAAGTACTGCGTTTGGACCCAGAGGTACGCAAACGTTGTTATCGAAAATTACGATTGGCGCTGCGGCGGCCTTTATGCTATTGGCTTTGATACTTTCGTTGCCGATAATCACCGGCACGAGTTCAGTATTGCAATCGGGAGTCCCTGAGCAGGCGCCGTTGCCGTCGCCGTCTGCCGCTGCCAGTACGCAGGCCACGCCCGCACCGAAGGCGCCGGTAGCAGTTCCCACGTCGACCATACTTGCACAGCCATCAAAATCGCCTGCCAAGAAGTGAAACGTGCAGGCGTTGAGTGTTTGAAATCCATCCCTGACGAGCCGAAGTGGCGGAACTGGTAGACGCGCACGTTTGAGGGGCGTGTGAGGTAACTCGTGGGGGTTCGAGTCCCCCCTTCGGCATTACCTAAATCATTTTGTTTCAACCATTTAGCGGAAATCAGCTTATGAGGGAGTCAGCTGCCGCCTTCGACAAGCCACTCCTTATCCCCCGGGATTCAGCCACTTACGAGTGAATCCACTCCAGTAAGGGTGTTCGAGTTCCACCTTCGGCACCCATCCTCTAAACCTCTTTAATTACAGCTATTCCGCTTTCTTGGTATCTATGAACCGCCAAAAGTAACACGGTCTGATCTCGTAGAATGCACCTTCTGGTAGGAACAATTTGTCGCCCGAAGATTATTTAACAAGATGTCGGGCCAGGCAGCGCAGTACGGTATGTACTGCCTGGCGCAGTCGCAGAGACTATTGAATTAAGCGTGCGGTCCCGACGGAAGGGAATTAACAATACTGAGAGCTATAGATATTTAAGCGCTCGGCTGTGTAAGAGCGAGCCAAAGCACGCCGGGTTTTCGAAAGACCAACGAAGAATTTTGTCGATCACCGAAGAGTTAATTTCAAGAAAAATTGCTATTGACATAACTACGTTATTTCGCATAGAGTCCGCGGCGCAGCTCTTGGCACTTGTCGGTTGCCCTGTTATCGGGTCTGCCTGAAGTCTCGACAAGGATGTGCATGGCTTCCCAAAGTCTTCACGCTACCACATTTGGCAATCTCAGTTTTTGCACGCTCCGAAAATTTATTAGTTCGAGATACGGGCCACGCAACTTCTTGTCAGCGTAGCCCCAGACCAGGTAAGTCCTGCGACCCTCAACGTAAATAGAAGGACCAAAATATGAATCTCTCTGCCCCCACACCTCCTTTCGTCCGCTTTATCCGTCTAATCCAGAGAACACATTTCGAAGCGGCCAGCGTGAGCTGGAGATTAATTTTTAGCCAGCTACTTTCTTTAGCGCTGACCTATGCGCTGCTTTTGCAATTGGTTCCTCACGTTGCCACGGCAGCACCTTCTCAGCCGTTCAAGTCTTCGCTGGAAAGGCAGGCTGGGGAGCCCAAGGCTGACAAGATCAACTCAAACCTGGTTAAGGCGGGTGCGGAAGGAGCTTGGAATGAGATGTTACTGCCGTTCTCCGGTGGCGATTTTTCGTCGACGACGATCACGGACGCCGTAATCTCGCGGCACAAGCCCACACTCAATAGCGGACGCATCGAAGGCACGCTCCGGGTGTTATCGGGCGAGTCGTTCACGATCAATGGCAGCACACAGATCACTTCGGACTTGTATCTAGCGGGAACGCCGACAATTCAATTGACCGGTGCGGCGCAGTATGGTGGCACCGCGAGTGACAGCGGCGCCGACACGCCCTCTGACTACGCGGTGAGCTTGACTGGCAGCATTAATCTGCCAGGGCGAATTCATAACCACGTCGACGCCATCCAACTCCCGACTGACTTCCCAGCTTCCGTTCCCATGCCGGCGGGAACCCGAACCGTTACTGTGCGTTCACAATCAGAAGCCGGTAGCATCGGAGACTGGCAGACGGTACGCGATCTGAATGTGACAGGTGCTCACATTACCCTCAACGTACCGCCGGGCAACTACGGCACGTTCACTGTAAACGGAAACAGCCAGCTGAATTTCACCGCCGGCACGTATAACTTCTCAAACACGTTCAATCTTGACGGCAGCGCTTCGGTGCGAGCCACGGGACTGGCGGCAATCAATGTTGGTCAAAATCTGACCGTCAACAGCGGCGCGGTGGTGCTCGGAAGTTATACGTCTCCCGGCGACTTGCACCTGAACGTTTTGGGTTCGCTACTGAAGGTAAACGGGAGCAGCCAGGTATCGGGACTGGTGCGTGCTTACAACGGCACGGTTATCCTGAGTGGAACCAGCCAGGTTCGCGGCCAGATCATAGCAGACAGTTTGACGCTCACGGGCGGTAAGGTCATCGGTGCAGTGTGGCCTGCGCTGTCCGGTAGCAGTCTCTCCATTTTCGGACCACGGCGTTTTGATCGCACCACGGGTTCGCCCAACCAGTATGTCGAGCAGTTCGCGTTGCCCGCGGGAATCACCTCGCCTTACACACTGCACATACAGAACGGTGATCTAAATGGTGCGAACCGAGTATCGAGCGCGACGATAAAAGTCAACGGAGTCGACGTGCTTACTCCGAGCGGTCTCAATCAAAATGTTGCGGGTCTTGATCGAACGGTTACCCTGGCAGCTAACAATCAGTTGGATGTTCTCGTAGCCAGCGATCCCGGCTCGTACCTGATCATCAACATTACCAGCGTCCTGCCGGTGACCGACACCACACCGCCGACGATCGCTATTACTTCGCCGGTCAACAATTCAGCTACGACCGCTACGCAAACAAACGTCAGTGGCACGGCGGCGGACGTTGGCCCGGGCGCTTCCGGCGTGGCGCATGTCTACGTGAATAATTCCGAAGCAGCGTATAACTCGGCTGACGGGACGTGGACGATCGCTAATGTGGCGTTGGCTCTCGGAGCTAACCAGCTCGTGGCCCGCGCGGTCGATCAAGCTAGTAATCAAACTAATGCCAGCATCACCATTACGCGCCAACTGCCCACCAATCTGGCGCCGACTACCGATGCCGGTCCGGATCAAACGCTGACATTGCCGCAGACGGCTTCGCTGCACGGCACGGCGACAGATGATGGTTTACCTGACGGCAGCACATTGACAACTACCTGGAGCAAATCGAGCGGACCCGGCGCTGTTACCTTCACAGACGACGCCGCTCTCGAGACGACAGCCAGCTTCAGTGTCGCCGGAACTTATGAACTGAGGCTGACGGCGAGTGACGGAACCCTATCAACCAGCGATGACGCCACTATCACCGTACAGCCACAGAACCAGCCACCCACGGTTACGGCTGGCCCAAATCAGACGATTGCCTTGCCGCATACAGCGACACTCAATGGCACAGTTACGGATGATGGTTTGCCGGCCGGCGGCACGCTGAGTATTACCTGGATCCAGATGAGCGGCCCCGGCGCCGTGACTTTTGGTGACCCCAATTTGGCGGATACGATTGCCGCATTCAGCGAGCCGGGCTCCTACGTACTCAGATTGAGCGCCAGCGATTCTGAACTGACCAGCAAGAGCGACGTGACGATCACGGTGCAGCCGGAAAACCATCCGCCCACCGTCAGCGCCGGTCAGGATCAGATTATCTCGTTGCCCAACGCTGCCCAATTGAGCGGGGCCGCGTCTGATGACGGTTTACCAGTGGGCAGCAGCCTGAGTATCGCCTGGAGCATGGTAAGCGGTCCTGGTTCAGTTGTGTTTGATAGCCCGAATATTACAGCAACGCATGCCAGTTTCGGTGTGGCTGGAATTTATGTGTTACGTCTGACCGCGACCGACGGCGAGTTGAGCAGCAGCGCTGACGTCAGTATTGCGGTTACTCCTCGCAATCAGGCGCCGACCGTGGCCGCCGGGCCGGATCAAACTATCACACTGCCAGCCGTCGCAGATCTTAATGGCACGGTCGGCGATGACGGACTACCGCTGGGAAGTAGTGTATCTACGCTCTGGAGCCAGATCAGCGGTCCGGGCACTGTCACCTTTGCTAATCCGAATGTAACCGTCACCACGGCTTCGTTCAGTGCCGCTGGCGTTTACGTGTTGCGTCTTGCTGCCAGCGATTCCGAGTTGACCACTTTCCGCGATCTTACCGTCAATGTTATTGCAGAGAACCACGCTCCGACGGTCAATGCAGGCACGGACCAGGCGATTGCGTTGCCCCATCAGGCAAGTCTGAATGGCAGCGTCGCCGATGATGGGTTACCGGCCGGCAGCACGCTGACAGTTGTTTGGAGCAAAGTGAGTGGTCCGGGCTCCGTCACGTTCGCCAATCCACAAGCGGCGATTACGACAGCTACATTTAGCATAGCGGGACCATACGTGCTGCGCTTGACGGCGAGCGATTCGGAACTTACCACCAGCGATGAAGTAACTGTCATAGTCGATCCGGAAAACCTGGCGCCCATCGTGAGTGCGGGATCCGATCAAACAATCACGCTGCCTGCTGACGCCAGCCTGAATGGCAACGTGACTGACGATGGCTGGCCCAGGGGCAGCAGTGTGTCTATCACCTGGTCAAAGGTGAGCGGACCCGGGACGCCAACTTTCGCCGCGCCCAACGCCGCGGTCACCGCGGTTTCATTTAGTCAAGCCGGTGTTTTTGTGCTGCGCTTAACGGCGAGCGATTCGCAACTCAGCAGCAGCCACGACGTGCAGGTCACTGTCATTCCGGAGAATCATGCACCAACAGCGAACGCCGGGACGGATTCGCAAGTCACTCTGCCTAACGCCGCAACGCTCAACGGATCTGTTAGCGATGACGGCCTGCCGGCGGGCAGCACGCTGACCAGTAGCTGGAGCAAGATTAATGGACCGGGAACGGTTACCTTTGGCAATGCCAATGTCACGATTACCACTGCTGCCTTCAGCGAGGCAGGGACGTATGTCTTGCGGCTTACGGCAAACGATTCAGAACTAACGAGCAGCGACGACGTTCAAATCATAGTCATTCCGGAAAACCATGCGCCCAGCGTTAACGCAGGAACGGATCAGGAAATCACACTTCCCAACACTGCGAGTCTGAGCGGCACGGTGACAGATGATGGATTGCCCACGGGCAGCACGCTGACGAGTGTCTGGAGTAAAGTCAGCGGTCCAGGAACGGTCACGTTTACCAATCCGACTGCGGCAGTCGCAACCGCGGCGTTCAGCGTCTCGGGAACTTATGTTCTGCGATTAACGGCCAGTGATACTCAACTCAGCACCAGCGACGACATACAGATCACGGTCATTCCTGAGAACCATGCGCCGACGGCGAACGCCGGGGCAGATCAGCAGATCACTCTGCCGAACACTGCGAATCTCAACGGTAGTGTCAGCGATGATGGCTTGCCCTCAGGCAGTACTCTGATTAGCACCTGGAGCAAAGTTAGTGGACCGGGAACGGTGACATTCGGTAATCCTAACGTGACGGTCACGACCGCGGCGTTCAGTCAGGCGGGAACGTATGTTCTCCGCTTCACGGCAAGCGACTCTCAACTCAGTGCAATTGACGATGTGCAGGTGACGGTGATTCCTGAAAACCACGCGCCCACTGTTAATGCCGGCGCCGATCAAACAATCGCGTTTCCCGCCAGTGCGAACCTGAATGGAAGTGTTGGCGACGACGGTCTGCCTGCCGGTAGCAGTGTCTCTAGTAGCTGGAGCACAGTCAGTGGTCCGGGCATAGTAACTTTTGGCAATCCCAGCAACACGATTACCACCGCGGCGTTTAGTGCGCCGGGCAGTTACGTCCTGCGGCTAACGGCGACTGATTCGGCGCTCACTACAGCCGACGACGTCACGATTACTGTCAACGATCCACGCGTGCCACCGGTCGCGAATTTCGTGGTGCCGGAATCTACAGGTACGGCCGGAGCCTTTGTGATCGACGCGCCGGGATTTCCGAGCAATGTCTTGGGGATGAACGCCATCCTCGACGACAATCCCGGTTCAATCTGGACCACGTCAAGCACCACAAACCAGTTCGTGAAGATACAGTTCATCGATCAGCAAATGGTTTTCATCGATCGGGTTCGCCTTCAGGGATCGACAGCTTCGACTGTGTTGAAGGACTTTGAAGTGCAGGTTTCCGGTACCACGTCCGCCGATGCGAGCTTTGTGACGGTGCTGAGCGGGACTCAGCTTAACAACGGCCAGTTACAAGAGTTCATCTTTCCCGGTGGCCCGGTCCGGGCGCACTTTATCAAGTTGTTGCTCAAGACGAATTACGGCGGCAGCGGCTTCATCCAGTTGGGCACTTTCAACCCGGTCGCGGTTGGTAGCGTTGACAGCCTGATCTCTTTACCGGGACTGGGGAACGTGGCGCGCAGCCAATCGCCCGCATTGGTCATCAACGGCGGCGCTATCTATAGCTCGAGTTATGGCGGCGGCGCCAACTCTGCTGACGGTCTGCTTGGTTACAATCGCGGCGGCTTCATAACCTCCGGCTTGGCTAATGAATTTGCGATCGTCCAACTCGGCGGGGGAGAAGTCTATAACTTGCAAGGCGTAAGACTTGCGACCTTTTTCGACGCAGGCTTTGCGAACGCAAAGCCAACGGCGGTAAAGGACTTTGAAGTTTGGGTCTCCGCCACGACCCCCGATCCGGCTTCCTTCACGAAGGTCTTGTCGGCGACGGCGGGTTTTGTTGGCAACGTTCAGACCTTCATCTTTCCAAATGGATCGGTGCCGGCGCGCTATGTGAAATACGTGCCCCTTAATAATCAGGGAGGCGGAACAGTTATCAACACCGCGGCCTTCGATGTGATTCTCGAAACCGGCGCCAGAGTGATGTCGTCCTCCGGTGAATATGCAGGCACGCCGTCTCCGCCTGAGGCCGCCTTTGATGGGGATTCGACCACCGTCTGGAATTCTCCCAACAATGTTGCCACAAACGTCTCGATCAAGACGGCGTTGAGGGATGACAAGACTCAAAGAGTTTATGGATTTCGGATCAGCGGGGTTAACAATGGGGGACTGCGTGGTCCGAAAGATATTGAGATAAGTGTGTCGACCACCACGACCGATGACAGCGCTTTCACCACCGTATACACGGGGACACTCGCCGCGACATTTGGTCCGCAGGAAATCCTCCTGAGTAGTCCGGTTGACGCTAAGTACGTGCAGTTCTTTTGGAAGAATGGCTACAGCGCGCAAATAGTCAGCGTTTATGAACTGGAGGTGCTGGCCGCGCCGGATCGAGGATCGGCGGTAGTTGCTTTTTCTAGTGGGGCCGGTAATGTTGAGATGACACTTGATCTCGATACTACCAATACGCCCTGGACCACTCCGCTTAATCAGAATACGAGTGTCTGGTTTAAGTTGCTGCTGCCGGGAAGTGATCTTTCGACTATCAGTCATATCGCACTCAGACCCGCGATTGCTCCAACTGGTTACAGTGCGCCAAAGGATTTTCAACTTCAGGTTTCCACAACCGACGCCGCCGACGCTTCGTTCACCACGGTGCTGACCGGCACGCTGCTCAATTCAACCCAACTCCAGGACTTCTACTTCGCGCCGGTGCAGGCGAGATATGTCCGGCTGCTGCTGCTCAAGGATGCAACTGACTTCCGCAGTCTGGCGCTGAACAACTTCATGGTCTACCGGGGTGACATCATTGGCACCAACACACGGTTTGTCGATCTCTCCACTGACGCCGACGGGCAGGTAGTTTCGTGGGCCTGGGATTTTGGCGACGGCACAACCAGTTCTCTGAAGAGCCCGACCCATACCTTCGCGCAAACAGGAGACTACACCGTCTCTTTGACAGTGACCGATAACAGCGGACTTACGAACACGCATTCAAGTGTCTACCACGTCATGCAAGCGATCGTTCCCGACTTTGGGGTCTCGCCGACCATTGCGCATGAAGGCGGCGAGTCAGTTCGTTTCACCGATCTGGCGGAGCTGCTTTCCATCCCGACCGCCTTGCGCGTTTTTGATTTTGGCGACGGCACGGGCTTGAGTTCTCAGTACGCAAAAACCCTAACGCATACCTATCAGGACAGCGGTGTGTTTCACGTTACCTTGAGGATCGGCGATCCACTCGGCGTCAGTCATACCTTTACTAAAGACGTCACGGTTCTCAACGTGCCGCCCTCGGTTGATATTGACCCGGGAAAAACTCTGGTCTGGGGCGAGACATGGACCAGTGTGCCGCGAATTACTGATCAAAGCTCGATTGATCGACTTTCGCTACAGGGACAATGGGTCTTCGGCGACGGCCAGACTTCCCAATGCGTCAACTGCACCAACGCCAACGCCACGGTGACGCACTCCTACGCTCACCCGGGAAATTACAACGGCGTGTTAACGGTGACGGACAAAGACGGCGGCGTTGGTTCGGCCCACGCCGACTTTATCGTCAACAAACGGCCCACAGCTTTCATCTTTCAGAATCCGCCGGCCCAATCGACGGGCCAATCGCTGGTCATTCACGCGCAGTTGGTGGACACCTTTGCCAATCAACCGTTGATTGGCAAGCCGGTGCAGTTCAACTTGCATGGCGTTTCATTCAACACCGTCACGGGCGCGAATGGCATTGCCGAAGTCTCAGTACCGTTGCCCTCCGGTACTAAGATCGATCTAATCACCGGAGCATTTGCTGAAGATGAATTCTATTTGAGTACCAACGGCGTCGGCGTGCCGCTTACCGCTGGAGGAACGCCACCGAGTGATGCGCCCAGCCATCGCGGCACAAACTTCTGGCTCATGTTCCCGTACGCCTATTTTGACGGCTCTGGGATTGCCGTGCAGACGCTTTACATAACCTCCCCCGTTAGTACCAGCGGCACTGTAACCATCCCCGGTCTTAATTTCACGCAGAACTTTACCGTTTCAGCCAACACGGTCCTGACAATGCAATTGCCGTTTTCGCAGGTCTTCGAAAACAATGTAATTACTAGTAAGGGCATTCACGTCACGTCGCAACAGCCTGTGACGGTGTATGGCTTGAACAAGCGCACCTTCACTTCGGATGCTTTTCTTGGCCTGCCGGTCAACACGCTCGGCACCGACTATTACATTCTCACTTACAGCAACATAAGCTTTGCGCCCTCGAGCGAGTTGGGTGTCGTGGCCACAGACAACAGCACGATTGTCACTATCACACCTTCTGTCACCAGCTCTGGTCACACGGGCGGAGTACCTTTCAATGTCACTCTGAACCTGGGACAGACTTATCTTTTGCAGAATCTGGATCCCACGGTCCAGGGTGATCTGAGCAGCACGCATGTCACCTCAAACAAGCCCATTGCGGTGTTCGCCGGACACGAAGCGGCTACTATTCCGGCTGAAGCTGTCTGCTGCGCCGATCACCTGCTTGAGCAACTGCCGCCGACGGGCGCCTGGGGCAAACGCTTCGCCACGGTTCCGCTCGCGACCCGGACCAAGGGAGACTTTTTCCGCTTCATCGCCGCGGAAGACGGCACGGCTATATATCTCAACGGCAGCCTGACCGCGATCATAAATAAGGGTCAGTTTGTCGAACGGATTTTGAAGACTCCGACTGAGATCATTGCCACCAAACCAATCATGGTGGCGCAATACTCGACGAGCATCTTTTACGACTCGGGCACCACCGGTAAGGCTGATCCGTTCATGATGATCATTCCGCCTTACTCGCAATTCCTTAATCACTACACAGTCACTGCGCCGGCCACCGGTTTTGAGATCAACTATGCCAATGTGGTCGCGCCGACCGCGTCACTGGGCAGCATTACGATCGACGGTGCGGCGATTCCTGTGGCCAGCTTCACGCCGATCGGCGTCAGCGGTTTTTCGGGCGCGCAGATTCCTTTGACCACCGGTGCGCACAATTTCGACGGACCGGCGAGTTTCGGGGTTTTCATCTACGGCTATAACCAGGACGAGGGTTACGGCTATCCCGGCGGCATGAACATGACGGCGACTGTGCCAAGCACCAACGTCGCTGTCACGCCAGAGGCGTCTTCCCATTCGATAAGTACGCAGGCCTGTGTCGTCGCGACAGCGACCGATCAAAACCAGATTCCATTGGGCGGAAGGACCATCAGCTTCACCGTGACGGGCGCCAATCCTGGAAATTCTTCGGCGGTCACGGATGCCGCCGGCCAGGCAACATTCTGTTACATGGGCGCCAGTCCGGGAACGGACCAGGTTGTCGCTGCGCTCGGTAGCGCGCAGGGCACGGCCTCGATCATTTGGACACCTCCAAATCAGCCGCCGGTTGTTAACGCCGGCACGGACCAGAGCATCACTCTTCCGGCCGCGGCAAATCTGTCAGGCTCGGCTGTCGACGACGGTTTGCCAGCAAACACTTTGACCGTTGCCTGGTCCAAGTTCGGCGGTCCTGGCAATGTCACATTTGCCAATTCAAGCGTGGCTGTAACCACAGCGACCTTCAGTGCGCCGGGCGTATATGTCCTGCGTCTGACTGCGAGTGATACAGCGCTTAGCGCGAGCGACGATGTTCAGATCACAGTCAATCCGGCGCCCATCAATCAAGCGCCAACAGCAAATGCCGGATCCGATCAATCCGTCACCATCAACGGTAACCTGATTGCCAACGGCAGCAATGAAGATCAACTTGTCGGTGGTGGTGAGATCCCCGGCTGGATGGAAGTGCAGGGAACTAACTGGATCCAGGCTACGAGCAACAGCGGCAGTGGATTTCCCAACGCGCAACGAGGCAGTTCTTACTTCTTTGCCAGTGATGCGCCGCAGGCCGAACTGCGCCAGGACGTCGATGTCTCGGCCTTTGCCCCGGCGATAGCTGCGGGTACACAGCAGTTTGAATTCAAAGCCTATCTGCGTTCGGCGATCGAAGCCGCGCCCGACTCAGCGCGTGTGGTGGTCGAGTATCGCGACGCTACCAACACGAATGTGATCGCCACGCTCGACTCTGGCGAGATCACTTCTACCAGCGCGTGGCACCTGACCGAAGACACGCGCACGTTTCCGCTCGGCACCGGATGGGTCCGCGTGCGCTTGATCGGGACACGCAATACCGGCGCGACGAACGACGCGTTCTTTGATTCGATCACGCTGCGATCGATAGGCAGTGCGGCAGTCAAACTCAACGGCACGACCACCGATGACGGACTGCCCGCGGGCAGCAGTATGTCCGCGAATTGGACTACGGTCAGTGGCCCCGCCACGGTAACGTTCACGAATCCGAACGTGGCGGCTTCGGCTGCATACTTTGTCACTCCGGGTACATACGTTCTGCGTCTCACGGCGAGTGACGGGCAACTCAGCACGAGCGACGACGTGACCATCAACGTTGCTCCGGCAAATCAAGCTCCGGTCGTCAGCGCGGGCGCCAATCAAACAATTACACTGCCTTCGACAGCCAGTCTAAGCGGCACAGTCAACGATGACGGACTACCTTCGGGGAGCAGTGTGTCCGTCCTTTGGAGCAAGGTCAGCGGACCAGGTACCGTCACGTTTGCTAATGCAAATCAGACCGCGACCACGGCGAGCTTCAGCGCGCCCGGAAATTACGTGCTGCGTTTGACCGCGGACGATACTGAGTATGAAGCGAGCGCCGACGTCACCATCACGGTCAATCCCGAAGTGACGCAAACCAATCAACCCCCCGTGGTCAACGCGGGACCAAATCAAACGATCGCTCTGCCGACAGACACCGTTACCTTGAACGGCTCGGCTACTGACGACGGTCTGCCCGCGGGCAGCACGCTGACAGTTACGTGGAGCAAGATCAGCGGTCCGGGCACGGTCACTTTTGGTAATGCGAACAGCGCGGTGACTACTGCGCAATTCAGCGCGGCAGGCAGTTACGTTTTGCGTCTCAGTGCGAGTGACGGAGCTTACCTGGTGAGCGCCGATGTCGGCGTGACCCTCGCGCCACAAAACTATCCGCCCACCTCGAACGCCGGTCCGGATCAAACCACTCTGTTGTCACAGCCGGCGCAACTCATTGGCAGCGCCAGCGATGACGGCCTTCCTGCGGGCAGCAATTTGACGACGACCTGGTCTGCGGTCAGCGGCCCGGCCGCGGTTACCTTCGACAACCCCAACGTGACGATCACGAGCGCGCACTTCACAGCCACGGGAACTTATGTCCTGCGGCTGACGGCGAGCGACGGCCAACTGAGCGCCATCGACGACCTCACGATCACAGTCATCGACAACCTTCCACCGCCCGTCGTCGAGATTACCGCGCCGGCCGATGGCGGCAGCGTCACCGAACCGTCGATTGTCACAGGCACAGTCAGTGGCGGCGCATGGCAACTGGAATACAGCCTGGGCAGCGACGACAACGCGGACAATCGTGTCTGGACACAGTTCGCCAGCGGCAACGGCCCAATATCGAACGGATCGCTTGGAACCATCGATCCAACGATGATGCTCAACGGCCTGTTCGACATCCGTTTGTCGGCGACCGATAGCTATGGCCAGATCACGCGCACGAAAGTCAGCGTCATCGTCGAGCGCAACCTGAAGGTCGGCAACTTCACCGTCTCGTTCAGTGACTTGAACATTCCGGTGGCGGGAGTGCCGATGGAAGTCACACGCACTTACGACAGCCGCGACAAACGCGTCGGCGATTTTGGTTTCGGCTGGAGTCTTGGCCTAAAGAATATTCGGGTTGAGAAGTCAGGCGTGCTCGGCTTCAAATGGTTCGAGACGGTTTCCCAGGAAGTCTTTCCCAACTACTGCGTCGAGCCGACCGGCTCGCACGTCGTCAGCGTCACGTTCCCGGGCGGCAAGGTCTTCAAGTTCCAGGCCCAGATCGCGCCGCACTGCCAACGCAACGCGCCAATCACCGGCGGGACGCTGACCTTTACGCCGATGGCCGGCACGCATGGGACTTTGGAAACAATTGGCTCAGCCGAAGTGCTGGTCGCCGGCAGCGTGCCGGGACCGGTGCAACTGTTCGGTCTTAACGGCGGTGTCGACATCTTCAACTCTTTCGTCTTCAAGTACACAGCCGAAGACGGCACGGCCTATGTAATCGATCAGCGCACCCGCCTGCAAAGCATCGCCGACACCAACAACAACTCACTGACGATTGGCTCAGGCGGAATCATCCATTCCAGCGGCAAGAGCATCACCTTCGCGCGCGACACCCTGGGCCGCATCACCAGCATCACCGATCCGAACGGCAACTCGCAGACTTACACCTACGACACAAACGGCGATCTGGTCTCTTTCACCGACAACGAGAACAACACCTCGACCTACACTTACGACGCGAACCACCGGCTGTTGACGATTCACGATCCGCGCGGCATCCAGCCGATTCGCAACGACTATGACGCCGACGGCCGTTTAATCAGTCACACGGACGGCTTCGGCAAAGTCATCACCTACGTCCACGATTTAGCCGGCCGGATTGAGACGGTGACCGATCGTCTCGGCCACGCCACGATCTTTCAGTATGACGAACGCGGCAATGTCCTGAATAAGACAGATGCGCGCGGCGGCGTGACCGCGTTCACCTACGACGCCAACGATAACGTGCTTACCGAAACGAATGCTTTGGGTAAGACCACGACGTACACCTATGACACAAACGATCACCGCGCCAGCATTACCGATCCGCTGAACAATGTGACGCAGTTCACTTACAACGGACTCGGCAAGGTGCTGACAACGACCGACCCACTCGGCCATGTCACCACGAATACTTACAACGCCGCGGGCAATCTGTTGACTACCAAGGACGCGCTTCACAACATCACCAGCTACACCTATAGCGTATTTGACGGCCAGCGGGTTTCAATGACTGATGCGCTGAACCACACGACGCACTACGCCTACACCAGTGGATACCTCACGAAAGAGACAGACGCGCTCGGCCACGATACATTTTTCGGGTACGACGCCAACGGCAATCGCGCCAGTCAGACAGTCACGCGCACCAACGCACAGGGCCAGCTTGAGACAATTACGACCAGCTACGAATACGACAAGCTGAATCGTCTGAAGAAGACGACTTTCGCCGACGGGTCATTCACCCAGGTGGAATACAACGCGATTGGTCAGCAGAGCGCGACGGTGGATCAACTTGGCCATCGCACTGAGTTCACTTATGACGACATGGGACGGATGACGCGCACTGATTACCCGGACGGCACCCATGACGAAACTACTTACGATGCAGAAGGGCGTCGGCTGACAAGTAAGGACCGCGCGGGTCACGTGACATCGTACACTTACGACGAACTTGGGCGATTGACAAAGACTACTTTCACGGATGGAACCTTCACGACGACGGCTTATGATGCGGCCGGACAAGTACTGACAACAACAGATGCACGCGGCAATGTCACGCACTTCGAATACGACAGCGCGGGCCGTCGTACGAAGGTCAAAAACGCACTTAGTCAAGAGAGTACGTTTTCCTATGACGCGAACGGTAATCAGCTCTCGATGACTGACGCGCTCAGTCACACGACAACCTACGAATACGACTTGAACAATCGGCGCACCAAGACGGTCTATGCCGATTCTAGTTTCAACAGCGTAGGCTACGATGTTCTGGGACGCAGTGTGTCCAAGACCGATCAGGCGGGGAAGACTACGCAGTTCACGTACGACGCACTCGGCAGACTCACTAAGGTCAAAGACGCACTGAATCAGGAGACAACCTACGGCCATAACGAAATCGGTCAGCAAATCTCGCAAATCGACGCGAATAACCATACGACGCAGTTCGAATATGACCAGCTTAGTAGGCGCGTGAAGCGCATCCTTCCAGGAGGTGAATTCGAGACCTATGCGTACGATAACGGCGGAAATCTATTGAGTAAGACCGACTTCAACGGCAAGACGACCACGCTCGCATATGACACGATGCGGCGTTTGCTTTCGAAGACGCCAGACGCATCATTGAGTCAGCCAACCGTTAGCTTCACCTACAACGCGACGGGACAGCGGGCCACGATGAGCGATGCGACGGGCGCGACTGTTTACAGTTATGACGCCCGCAATCGGCTCAGCAGCAAACAAACAGCATTCGGGACGTTGATCTATACCTACAACGAAGCCGGCGGCTTGTTGACCACCCGTTCATCGAACGCAAACGGCGTAAGTGTCGATTACAGCTACGACTCGCTGAATCGCATGTCTGTCGTCAAAGACAATAACCTCGCTGGACTCAACGGCGGAGTTACTAACTACACGTATGACACGGTAGGAAATCTGCAAAACTATCAATACCCGAACGGCGTGACCTCTAGCTACGCGTATAACTCACTCAATCGGCTAACGACGATGACGGTAGGAACGCCGGTGACTGCGCTGGCGAGTTACTCATATACATTGGGCGCGGCAGGTAATCGCACGGCGGCGACTGAGTTGGGCGGACGAACAGTCAATTACACCTACGACGATCTCTATCGGCTGACTAGTGAATCAATTGCGAATGATCCGCATGGGGTCAACGGCAGCGCAAGCTACAGCTATGATCCTGTCGGGAATCGGTTGAATCGATCTTCATCAATCGCATCCGCGCCGTCGCAGGGTTCCACTTACGACTCGAACGATCGACTGGCGAGTGATACCTACGACAACAACGGCAATACCATTACGGCCAACAGCAACAATTATGCGTACGACTTCGAGAATCACTTGACTTCGCTAAATGGCGGCAGCGTGCGTTACATCTATGACGGCGACGGCAATCGCGTCACGAAGACAATAGCCGGCGTAACGACCAATTATCTTGTCGACCCAAACAACCCGACCGGCTATGCGCAGGTTGTTGATGAACTTCAAAGTGGTGCAGTCGTCAGGAGCTTTACTTACGGTCACAATCTGATCAGCCAGCGAATTGTCGGCGGCAGTCTGAGTTTCTACCAATATGACGGTCACGGGTCAGTGCGTCAGTTGACGAACGCCAGCGGCGCAATAACCGATGCCTACGATTACGACGCTTTCGGCAACTTGATCAATCGCTCAGGCACAACGCCGAACGATTACCTCTATAGCGGCGAGCAGTTCGACGCGAGTCTCGGATTCTATAATTTACGGGCCAGATATATGAACCCTGAATCTGGCAGATTTCTCTCGGTGGATACGTTTGAAGGAAGTTCATCCGATCCCCTGTCCCTGCATAAGTACCTGTACGTAAGCGCGAACCCGATTAATGGGATTGATCCAACTGGGAACACAACACTCGCAGAACTTAACCAGACTTTTGCCGACTTTGCTCCACTTTTCAACCAGTCGCAACTGCAGGCTTTAGGTGTTAAGGCCGCGCTGGCCACTGCCGCCGTTAGTGGCGGGCTAACCTTGGGCCAAGCCATCGGAGCTACTGCCTTCGCAGTTTCTCTTGCCGTCGCGATTGGCTCGATTGCCATGAAGGAGCTTAAGGACCGAGCTGAGAAAGACAAATATGAGTTTGTGACGGTCTACCGCTGGACAAATGAATTGGCGCCTGCCGGTTTCAGAATAAAGGACCGCGATGATGATGGTTATCTATCGGTGTTTAGAGACTTAGCGTCTCAACGTCCGGGCGATTACAATGTCCCAATGGTAGCGATGTTCAAAAAACCAATTAATCAAACGGAGCCTGGCGACCTGATAGTTCCTCGGATCACTGGCGTTAGAGTCTGGTGGACGCCTCTTTCAGGAGATCCTAATGGTCACCTTCATTATTCATTGGATTATCCCGGTGGAAGAGAAAATCAAGGTGACATCCCGGACAGGCTTTCCGAACACGCAAGACGTTTAGGACTGCAACCTGGGGAATTCAGAGATCCATATAAGGACTTGAGGTAGGAACCTGCTGAGGGTTGCGATTGATATGAATTACCAAGAAATGAAAGAAATGGTGGGCGCGCTGCTTGAAGCAGGCGGATTTCCAACCGATGAGCCGTTAGCCTCCGTCCAGAGGATCACCGAATCTCATGAGCGGATCCCGCCGTCGGCACAGGACGTTTGCGCATATTCGTGGGTGCTATCTTCGTTTGGTCAGTGGGAGCGCGCCGAAGCGGTCGCGCGCTCTATTACTAACGATGACGACGAGAGAGGACTGGCGCTGGCAATCCTTGCTCAGAAATTGGCAACGGCGGGCCTCTTAGATAGAGCGGAACGGGTGGCTCGCTTAATAAATGATTCGCCAGAATTGACGGGTGTCATGGTGGAAAAGGCAACAGCCCTCATTGCGATCGCCTCGAAGTTTGTGCAGGAAGGTAAGCCGGACCGAGCAATGGCGCTTTTAACAGCAGCAGAGCTAACAGCCAAGCAGCGACAACACGCCGATCATCTTCAAGCCAGTCTTCTAGGCGAAATCGCAGCGACGTGGATGACCGTCGGGCAATCGGAAAGAGCGATCAAACTGTGGGACGCGGCTGTTGACGTGGCGCGAGAATCAATCCAAGCATACAGGTCCGGCGGAACTCCTGACGTTGATTCCTGGAAGGCCCTTAAGATCATTGCTCGCGATCTATCTGTTATCGGTGAGAATGAACGTGCAGGAGCAGCGATGGCGCTAATTGATAATGTTGAGTGGCGCGAGCGCGCTGTGGCCGAACTTCGGGAGGTTGAACGGGAAACTGGCGATTAACAATGTCACTCAATCCCAGAGGACTTCGACGAATGAATGAAGAAACCAGATTTCATGATTTAGTTCGGACTTACGATGTGTTGATGGTGTTTCTCATGTAACTCGCTACAGAAGCTGCAACTCGATCGTAGATACGTACCTGCCCTGCGGTTTTTGCCCCACATAAGAGAAGGCGACTCGAATCAAGTACACATCAAATTTGAAAGAGGTGCGGTCACTTGCGGTCTGCGTCGCAACACTGTGGGTCTATTTAACGATCGCATAAAGAGCTATCGAAAAATTGGCCAAAGTGGAAGCGTGTTTCCTTAAGAACAAGCGCAACGTACGACCGCATAAAAGAATGAACGAACAATTCCAAAGACTCTACGGCCAACTAATCCGAGAAGAAATAGACACCAGTCAGATTCTTACGGAACTACGATCAATTGGGGACTACGGTGACGATCTGTTGGCGGCAATGCGCGAGCAATACGACCGGCAAGATTGAAAGAATCTTGGAAGGTTGATGTGGGCCGTCAGTCTCGTGCCCGATCGTAGTTTCACTCCCTTACTTTGTGAGTGTCGTCACTTCAACAGAACCCTCATGAATGCGCTTTACAAAATCGCAATAAAGGAAGCGATCGATGGAATCAAGAACGCACGCAATAGCAATGACGAGTTGATTAGATCGCATACGGAAGAGTTTCTCTCGCGATTAACTGGATTCGAACTGGAATAGAAAGTGACACAGAACTCCTGGGCCTTCCGAATTTCGGAAAGCCTGATGGCAAAACTTCCTGACGACGCGCGCGCATGGCTGGACGCTGAGCAATTACCCGACGCGCCGACTGGGCGCTTTAACCAACGTGTAGACCCAGCTCGTCTTTTGGATCCTTCTTCCGGAGCGGTTTGGGGTGGGTTAATGCTTCCCGATTCGCTCCCGCTGGTGTCGGACGGCGGCGGAAATGCGTTGTGTTTGCGCTTTGGCTTTGACGGGGCTGTTGCAGAAGTCATTCATTGGGATCATGAAGGCAGTTTGTGGAAGCCCTTCGGACGCACACTTGCCGAGGCCCTCGTCCTCGATGCCGCATTTGCCTTGATCGATCAGATCGAGAACGATGGGGAACCGGACTCAATCTTCATAGAGGAATCCTTCCCGCTCGCCGATTGGGCAACTGACTGGTTACCTGGCCTGAGCAAGCCCATACTTTGCAGTCTGCTAAAGGACGCTCCCAGTCTCCCAGCAAGACTGCGCGAACTCGGATTGGCTCGAGTCGCTATTGCCCAATGGCAATGTCAACGGCTTCTGACAAACAGACTGGATAGGTTCTGCCGAAGAGTCGGCGGTGGAAAGATTGCCAAGACCCTGGGTGTGAACTGGAGTGAGTTTCGCCGTTGGTTAGCTGATGCCCGGCTCATTCCAAAAGATCAGAGGCAAGCACTCAGTACGTTGACGACTATTCCATTTGATGAACTGATTTATCAGGATTGGGAGAACGCGGCGTTGGAGGCCAGAGCAGTCCTCGATCTGCGGACCGATTTGGCCTGGCCGTTCGCGGTAATTGGCAGGTACAAGCGTGAGCAGCAGGACCACGCCGCGGCCGTGGATTGTTATGGGGCGGGGGTGGAAACGCTCGGAACATCCGAAGACTTCATCGCGAACTGGAAGGCTCTGTTTAGTAATCAAATCAAGTTTATTCCCAGCGCACTGGCTTCAATGAATCCGAATCTCCCGGACGAGCAAGAAGAGTACCTTCAGTTGTTCTTTTCGTCTGACCCTGCCCAAGGTGTTCGCGACTACTGGATTAAACGCGGTGAAGCGGCAGAGTCGAACAAGCAATTATGAACTCGCTTACCGCTGCTACTTCAGTGCCGGTTGGGACCTGCCTGTTCAGAATGATATCGAGAAAATACTTGATCGACTGGAAAAGACTGCGGCCATGGGCGGCTTCGTCGCGCTGTCACTATTGGCTCGACATCATCGGCTGGCTATTTTGTGACCCACTAAGGTTAAGGACGCGCTCAAGCAGGAGACAACCTACGGCTATAACGAAATCGGTCAGCAAGTATCACCGACCGATGCGAACAGACACACGACGCGGTTTGAATACGATCAGCTTGGCCGGCGCGTGAAACGCATTTTTCCCGGAGGTCAGTTCGAGACCTATGCGTACGATAACGGCGGCAATCTCCAGGGCGAGACTGACTTCAACGGCAAGACCACGTCGTTCAGTTATGACGTTATTCGCCGGCTGTTGGCGAAGACTCCCGATGCCTCGCTAAATCAACCAACAGTTAGCTTCACCTACATTTGTTCGGAAGAGATCATTTGCGCTTCTGTTGCAATCAACCGAAGCTGCTAGAGAAGTCACGCTCGGGGGTACCAGGAAAATGATCAAAGATTGTTTTGGTGTCTGTTTGGTGTCTATTATTGGAGAGCACGAGAGAGACTATAGAGAATCAGAGAGACTTTAGAGAAAATTCTTAAGTAGAGGTGAGGTAACCACTTAAGAGCAACTTCTTTGTTAAGAATAAGTTAGAGAAGGAAGGGAAGTCGATTCCCCCCTTCGGCACCATACCTCTGCACTTTTACTTAGCAAACTCACGCAGTTTTCAATTTAGTGTCCACTTAGTGCCCACGTATTTGGACTATCAGTTACACACAATGCACGTAGTGCACAGTATGCACATGAACCATCCAACCCGAGTCCCACAGGGGGACTCGAAGCAGGCTTGCATGGTACTTGGCTGGGCTGTCATGGCTTTCGCTTAATGAAGCTTTGCGCCTGGAAGGATAGAGAATAGGTAACTTGAGCCGAATGCTGACTATTGCCGACTAGATCCTTTGGGCTTTTGCTTTCTTCCCGTTGCCCGGCCTTAGTCCTCGTCCTCTTGAAGATCCAAAAGTTGCCTTTCGTCTTTCCACCAAAGCTAAGTCAAAACCAGATCGTGACCGATCTTTTTGGAATGTTCTCTAATGGAATACGTCCGCGATTGAGGATGAGCGATCCAGCCGTCAGCCTGGACATCGGTCGGTGACTCTTCCAGATGGTTGCCGTGAAATAAATCGTACGCGCAAGTGTACGCGCCCGGAGCGTCTCTGGGCCAAATCTCTCTTGGGATATCAGGTCCAGGAATAAACCATTTTCGTCGACCGAGTTCGCAACAGATGATCATAGCCGGAAACGATCCATATTCAACTAATCTAATTGCGGTAGCCGTAAGACTGGTTTGGAATGCGCGAGCGAGGAGTTCGACCGTCGCGAATGTTATCTCTAGGTTCTTAGCCCGCGGTTCGAACATAAATGATGGGAGCAACAGATCGGCCGCATACCGGTTAGCCCGTCGTTCTGGGTTGTCGATAACCCACTCGGTCGCGAAGACTGTTTCTGCACAAACGAACGACGCTACCTTTCCGCGATCCATCATCCAGTGACCCAGCTCGTGGCCGGCGGAAAAACGTTGTCGCTCTCGCCGCGACTCACTATCCACGGTGATGAAGGCGCGATCGCCGAATCCCAGGATACGTGCCGCACTACCCTTGAGCCGTTGGTAAACGATCGTGGCTCCGCAGTGTTCTGCAATTGCTTCGATCTTAATATCTGACGGCTCGGTGATCCCAAGTTCTTGTAGAAGCATTGTTGCCGACATGAGTGCTTATCTACTTTGTCTACGGCATTACTTTTGATCTTTTTCGTCGACGGCTGATCCCTGTGCTTCGATCAGTTTCATCAGTTTCCGCAAATAGCTTTCGACATATCGGGAAGTTCGGTGAAGTCGCGATATTGTGCTGTTAGCAAACCGGCTCCAAGTTGGGAATTACTCGCCAAAATCGAAGTTATCATCCCACGTTGTTCTTCCAGCCCACCGGGAATCTCGAATTCATCAGACTGAAGGGCGGTGACGTGTTCCTCATAGCGCTCTTGTGCTTCGACAAGCAGTCTTTGCTGACACTCCCTGATTGCGTCACGAAGCAATTTGCGGACTTGTTCCGAGTCTACCGGCTCTTCGGCTAACTCCTGCGTCACCTCTTCGTCCGACATTTCGGCAACGGCGTCAGCCATGCCATTCATGAAACGAGTCAACTCCTGCTCGTAATCATGCATTTTGTCAGCCATCTATTCACCATCCTTCTTTGCGCGCGGTCGAATCTTGCGGCGTAGCCATTTCATGGCTGTATCGTAGTCTTTTTGCGAGACAGACAAAGCATCTCGGATTTCCGGACCGTTCATGCCGCTTCTGAAGCCGTCCCAGATCAGCCATGCTAGGGGTTCTCGTTCGCAATCGCCTCAATTTCTTCCACCTTCTCCTTCGCCTCCAGCACTCGTTGCGGGCTGGCGCCGGGCGATTCGATAGTCGCCAATGGGTTAACTTGGTCGCCGGCTGTGGAGGTGTAAATGAGATCTGACTCCAGCGTCGCTTCTCTCTCATCGAATTGATCCCGTTCGTGAGATGAAATGCTCCTCATCGCACCTAATAAGTGTTGCCGGAACGGAACAGCATCTTTGTTCCAGCGACGACCGCCTTCGTAGTAGGTTGCCACAATCGCTTTCCGTAGCAGATCCTCCCAGTCCTGTCCCTGAGCCGCACGGCCCATTCCGGCCACACGCCATCCGGCAAAACCCCTTAGTCGGGAAAGGTCCTCCGGAGTAAGCGCCTCAACGGCCGCGACAATCTCTTCCTGAGTCGCAGCTTTTTCTTCTGGAATTCGGCGCGAGGCTTTTCCGGTGCGGTTCATTCTCAATCCATTCTAACAACAGGCCTCCCTCTATAACATGCCCAAATCTCCCGTCTTTCGGACACAAGCAAGATATTTTCCGTTCAGAATGTCTGAGCGCGGTCGAAATCGGGCACTAACCTACTAGCCAGTGCAAGTGATTCGTCTCTGGCGTGTCCGTTTTCGTATGGCCGGCACATCTAAAAACCGGGCATATCGCCTACGGAGTAATTCAGTCGCAGTTTCAAAAGGAGAATAGATATGTCTGACAATGCGAGTGCGCAAAAACAAGCACCCAGATCCGCACATCAAGGTCCAAATCGTAACCACTAGCGGAAAGTATCCGGAGCAGGGCTCCGATGAGGTGCCAGCTAATCAAAAAGTTCGGCTTCAACTGGAAAAAGCAGCCAAGAAGTTACACATTGCCGACACGAATGGTTGGGTTGCCATGGTGGGAGATCGTGAACTCAACGTGGACGAAAGCTATCGTGATAATGGGCTAACCGGCAAGATCGTTATTGATTACGGTCCTCGTGAAGGCGGCGGCGGCTGTGAATGAGCTCGCCTCGAAAGCGCTCTTTGCCGCGGCGGTCGAAAAGCTTCCACAGGAGCTCTTGGACCTTCGCGGCTGGAGAATAAACTCCAAGGAGTATCCCGTCCTGGACGTGAGCTTTATAAAGGAAGCTGACAAAGGTCGGGTCAAGATGCTTTGTGACGACTGGGACGAACTGCCGCCGTCAATTGTTTTCTTAGATCCCGAAACTGGGGCCGAGCTTTTGGCTGTAGCTCCAGATCCTGCCGGAGTCATAAACAATAGTCCTCATCCCATAACCGGCAGGCCATTCATATGTTCCGCTGGCTGCTCAAGGGAATATCACACCCATTCGAGCCACATCGGCGATGTCTGGGACAATTATAAAAATAAGGCCGGCTTTGACCTCACCGGAATACTCACTAAGGTCCGGCGAGCGTGGAAAAAATCTCTATGAGAACCATTCAGATATCAAACGGTTTAATCGAGCGAACTATTGATGAGTTGCAGCGCGGCGGAGCGAAAGGTCACGAAAGGGTTGTTCTATGGTTAAGTATTCCGGGTGACGTGGTTAAAGTTACGGAGGTATTCGTTCCGCAGCAAACTGTAAGTACCCCTAAAAAGTGGACCATTGAAAAGTAGAGGTTTCCGGGTAGGATAGCGAGCCCAGGAGGCCAGGATGAAGCGGAGCAAATTCAGTGAGCATCAGATCATCGCGATCTTGAAAGCAGTCGAAGAAGTTGCGTTGTCTTATCTGGCGACACTGGAAGCGCACCATCACCCGCGCCAAAGGACTAATGCAGCGCGCGGTCTGGATGAAGTCCGGGCCTGGGAGTCAGCGACAAACGGGCGCGGGCCGTGGTGGAACGCCGGGGCTTCGCATCTGCAGGCTGCTTTTCCTAAATCCTACTTTGATCGCTGTGAACTCTTGTCCCTGCGGGATCAAAGGCTCCGTCTCCAGCGGACTTCTTGAACCGCCGTATACGGAACCGTACGTACGGTGGTGTGGGAGGACGGCGGAGGTGACTCCGCCTTCTACCCGATTCGGGCAGAAATTGCGTTTGTACGAAAAGTCCCTCGCTTGAGCGAGTTTTCGGGCAAAGTTAGTCTGACCTTTCAATTCATGTTGATCCCTTTCCGTTCCCCAGTTAACTGAAAAACTTAAGATGGCTGATTTCTCTAGCATGATGATGGCGTCCCGGAAGTGGGTTTTCAGCTGACTCGCCAGAACCCTCCCGTGCTCTCCACCCAGTCCAGAATCCTGGTTGCCGCGTCGTCGACGTCGTCATTCGACACGTCAATCTCCAGCGTGCGTAGACGTGATTGGCTGATTAGCCCCTGCATCAGCTCTTGCTCGTCCAGGAATTTTTGCAAATCGTCGTACCTCGTGGGATTCTCGGAATACTTGAGTCGTTTAGCTCGCGCAGTCGCGAAGGTCTCCGCGGATCGCACGCAATGAACCATGTGGAAGTTGAGCGCCTCCATGCGTTCTTCGAGCCACTCAAATTGAAAGTCTCTCTTTGTATGAAGTAGTTGGTGGGCCCGCGTCGAAATGTGAAAACGATCGACGATCCAGTAGTAGTCGCGATGCAACTCAAAGAGCCTGACCCAGGTGTGATACGCCTCCATCGCCCAGGGCTCTTCGTGGGGCTGAAAATCAATCAGACTCCGACCCGGCGATTCCTTTGTTGGCGGCGCATCCGATAGTGTTTCCCACTCTGATGAAACCAACGGGACGTGCCAACGATGCTTGCGCTGGCCAATAATGCGAGGGTGTTCCGCCAACGCAAAGGCAATATCAGTCTTGAGCGTAAGGTGAGTTCCTTCAAGGATGATCTTTGGTTGAGGAATGAGCGCTGATGCCACCGGTAATCCTCCAGGTTGAAATAGGTAAGAGCCAGCAAGGGACTGCCTGAACGGCAACCAGTCTAAAAATCATAATAGCATCTTGTTAGTTAAACTACGTCAGCATACCGGCTTGCCTTGCGTCGCAAGTGCACACAGCAAGGGCGAATCCATCACCAATTGAACAAATACGGAAATGCAGGGGAAATAGACATTGATCGAGTGAGCGGGAGCGCCGCATGGAGTGGTTATGAACAATCCTGTTTGGCGGACTGAACGCCCGTGCTATATGCTTTCCGCATGAAGAGCACCACAACCGACTCCGTATTGCTTGAACAGCTCGCATATTATCGTGCGGGGGCGCGAGAATATGACAATGCCAACCGTTGGCTGCTAAGTGCAAACAGAGGCGCAGACTGGGAGGAGACCTATCGTCGTGGATATGCCGATGCAGTGGCGGCGATTGAGGCCCTCGCCACCGACGCCGATGTGTTGGAGCTTGCCGGCGGTACTGGTATGTATACCGAACTGTTGGTTCGCCTCGCTGCACAGCTCACGGTGGTTGACGGGTCTCCCGAGAGTTTGGAGATTAATCGCGCGATGATCGGAAGCGGAAGGACGAACGTGGAGTATGTACTCGCCGATATTTTCAATTGGCACCCGCCGCGTCGTTATGATGTCATTGTCTTCGCTTTCTGGTTATGCCATGTTCCGCTCAATCGCTTTGAGGGCTTTTGGAGAATGATTGAAAAGGCGCTGGCGGAAGGCGGCACCGTCGTCTTTATCGACGCTCGGTCCGATCTAACTGCCTCGGATGCGGCCCCACTGGAAGATATTCCGGATATTTTTGTCGAGGAGCGGCTCGACGACGAGGTAAGTGTGCGGCAGTTGTCTGATGGGAGTCACTTCCGCATCGTCCGAGTGCTTTGGCATCGTTCCGCGCTTCAGGCTCTCCTGGAAACCCTGGGATGGAGCGTTCAGACGCACGATCAATCTCCGTGGTTAATTGGTTCAGCTCGCCGCGCCGTGTGAGGACTCGCTTTGCAAATTGCGGCACTGTCTTTCAGTTTCCTCTGCGAACTCCGCGGGAGGGGAAACCCCTCATCTGGATAGGCAGAGAAACACAGACGAGGCGCAGAAGATTCCATTAGAACAAAACCGAGATTTTGGAAGGTTTGCGGGAAGGGGGTTGTGGGAGCGAACCACCGAGTTCCTTACTCCGCTTAGCGCTTTCAGGAGAAGCGAAATGGATGACTCTGAAGCTCAGTTTGTCGGCAGGCTTTGTGTGTTGTTTGATTTGGGTGACCCACAGAGCGTGGCAATCTCTCCGATACCGGGTAACGCGAACCGCCTCTGGCGGCTGGAGGTCGACGGGAGCAACTTCGTTGTCAAAGAGTTCCGCTATACCATTGCCGACAGACGATGGGTTAGCGCGATCCGTAAAGCGGCCGAATTCGAGTTCAACGTTTGGGAAACGAGTCGCCTGTTCATGGCCGAACCGATTCGCGGCAAAGACGGCGCGATTCTTCAGACGATCATTGGCTCACGCGGCGCGCCCGCAGTTATTCGACTCCACCGATGGCTCGATGGCACATCAGTTCCGAAGCGGGTTCCGACCGCCACGGCGAAGGCCGCCGGCGGGCTATTGTCTGACATTCACAAGTTAGGCGGGGGCTTCGCCAACTCCGACCAGGGAACGTTGCGGTGGTGGCGGTGGGATCCAGCAGGAACCTTGTTGCGACTTCAGCAGTTAGGACTATTCGACGCAAAAGCCGCGGCTAACGGACATGCCGCACTCTCGGACGCGGGACGCTTGATCGCAGCTGGTGAGGCCACATCTGGCCGCTGGATTTTTTCGCACTACGATCATAAACCGGAAAACACTCTGTCCATTTCTAATGGACTAGCGATCCTTGACTGGGACGAGTCTGCCCTATGTCATCCGCGCCTTGAGGTAGCAGAGTCTGCGCTGCACTGGGCGGGCATCGAAGGCGGCGACCCAAGCTCTGCCGGCTTCGCCGGCTTTATCGAGGGCTACCGAAACCGTGGAGGGCAAATAGGCGACCTAAGACCTTCGGACTTTGCCAAGTGGGCAGCGTCGATAGTTGGCTGGTTCGATTACCTGGGGCGGCGCGCGCTGCAAGAGTTTGACGATAATACTGAGGAGGCCGAGGCGGCGGCGCAAGAAGCGGTAGCGGTGATCGCGTCGCTCAGCATCAGAATGCCCGAGGTGCAGAAGTGGAGTTCCTGGGGAGGCTGATTGCTCGTCCCGGCATATTAAGCCTGGCGTCCGGTCTTTCAGCGAAGCACTGCGAGTGGCCGGCCAATCTAATTAGTTAGAGACCCCGCCAAGATAGTATCGCAACGTGGGAAGACCGCTCGAGACGATCGGGATTTTGTTTTCGAGCAACAACTCCAGGAATTTGTCGTCAGGAGCATTGTTTTTTAAGAGATCTTCTTCCGAGAATGTTTCCGGAACGGGGAATCTCAACAACAGACTTCGCTCCAGAAGCCATACTGAAGTATCGACTAGGAAAACGGGATCGTGCGACGATAGAATCGTGCTATTGCGAAACGGTGTGAAGCCGCTGGGACCCGCCCGGTCCTTAAGGATGTGAGAATTTCGTACCCACACTCCCTTCGAGCACAGCAATTCATAGATGCGAGAAGCTTCCTTCGGATCAAGCGTCCACGGGAATCGGGGCTCGAGATAGGGAGCGCCCTCCGCTGTGTAGACGCCGCGAAAGGAGTGGACTGCCGAGCAATCATTCCGCAGTGCACAATCAACCAGGCTACTCAAGTGGTTGGGCTCAAACTCATTATCATCATCAAGGAAAGCGATCCAACGCGAATTAGCTATCCGCACGCCGACGTTAAGAAGACGAGCAATTCGCGGATAAATCAGATCTAATCTCTTCGGCCCATAAGGAATTTCTCCGGGTCCTCGTGATTCGAAGTGTGGAATCAACCTTCTGGTCGCGGAACTCGCAATGCTACTCAGATACTCGAGGGAACTGGGGCA
>DATNNY010000683.1:0-8376 GCA_035601635.1 Pyrinomonadaceae bacterium
ACAATCAGGACTAATATTCCAAAAGTTAAATGGATTTTCTTCACCTTGGCTTTTGAGACTCGATCAGACAACTAAACTCCAAAGCTGGCCGGGTGTGGTCCTATTAAGAGAGAAGCTGCGAACGTCTGAGTTCAAGGCGCCGCGCGGCAGCATTTGTTGGACAGCGTGCTCGAAGGGAGCGGCCTGATCTTAGACTTTGCCTTCTGTCCGCGACTCTCTGCGACTCTTCATGTAACGGCGCATAGCTGACACCCGCTCCTGGGCGTCGGGTATTCGCAGCACCACGGGTTCGAGATGCTTCAAAAATAGATAGGGCGGCACGCCTGGCATCCCACGCAGCTCGGCCAGGAACGGTTGAAGTTTTGCATATACGGCAACGTGCTCCGTATTTATGGCATTGAACATCTCGTCATTGATGGCTCCGAAAAGGACGAATGCGCACGCCATGTCCCAATACGAAGCGACCATCCGGAAATCGGCGCTATGTTCGCTGACCAGGACCTCCAGAATTTCTTGTGCGCTTTCAGGATAAAAACCTGTGGCAAACCAATCACGGGCCTTGCGCATGGTTTGCTCAAACCGCAACTCATACAGTTTGAGAATGCCCATCATGCTTTCATGTTCCCCGCTCATCGATAAATTCCTTTCGAGAGTTTAGATATAAGTAAGACTTGGTCACGCGCAGGCTTCTTGGTCGCAAATAACGGGAACTCTGGACGCCTCGAAATTAGTGCGTTAACCAACCTGTTGATAACAAGCCCGCTGATTTCGCTCCACTTCCCACGATCTGTTGAGAGCGTTCCCACCAGCCCCACAACGAACCGCGGTTCACTAGACCGTATACTCCAATGAAACTGTTCCGTTCCGGTAAACTTTGTGGCCTGTCAGGTGAAGTTTCTTTTGGCTGGCCGGCGGCGCAAGCAACGGAATACCTCCGCCGAGAAGGACCGGGATGATCGCAACCTCCACCGTATCTACCAGGCCGGACTTGAGGAGACTGCTAAAGAGAGAACCGCCTCCGAACAGCCAGATGTCCTTTCCCGGCTCCGTCCGTAGAGCAGCTACTATTTCGTCGGACTTTTCGGCTACGACCGTCACACCCGGGTAGTCCTGCTGTCGCAGAGTCCGCGAGAAAACCAGGGTCTTCATGCCGGGCGTCTCGCCCCTGCCTGCCCGGACCATCGTCTCGAACGTCCGGCGTCCGATCAGGAACGTGTCGAACTGCTCGAACAGCGCGCGGAAATCGATCTCCGGGTTCATGATGATCCAGTCAGCTTCGCCCTTTGGACCGGCAATGTAGCCGTCCAGGCTGGCGGCAACCGCATAGCGAACACGTCGCATAAGCCTCCTTGCAAAGGTCGCGTTGTCGGACGATTGAATAGATCGGGCACGACGATTACATTCAACGATCGATTCGATCAATCAAGCTAAGCAACGGCTATCGGCGCTCCGTCCAGAATCTCTTTGTACAGCGGGGTTCCTCGGGAGTGCGTTTGATGATTCCATTAGAATTAGCTGGTCCGAAAGCCAGAGTTGACCGAGCGCGGCCATTACTTCCAACCTCGATTCAATCAAGCCGAGAAAGTGGTTATCGCGGGCCGGCCCGATTTGTTGGCAATTGTATTCCAGAATTTAATCTTGATCCCAAGGGACTTTAGAATCTGTATTGTTTGCGTCTTGTTCTGCCGGATTAGCTCGTCGTCGTTCCCTGACCGAAGGCCAGCTTCCTGAACTGCGACAATTTTACCGTACGGCCAATACCGATCAGGGAGGTTGAACAAATAGTCCTGCAGTTTGTCCATCGTCAGATGCGCTCGATCATCCGGGACTAGTACCTCCACGCCATTGCCTTCGATAATCAGAAAAGGGTTTTTCCAGTCTGTGGCGTCGCGTATGGAATCATATTTTTCATGCTTGCACGAGGTCGTAAGTAAAGGTGTGAGCAGTAGAAATACAAATACCGAGGTCAACCGGATTTGTTTTCCTATTTGCAAAGCCATGTTAGGTATTGTGCCCAACGCGCGCTTCAGCGGCTGGGCGACAACTGCATTATGCACAAGTTGTCGAGGAGGGACACGTTGAATCCGGTCCGCTGCAAGCGCTTGTTGGTTGCCGTCAGAGGAGTCATCCAGGTCAGGGAGACTCAAGGTTTCTTCATGCTCGTTAGAAACCGGGGAGTTGCGAAGTAGCCCGTCCGGCTTAGCACAGAAAGCTTTGGCTTTTTCCCTGAACTATCCGCGGTCGCTCTTACTTCGATCGTAACGCGGCGCCACTTACCGTCGGCGACAAAGTTCGCCGGCCTGTAACCTATTAGGTACTGGTGGTGTAATTCCTGAGTAATCCGCTCGAAGATTGGGACGAAAATGCGGTTCATATTAGCCACCTTTTTTGGAATATAAAACCTGCCGCCCATCCCAGAGGTGAGATCATTGAGGGCAGTTAGATCAGTCCTTTCCAGGCCACTATCCGAAGGCAAATTCGCGGGTCCAATGGCATAGACGGACACGTTACTCTCTCTCAACGCTCGGTGCAGTTCAGAAAACGTATGCTGTGAGCCATTGTCCTGCCCGTCACTAATGATGAGGAGCACCCGTTTCTGACGGCCCTCGCCAATAAGCTTTTCGAGGCCTGTGTAGCAGGCATCGTGGAAGGCGGTCTTTCCCCTTTGCCTGGTTTCTGACAATCTTCTGAGAATCTGTTCACTGTCACTGGTCCAGTCCGATAGCAAGTCTACTTTATCGCCAAAGCCGATAAGGAAGTATTGATCGGACGGCCCGCCTAACTGGATGAATCGCGCGAGTCCC
This sequence comes from Pyrinomonadaceae bacterium, assembly GCA_035601635.1. Classification (GTDB taxonomy): domain Bacteria; phylum Acidobacteriota; class Blastocatellia; order Pyrinomonadales; family Pyrinomonadaceae; genus UBA11740. The sequence continues at coordinate 2,805 of DATNNY010000683.1, forward strand.
TCCTTGATACTCTCTCTCATTTCGCTCTCATCGGACCGAGACGGAAGCATCGAACCTGATGTGTCATAGATGATCCCTACGCTTAGAGGAGCACTACTTTCGACCAGAGTAATTTCTTGCGGCATTCCGTTTTCCTTTACTGAAAATGCCGCCTTATCTAAACTCATAATATATCGGTCAGACTTATCAGTAACCGTGACACTCAACTCAATCGAGCCAGAGTCCATTACCTGTGAGGTTAATTGAGGTCGAGCGAATAACTGGCCCAAGAGTACCAGCCCAACCAACAGTGCGGCTAAGGGTTTTCTAAGCAAGTCTTTATAAGAAATCAGGCCCCAGATTATTGAAGTTCGCTTTAATCCGGCTTCAGTCGTCTTCGAAAGTCCTGCCGTCATGTTCATCTATCATTGAGACCCAATGCATCCAACAATTGTTCGGCGCGTCGGGGCTTAACGGTTGAAGTTCACGGAGCCGTTACCAATAATCTGACCATCAACAATGCATTACAAGTGCACCCAAGAGCTGCCGCGAGGTTCCAGCAACTTATTTCGGGGAAGGCAACGGGAAGCGCGCGCGCACCGTGGTACCGGCGCCAGGCGCTGACTCGATGTCAAGGCGGCCACCGGCGAGTTCGGCGCGCTCGCCCATGCCCACGAGCCCCAGACCGCTGCGCCGCCGCTCGAAGAAGAAGCCAACCCCGTCATCCCTGATCGTAAGATCGAGGGCAGCGTCCAGCGCGATCAACGTGACTTCGACGTGGCGAGCCCGCGCGTGCCGGGCGACGTTGGTCAGTGCCTCCTGCGCGATCCGGAAGCAGGCGGTCTCGATCTCGACCGGCGCCCGCGCGTCGGTCGGCGTGGCAGTGAAACTCGCGCGCACGCCGGCGCGCTCACCGTGGCGCGTCACCAGGTTCTGCAGCGCGTCGATTAGACCGAACTCGTCGAGTATCGAAGGACGGAGCTCGAAGGCAAGTGTCCGCACCTTGTCGATCATCTTCTTAATGATCTGTGTGCTCTCAGGCACGCGCGCGCGCGAAGAGGGTGAGAGCTCGTCCTCGATCGCCTGGAGGTTCAGCGAGATAGCCACGAGCGACTGCCCGAGTTGGTCATGCAGCTCGCGCGCGAGCGCGGCACGCTCGTGTTCCTGTTGCTCCAGGAGACGACGCGACAGCGAGCGGTAGCGCTCCTGCGATGCTCGCAGGCTGTCCTCCGACTGCTGAAGCTGCTCGAGGTTCGTCATCATCCAGTCGGCTTCGTGCAGCGGCCAATCGGGCGAGAGGTACTGCTCGGGCGCTACGTAATAGGGATTGCGGCAGATCCGATCGCCGATAACCACGAGCGGGTGCACGATGATCATCTCCCGCAGCGTTTCGGGCTTGAACCGCCGCACATCGAATTGACATAGACCGGCGCAGGCGTGACGTTCCCAGACCCGGTTGAGGTTGAGCCGCGCCTCGAATTCGGCGAGTGCCTTCAGGTCGCCGTCCAGCGCCCAGGACATCTCCCCGACAATCCGGAAGCCGGCATAGCCGGCTTTGCGGGACTCGCTGGCGAACTGCTCGATCTTCCCGAGCATGTCCAGCGTCTTGAGCCCCTGCGCGAGAGGCTTCTCGAAGATCGTCAGTCGGCCCTTGCGCATCTCTGCGTCGATGTCGACGCCCTCGGACACGAGCGCATCGAGGATGCTCTCTCCGCCGTCGTCGACAACACAGACGCAAAGCTCGCCGCGATCGAGGCCGGCGCGGATGTACGAGACGGCGATCGCCAGCTCCTCGTCGCGCTGGTCGTATAACGTGCAGACATGGTCGGCCGGACCGAGTTGCTCTATTGCTGCGCGAACTCTTTCGAAGCGATTGTCGGGATCCATGGTGTCCTCCCAAAATCGATCAAACTGGGGTAGGTCGCGAGGGGACTGAAATCAAGATGCGATCGGTATTGTAGCGCGGGTCGAGCGATGAGAACAGCCCGTAGTGCCCAACGTCTGAGCCACCGGGCGTGGCGATTACATCCAACTTTCGATTCAATCAATCAAGTTGAGAAACACGCGACCCGCTCCCCATAATCGAAAAGCTTCCAACGATATGCGTTTCAATTGTCGCGATCCCACCTTCGATAGGTCGACGAGTGTTCATGCGGTTGCCGTGGGCGCAGGCTGATAATACCGGCATCGTCAAATTCATGTTTCTCTTCTGCCTCGATATCTCTGCCGTGCGCTTTGCGCCAGGCAAGAATCCGTTGATTGATTGCGGTCAAGGGAATTAGCAAGAGAGGCACGAGAATGAACGAAGCGATCATTGGAGAAACGAAGCCCACGAGGGGCAGATGTATTCCCTGCGAGCTCGCCAGCGACTTGAGTGCGACAGTAAGGACCAGCGCGAGAATGAAACAGACGCTGCCTAAATTTCGTTTTCGCATAGAACAAGTTCCAAGACACTGTATCGTACGCGCGTAACGGTTGAGTTGATTAGGCGCGGCGATTACAGCCAACTTTCGCCGGGCCAATCAAGTTGCGAAACACGCGCCCCGCGCTTCGGTCGGACGAGTTTGTGGTGCGGCGTACCTATGCAACGGCGCTGATGCGGTTCCACTATGTCCTCCTCTTGTAAGGTCACGACTTGACCGACACGAAGCTCGCCCGCCCTGACCACCGCGCCGTACACGCCGGCGTAATTCTCGTTCATACGAACAACCGTCTTCATCACTTCAGAGTCTTTCTCGGCCGTGTCTGGGTCAAAATTAACCATGACACATCGCTCATCCCTCATCGTAACCCCGATGGCTGCCCCGCTGTTCGCTTCACCAAACATAAGTGTCCGGCCCACCCATCTGTCTTCCGCAAACGGCTCAGCGCTATCTGTTTCGATCACAACGTTTGGTCGAAATCTGCGCAGGTCGCAAAGCTTCACGCCTCGGCCTGATTCGCGCGCGACCGAATGCACTGTGCCGAGGCTGATTACCGAAATCGGAGACTCGTCGAAGATGCCATGCTTGAGATTCATCAATTCGACATCACTGCCATACCGGCTCGAAACTTCCTTCCGTAGTTCGTCGCTGCGGAGTTCGTACTCTTTCCCGTCCGGCGTACGTACGTGCGTCGGGAGTAGCTCGCCATTCTTACTGTTGGCGTTGCTGTCGAGCCTTACTGGTTTATAGAGGAGCAACTGCGGTAATTTGCTCGCGCTCAGCCATGGGAACCCACTCTTGTCAGTGAGTCGCCGAAAAGCTAACCTCCGATCACCCTCAATACCATGCCAACTCAGCCTTGCAACATCCAGTAATTCACCGGCCATTGACTTAACCGGGTAACGAAAGATGGCACTAATTCGTCCAAGTTCCATGTGACCTATAGTAACTTTATGCGGTGACAATGTAAGACGCCCAACGATCGAATTCACCCGCCCGGCGCGAGCAGCTTTCAAGATTATCAGGGATGATGATGAAAGATCCTGTCGCGGGGTCGGGTTGAATGGGCTGTTAGCCGGCGCGCGGAGCAAATCAGCGCCCAGGACAGCCAATTGTGAATGAGATGGTGGGGTTTAAAGAAAGTGACTTTGCCCCCGGACAGGTCTGGTCTTGTGGAAAATTTTGTAACGTGAAGAACCAAACACCAGCTGCCGGCGCCGGGAGACCGCTTGTCGAAAGGAAGGCGTTATCTCTAGTCAATATTCCAGAAACCAAGGCTGTTTTGTCATATTGCCAGAGAGCCGTCGTTTCACCATTAGGCTGGTTGCACGTATAGCTTCGCGGAGAGACCAAAGTCACTCGTCTTATTTCCAACTTTGGATCCCATACTTCCTCAGGTAGGTCAACCTTAAATCTTGAGGTCCCTTCAATCGGCAGCCCCGTTCTCTCAACCTGTTCTACCTCGTGGAAAGTATGAATTGCCTTTTTCTGTTCCTCGCCTCCCGCGACATCAATTTTGAACGTGATCGTAGAATCACTCGGTAGGCGATTTACATCATCTGCTGGAATAGCAAAATCACCCTCTGGGCCTTGAAGTCTCTCATGGTTCTCAAGGATAATTTTGATATCATGTGGAGGGGAAGTTGACCAATGAACTCTGACATCTGTATCTGGACATCGAAAAAGGGGAGCTACTTTCAGTTCTTTAAAATTTGAAGTTGGTGTCGCCCTCGGGCAGCCGTTTAGCATAGTGAAAGCCGTTGATAAGAGTATTACTGCTACTTTCGGTGTCATTTACGCACCTCCACAGGTCAGGATCGATAGAACATAAATGGTGAAGCGGAAGTAAAATATGCCTGCTCCGAGGGAATAGTCAATCCTTATCTTTATAGAAGATCTCTGTAGAAGCCACCGAACAGCAGAGTTGACCGGGCGGCGCGATTTCTCCAACCTTCGCCGCACAAGTTCCAACGAGTTGTTGCTCGCCCTCAGAATTCCACGAACTCGTCGGGGTAATTTGAAAGATCGAGTTTCTCTTCGGGTGGATTGAGCTTGATTCCCCATTGCTGCATGGCCAGCGCGCCGAACAGGATTTCGATTGGATTGCCGTCTTCGTCTTTGCCAATATTGGGTATCACCAAAGCATAAGTCGAAATTGTGTGGCCTTCGATTTCAGCGTGTAGCACGGCCTCGGTGTTGGTTTCTTTGATGGTGCCGCCCAAAGCTGTTCGAATTGTGCGAGGCGTGGGTGATGTTCTCAACAGGTCTGCGACGGTGGGAATCACGTAAGTGTTGCGTGCGCCAGAATCAAAGAGCGTCCAACACTTCCGCCCATCAACCGCAATCATTTGTCTGATTCTTCCCATTAGAACCTAATTCTGAGATGCAGGCAGCAGAGAGTCAAGGATTCAGTACCACATGGTGACTCAACGTCCGGTTCAATTAGTTGTTGGGCTGCGTGTTCGGTATAGATGTATCACTCGAAGCAATAATCAAGCGTCATAGCGTATGGCGGCTGATGCCCCGCGTTAAATCCACCCTCTCCGCTCATGCCGCTCAGGTCGCCAGTCCCAGAGCCCGGAACCACGGACAATTTTGCCTTCGCTACACCGTCCTCGAAGGTGCCGCTATGCTGAAGTACCAAGCTACCCGAGCGACCGCCAACGCTACCAGTTACTCGCTCCAGACCCATGAAGCTGGCCGAGCCGGCCGTACGGTACATCATCAAGTATTCCAGTTTACCCTCTCCCTCGATGTCTCCCTGGTACGACTTGGTTGCACTGACCCGCGTGAGCTTCGGCGCCCCTTCTATTTCGTTATAGGTTTTTTCGTCCCAAGATTCTAAGCCGAATGTCGCCTTTGCCTGTTTTCGCATACTTGTTATCTCCCGTGCGATCTGAGTCTTTTGATTGGCATCCTCGTTCTTCGCTGGCGTGAGCGCAAGGGCAGAAGCCGTAGTAACCAACATGACAATTGAAATAATTCTCGTACCGGGCTTGTCCTTTCCAATAAATTGCTGGATTAGCAGCCCAACGATTTGATAATCAATAGAGGCGGCCGAAAGCGAACGCAGTAAACTGCGTTTGCTTTACCAACCCTTTCGCCAAAAAGGAGGCCACCTCTGATGAAGTTCTACTGCGGAATCGATTTGAGTGCAAGAGATTGTCACG
>DATNNY010000684.1:0-24996 GCA_035601635.1 Pyrinomonadaceae bacterium
CAGTCGTAGTTGCGTCTCACTCCGCTTGCCAGTGCCGACCGTAATCGTTAGTGTGAAGTTCCTGGACTTCACCATACCGATTTTGAATTGGATTCAATCGCATCACTCCGCTGCCGTCCTTCCCCACGGTCACATCAGCAATCAGCTTATAATTGCAGCATCGCCAGTTTGGCAAATCGTGGTTGGCATCCCACACCGACCAACTAGCGCCACCATCGATGGTGACTGCATAAATCCATCCCATAAAAAGATAGCCGATTTGATCATTCACAAATCGCACTTGATCCGTAGGTATTTTGGGCTGGTCGTCGTGGCGGAAAGTGACGATTTCGTGCCAGTCATTTGAACCTGACAAAGAAGACTCAAATCGGTAAGCAGCCCCATTTACGTTGGCATCCTTTTCCTCGTACGAGGTGACGCGAACCTGGAACGTTTTGTTCTCGGTCTGCCACTTTTCAAGCACTGCGCCTCGGGTTTGGGTGCAACCTACGAACAAACTACACCCACCAGCGAAGGCTAGAACGAGCAGCGTGATCTCCGACAAAGACAGTCTCCTGCAACGCATTGGCATTTCCTTTCTTACCCAAGTTTTAGGGCAAATTCAGATTACTACTCTGACCACAAACACGATGCCAGACATCCTGAGCGAGCTGCTTGTAACTCCCGTTGAAATGAGTCCCAAGGTCGGTGCCTATTTGGCCCAGGCCAACATCAGCATTGCGCGGATCGCTTGTACCTTCTTCTCTATACAATCCCTGATTTGCCAAAGTTGAGCCGATGCCCCCAACCGGCGCCGAGATAAAAGGTGAAGTGTCGGACTTGGTTGGAACCGTCCTGCATGTGAGGAGCAAACCCGGAGTCACCAAAGCCTCCGCCATAATGAGAATCTTTCCGAAAGACGCCAACACGATAGTCTGGGTTAGATGGGCCGTCCCGACCTCCGAAATTAACTTCTGTGTATTCCGTTAATCCCGCCATGAGTCCCCGAATAATGCTCCGGCCGCTATCATAGCGGTCGCCGCCGAAAACCTGCCCGGCTTTGTAAATCATAAGTGCTAACTTTAGGCAATCGGTCTTACTCTTGTCCTTCGAGAGTGTTTCTGCATAGTCTCGAAAATCTGCGCGAGGATCATAAGTGTTCTGCGGATTTGGTTCGAAGCCCAGTTGGAAACCCGGAGTGATCACAAACTGCACCGCAGCCTCGCCGGCTTTCGTCGGTTGGCCAACAAAGAGGTATGCGTTTCCACTGGAGTCTTTAATTATTTGGCTGGGAGGTAAGCGTATGCGACTCCCGCCGGGGCTGGTGGTAACCGACGAATAACTCGCTGTAAATAGGCTCAGTTCCAAAGACATAGAGAAGCCGTATACCCTCACCTGATCACCTTGGCCGTTGTTGATGGCGCGCAGCACACGGTTGCAAGCCGTCGGCAAACCATCCATGATGCAACCCGTATCAGACCCAAAGATCAGTTGCAGATAAGACGAATCGCCAGCTTCATAAACGTTTGTCGATCCGACCTGCCTCAGCTCGACGCGGCTGCCGGAGGTCTCGAGCAGATAGACGTTTACACCAGCCTGGGCATCAAAGAATTTCTCCTGAATAGTCGGAAAGCCGAGCCGAAAACCGGGGCTGGGGAACCCATCGTCTTCATCGAAGTAGACATACGGCACTGAGCCTGAGCGCGTCCAGACCATCGATGAATAAGAAAGCGACAAACCCAGATCCAGGCCTGCGCGTCCGGGCAGACTCAACAGCGGGACACTCCATTCGGCGTCTCTGCCCTTCAGCCCGCTGCCAGGTTGATTGAATGGATCGACGCGCGCTGTTGCTAAAGAAGAGACGGCGCTGGAAGCCGTGCCGCTGATATTCAGGGTGGACACCAGATTGGCAAACTCGGTGCTTTCATCGAAGCCCCGGCGCACCTGGTCACGACCATACAAAGGCACCCGCGCATCCCAATAGGCCCAGCCCGAAGAGTCTGGCTCTCGCATCAAGTAAGCCTTGTAAAGATCGCAAACGTACAAATGATCACTGCGGCCACGAGCCGCGTACTCAGCCGATTCAAAGACCGTGCGGCCCATTTCGCGCTCGGCAAGCAGCATGGATCCCTGTCCATGCGCGTAGGCCGCTCGCAGGATGTCTTCCCAGTAATTGATCTCCTCAGAGTTTGGCTGCCGCGCCAGGGCCCATTGAATAAAGTTTTGCGTATAAGGGTCGGCCGAACCGCCGCCACATCAGTGGCAACGAACGTGGCGGAGTTCGGTGGTCCTTGCGGTTCGGGAGCTGCAATGAAGCTTCTATGGCCGTATTCTTTCCGCATCAATGACCTGGAACTGACGCGCCTCATCGAAAGCAATCGAGTGCTGCCGGCATGGTGCGAACGGACTGACAGCTTCGACATGCGAAGTGTCTTAGCACCGGCATTACTTACCCGTTCGCTATCGCTCTCGGTCCTATAACTGCTGACCTTCCGCGGTGGAAGTGGATCGCCAACTTTTCTTCCATGTCGCGACTCAATCGGCTTGTGCCGCGAGCGAAGTGTCGAACTTACAGGGTTCGGGCGCACCCGGAGCTTCCTGCCGCCGCTGTTTCACTTCATCGAGGTTCGGCAAATTTGCCGCCGGCGGACCGGTCACGGGCGGCGCCGGTTCAACCTTCTTGGCCTTGCCGTCTTGCGAGCCGCTTTGCCCTTGCGCCAGCGCTTTTGATTTGTGATCGGGTTTTGCCAGCGGCGTGACAACGAAACATGAGAGGACAAGCGCAAAGCAAACAGACAGACTCGTCCAGCGAATTAGTCTCGCGGGTAGACGGTGAGTAGGTCTCTTTGAGGGATTCCTTTTAGGTTCCAATAAAGACCATTTCAAATAGACGCCGCCGAAGCCGACTTGTTCCACGCTTCAAGTCCAACTACTCAGTCCTTTCCTCTGGCGGGTATCAAGCCCGACTGGCTAGTCTTTTCGCTCTCAGCGTTCTTTCAACAGTCGGTCGATCGTCGATGGCAGCTGACCAATCTGCTCCGGCTTTTTCAAAAACTCATTCGCCCCAGCTCCCCAAGCTTCAGTCTCGCAATCGCTTCCTGAAAGCATGACGATCGGCGTACGCCGACGGCGGGTTATGTTTCGGGCGCGCTGTACCAGTTCCAAGCCACTAAGTCCTGGAATCTCGTTATCAACGACAAGCACATCATATTGGCCGTTGCCCGTAAGTTTTTCGAGGGCACCATAGCCATCAGTGCAAAGCTCAACGCTGCATTCTTCTGTGACTAACATCTCGTCCACCAATTTGGCGACTTGCTGGTCGGCCTCAACGTGGAGGATGGAGATCTGGGAACTTGTTCGGTCAGGGCTCTGTCGTATTGCTTTCCTTTTAATCTTTCTAGACTTGGAGAAAATGTGATGTCTTCGCTTGCGGACTGTGGATCTTGTCTGGAGCAGTTCCCTGTGGCGGCTGTTAATTAAAGATATCAAGCTCTGATGATGTCTGAAGCCAAGCAAACGTGCCGCTTTCGTCACCGAGCCACCCGAGGCCCTCAGCCCCCGCTCGATCAACGCCCCTTCAACCCTCAGCATCTCCTTTTTGAAAGAGAAGCCTTCCCACGAGGGTTCTATTGCTTCGGAATTTCGTTCGTGCTCGAGGGCTATTAGTGTGTCAATTACTTTGCGCGCACAAGAGATCAAACGTTTGGCGGCTGAAGGATCTTGAGACTCTTGCAAGTGATTGAGGGCGGATTCGTAGATCGAGGCCAAGTCTGTGGCAGATGTCTGCTCGGTAAGCTCCTCGATAAGGCTCAATCTGGTCCGGTCGGCACCCTCCCAATCACCCACTGTCTCAGCTACTCCGATCGCTTCTTGCAGCAGCGCTTTGGAACGTTGGTGATTACCGAGGCGTGCCACGACAATTCCGTAGGTCGTTAGCGCTTCGGCCAAGAGTGCTTGTTCGTCACCCTTCCTCAGCATATTTACTGCCGAGCGGGCGAATCGTCGTGCTTCTTGAAGACGGCCCTCAGCGAGTAAGGTTCGCGCCTTGGTATCGTTAACTTGAGCAAGATGTACGTGGTCGTCGATCTCAAGCAACGAATGTCGGGCGCGATCTAAATACTGATGAGCGTCGGCGAACCTTCCGAGTGTGAAAAAGAGGAAACCAAGGTTGATGTCCACACAACCTTGAAATCGAGTGTGCCCGGCTTGCTCGAAGTGAAAGCTAGCAGCGGCGTATTCGATCAAAGCCCGATCTAAATGATCCTCTCGTGGATCCGCATCCGCCAACTTTCTGAAAACCAGACCGAAACCATTATGGAAAGCACCTTTAAGCGCCTCGTCCTTGCTCTTCTCTACTAAAGGAGCTGCCTCGTCACAAAACCGCAACGCCTCCTTCAAACGACGTGCCCGCACTTCCACCATGCAAGCACGAATCAGGATGACGGCCTTCAAGTCGCTGTTTTGGTTCTCCAAGCGACTCAGCGCGCTGTCTAGATGGATTCGTGCCTCATCGAGTGCTCCTTCGCGCCAATAACAGAGGGCGAGATCGCCGAGTGCCTCGGCAACCCGCTCGGGATGACCAAGCCCTTCAAGTATTTCAACGCTTTGTGTGATCAGGTTCTTTGCCGACTCTTGGCTGCCCGGAGTCTGACGCGCGCTGCCGAGCCACCCGGACAAGGCCCCAACCCGAAGCAACACCTCAGCCTTTGTCGCTTCATCAAGACGGTCGCCTTTTGGAATTCCATAACGGTCGGGCCAAAATTCTTCTAGTGCCTCGCAAGCTGCTTCATATTCGCCGGCCTTTTCTAGTTGCTTCGCCAAGCGGCAGCAAAGTTGGGCCCCTTCTGCCCGGCTTAGACCAAGACTCTGGTCCTTAACCGCTGCTAGTTGAGACCTTAAGTTCATGTGAGGCTTACCTTTCTACGTGACTGTTATAATAATTGCCGGCGACGAAGTGCGAGTCGCGTCAATGACTTTTCTAGAATTAGGCGCGGCCCTGAAAGATGCTCCGTTGTGTGGCTCTGGCTGAAAGTCGTAACACTAAACTCACCAACCTTAAGGAGAAAAATATGAAGAACCTAAGAAGATTGGGCGCTGCCGTCGTTTTGACGTTTGTGCTCAGCCTATCCACTTTGGCAGGCGAGGTTGAAACGCCACCTTGTGCATCTCCTGTTCCCGGAGAAGTAGAAACACCTCCATGTGCTTCCGTAACTCGGAGTGAAATAACAATTCCACCCGCTTCAAACCCAGGGACCGAGTTTTCAGTCACCGAAGCGGCGATAAATATCCTACAAAGCGTGCTGTCCCTCTTCTAGCAGCACCTTGATTCTCAAAATTCGCAGTTGCCATTGATCACGTCTCGCTGGCAAGACGTTATAAGTGTGCTCACTTGTTGAGAGTCCCCGAATTGGCACGAGCCTGGACGAGGAGGCCCTCAGGCCGCGTAGAATAAACCCTTGCTCAGATCAATGCAACCATGTGTCGAAATTACCTTAAGCCATTGAACGTGCGAAGTCTTAGTGTCTTTGGCAACGGCCTACGCAAGGGCGAGCTAGCCGAGAGAATGGGAGGTCAAACGTCGAAACAACCTTCTCGATGATCAAGGCCAGGTTTGGAGACCGTCTGAGAAGCAAAACCCAGACAGCTCAAATCAACGAAGCCCTCTGCAAAGTCCTTGCTCATAACCTGTGCTGTCTCATTCAGTCAATCTATGAGTTGGTATTGAGCCGACGTTTTGGGAAGAGGCGGCGTAGATCGCCTCTTCTCTCTTAAAGAAGACTACCGGAGCGATGTGCCCCAGAGGCATTGTGTGGCCCACAGAACATCCAGTAAATGCTATTCGTGTCTTGCCAGTTTTGCAGCATCTCGCGGGTCACTAATACGCATCGTTCTTGCCACTGAGTATTGTCATATTCAATTCTGGCAATTGCGCACAGTGCTGTTTTGTCTGCATAGAACTCGTCAATATTCGCCTTGGATGGGACGACTGTTGCGCTGAAGAACGACGGCTGATCCGGCTCCTCCTCAGAGCCCTTACGCCCTTGCTCATAGGTATTAGTAATTTCTTGGTAAAGAGGTTTGAACAGTTCCTCAACCTCGCGGTCTTGTTCCGTTCCTGGCTCCCTTCGAACAAAACCGGCAACTCGAAAATAGTGCAGGTTTTGAGCGGCGACCGAACCTTGATTCTTGATGCCGAAATTCACATAGATTGGCTTTCCCAATTCAAACCTTATAACTGGGCCTTCTGACAACCAAAGGAGATCGTCCTCCGGCTTAAGCACTAAGCCAAATTTGGTAATTCGAACGAATGATCCCGGCGGTCTAGGGGTTCTCGGAATCAAAGCCATCCACGTCACTGCTAAGAAGACTCCCACGACGGTACATACAAGCCCATTCCAATACTCTTGTGCTCTGCGGGGCTTATTCGCAAAGAAGCGGTGCCGATAAATTGAAATCGAAATGATTAGCCACGCGATTACAAGCAATAGCAAACCAAACCGGGACGCATTACTGATGAGAAAGGCGTAAGAGGCTAAAGCCACGCCGACACCTCCTCCCATAAAGAAATTACTTTCGGTAAGCGAAGAAAGTTTGTCGCCGAAAGATTTGGGAGTGCGCATGTAGAGAAGCCTGCCTTTCGGCAAGCAAGACTATCACCAATCGAGCTAGATTTGACCCATAAGTCAGTTTTCTAACTCATAAGTCACCCCGCTTCCCGACTTTTGAGGCAAAGCCGCCGTACCGCCGTACCGGGCTTTGCACCAAAAGTCCAAGTTGACTCATAAGTCGGAGAGTTGACCCAAAAGTGGAGGGGGCACGGCTTGGCTTAAAGTGTCGCAGTTGCCCAAAAAGCCTTCTGGTGTGGGCCACGACCGCCGCCCTTTTGAATATTGCGCGGTTCGCGAAGGTGCTCCGAAGTGAATCTCTAGTCTTTAGAGGATTTTTGCTCCCTGCGGTAATCAGCTAAGACAGCGAGTCCAATGGGATAAATGATCCTGCCGCGGATGTCGAAGTATGTCCAAGCTCGAAGGGCAAAACCAAACGCCAGGACTCCGTAGACAACCAACGTGGCGAGCCAAACCTTGGTTTCTAGTCTCCAATATGCAAACAACGTTTCAAGAGCAGCTACAAGGAAGACGAAGAACATTCCATTGCTGAGATCAGCGCGGTAAGAAAAAGTGAACGCATTAGCGGCACGGTCGTCTGCCACTGAGTAAGCCAAGTTTTGAACTTCGTTTGAGGATAGCTTGTCAGGAGTTGCCACGTCACAGTATTCGCCGATTTGAGTTCGTAGAGAGCGAAATAGTTCGGAACTCTCCAGTTGGCTCTTTACCTGTAGGAAGGCAGGCGAAATGCCTTTCATTCCTTCTTCACCTTTGACTAGTTGCTGAGCCGCTCCGGCTTGTACCACTTCGTGAGGATTATGCTCTTCTTCATTGACCCGATTATGCGGCTTTCGCAGTTTTTGGTCGCGCCACCAAGTTTTAGCTCCGTTTACAATCCTCACAACGATCAGACTCCAAAAACGGCCACCAAAACCTTGTACCGCATAACCAGCTACATAACTCGCGCCAATGAACAGTGCCAGCTTAGTATTGTTCTCGATTTTGGTAAGGGGTTCGACGAAATGACGTATTACAGCAAAGGACGATTCTCGAAGAACCAGCAGTAATGCAGCACCTGGTAGAAACAAACCGACGATGTCGTAGAGAATCGCACGAAAAATATCTACGACCGGGGAGATGAAAGATTTTTCGTCCACGACGAATTACTCATACCGCGACGGCAAGGGAAGAATGAGGAACGAGCTGAACGAGTCGGCGAAGAGCCGTCGCTGTAATTCTCGCATCCTCTAAACCTGAGTGGGCCTTCGAACGAGGTAGACCCAGCTCCTCACACAGGCAAGAAAGTGAAGACACATCGCTCTGAAATAACCCTATAGTTTTCAAGAACTGGGAAATGGACCATACATCCAATCTATGGTAGTCGATTACATCGAACGCATCAGTATGGCCCGTGTGCCGGAGCAAAGCCCTGAGGAATTGAACATCGAATCCTATGTTCCACCCAGTGAGCAAATAGTCCGTTCCAAACATATCAAAGAACTCTTCTACCGCCTGCCTTGCGTCTTTGCCAGTGCTCTTAATGTTGTCCAGCGATCGCCCATGAAGCGCCATTGATCGAGGATTCGTGCCGTTCCTTTCCTGTCGCTTAATAACAGCCGACCATGCTTTGACCTCTTCCAATGTGTGGCGGTCCAGCAATACTGCCCCGATTTCAATGGTCGAGTGAAGCACCGGATCGGTGCCTGTCGTCTCCAAGTCAAGGACTAGCAGGTCTTTTGGAAAAGGCGTCTTCAATGGTGAAGCCAAACCGCTAAATGCAGACATATGCAAATCACCAACCCCAATATCTGGCTATTATAGATTATCTGATAAATAAGTCCACCATAAAATTAGGTAAACCTTATTTTCCCCAAATCCCGATAAAGCAGAAGAAAAAGCTTACCCTTAATTGACTTATTTAATACGAACAACTATATCTTCGTAATTCTCGGGGAAATAAGGACTTGCTTTGAGCAGCATGACTGAACCAAAGACCACACGTAACGGGGATCAGAAAAAGCAATACACAGTTCCGGCTACGGACGAGGTCTGTGCTTTCGTTACTCGGATTACGAACAAATACTCAAGAGCCGTGGTCACAATGCACCCCACAGACGACGACGGGCCGATGGATGCGGGACTAAGCGACTGCGCTCTTTTCACTGCCGCGTTGGGCGCACTCGATGAACGCCTTCGCCCGGAAGAGCCGGCAAAAACCGTCGAATTTGTCGATCAGTTTAAGAAGAAAAGAGGGCCTCATAGCACTCGTGATTTACAGGTTAACGGCGTCGGCGAGGACGTAGAGCACAAAACGCAAACAGACACACCTCCGCGCAAACGCGCGGTGAGCGCGGCGGCAACCGACACTTCGAAAAGAAAAGGGGTTGGTTCCTTCTAAAGGCTCCCCGGAAAGAACCAACCCACTTATATCACTGATCCAAGAACTCCACGAAGAGAAAGTGTGTTTTATCTTACTTCTACATCAGCCCAAAACTCGGAATACACGTTCAACTCAAACATGCTCTGAGTCAAAATCCAACTTGTCATCAATTAGAATCACCCGTCGCAACTTCTGACGGGCCACGCATACCTAAACAGCGCCGGGTAACAATAGAGGGTTTTTCAACCCATGCGCTTGACAGACAGATGTATCATATGATACATTTAGCGCATGGATACAAAGACAATAAACCTGAGAGACGTTCCTGAAGAGTTTGTCAGACGGGCAAAGGCTCACGCCGCTCTAAGCGGGATCACGTTAAAGGATTTTGTAATACGGGCCGTTGAGAAGGCCTTGCAGGACAAGCCGCAAGCGAGTTTCAACGCAGACTCAAAGCGGCGAAAGAAGAAATAGTTAAGCCCTGCCAGATGCGACAAACAACTGACAGGGCCAATTGAAAACCGAACGCGATTGCTCACGCAGGCTTCAAGCAAACCCATTGTGAGCCAGTCGCCAAAAGAAAGGCAAGGACACAATGGACGAAAGAGAACAACGCGGCCTTGAAATAGCGGCCAAATCGAAACTGCAACGAAGCGACGATGGCTACAGATGGTTCGTTCCTTCTCAGACGAAAGGCTGTCACGATACTTACATCGTCAAGCCCGATCCCGCGCACCCGCATTGCACTTGCCCGGACTTCACCGCAAGGCAACTCAGATGCAAGCATATCTTCGCGACTGAAATAGTTATCAGGCGCGAATACATCGATGACGGTGAGACTCAAACCGTCACTGAGACGGTCACGGTCAGGAAAACCTACAAGCAACAATGGCCTGCCTATAACAGAGCGCAATGCCACGAAAAGGATCGCTTTCTGTCGTTGCTTGACGAACTCTGCAAAGGCATCGAAGAACCGATCCAATCGTTCGGGCGTCCGCGCTTGCCCCTGGCCGACATGATCTTCGCCAGTACGTTTAAGGTTTACAGCACCTTCTCTGGCCGTCGCTTTAGCTCTGACTTGCGAGACGCACACAGCAAAGGTTTCTTGACGAGAGCGCCACACTTCAATTCGATTTCGCGTTACCTTGAGAATCCAACGCTGACGCCATTCCTTAAACAGTTGATCGAAATCAGTAGCTTGCCCTTGCAGACCGTGGAGAGTGACTTTGCTGTTGACTCGTCTGGCTTCACAACTTGTCGATTCGTTCAATGGACCAAAGCCAAATACACCGATCCGAAACTGATGGAGCGCCACGCCTGGATTAAGGTTCATTTGATGTGCGGAGTCAAAACCAACATCGTGACCAGCGTCGAAGTTACCGACTCGAACGCCAACGACTGTCCGCAGTTCGAGGGATTGGTAAAGACCACGGCTCGCAACTTCACCATGAGTCAAGTGAGCGCAGACAAAGCCTATCTGTCGAGCGACAACCTGCAAACAGTCGTTGACAACAACGCGATGCCTTTCATTCCGTTCAAATCGAACAGCCGCACCGGAGGGCGTCATACCTATTTGTGGAAACGAATGTTTCACTACTACTCCTACAATCAAGATCACTTCATGGCGTCCTATCACAAGCGTTCGAACGTCGAAACTACCTTCTCGATGATCAAGTCCAAGTTTGGCGATCGCCTGAGAAGCAAAACCCAGACAGCTCAAATCAACGAAGCCCTGTGCAAGGTACTGGCGCACAACCTCTGTTGTCTCATTCAGTCAATCTATGAGTTGGGTATTGAGCCGACGTTTTGGGAAGAGGCGGTATAGCCGCTTTTCCTCTTTTGCTTATCGGGGCAGCTTTAGCTTGTCGTCAATCAAAACGTCCGTGGAGACTCCGGCCAAGCGAGCATACTTGAGTAGCACAGGCAGCGGCGGCTCTATGGTGCCGCTTTCAAATTGTGAGATGCTCGCCCGATCCTTTACATCTAACTTCTTCGCGATCTCAGTTTGAGATAGTCCTTCCCGGTCCCGAATCTTTCTCAGCTTACGCGCCAGCTTGCGCGGGTAGTCGCGCTTGGTTCTACCCATCAGGATCGACCTCCTGATGAATTTCCCTTGCCGTCCGTATTAAATAATACTAGACTGTGCGCCGATTCAGAGGATGCCCGGTACGCCCGCGTCGTCCGGGCCGGATCCATTAACCAGTTCTACCTCGTGGCTTGGTTAGCATAACGGTCAGGTAGGCATATCCTATGGAAGAAACTCCCGCGACGCAATACGTTTTCGCTCCCGCCGTTCCGATTTATCACCTGGCTTTGAATGATCGTCTAACGCTGTGCGGATTGTGGCTTCATGGCGATCCCGATCAGAGAAGGCGTAGGGATGATCGGAGACTATCTTCTGAGAAGCCTACAAGACAGTTTATGGCCCTATGCAGTGCGTGTGAGAGGATCGCCACTGGCGCACCTGAGCCTAAACGTCCGTCTCCTGAATTGCTTTCCCGTTTTCCACTAACGGAGATTGTGCCTTAGAACTCACCCACCAAGCGGCGAGACTTTCGCCTCGCTTTTTGTTCTCTGTTCAAGATAAAACGACTTGCTAAATAAAAGTAGTTGACCTCAAACCGAAATCGCATACAATGGGAATTTGCACATCTTGTGTGCATCGACTTTCGGGAGCGCAAGATATTGACGCTCTTGTGGTCGTCAAGTTATCTTACACAAGAGGAGGGATTTGCCTTCTTAGGCTTAAAACGAAAAACGCGGGCTGGTATCCCGCGCTATCGTCACTGACGCCAATTTGCTCTCTAGGATTTGCCGCTTGGCGGTACGGCTGTAAGTGCATCTTAGCAAACCCACCGCATCTGTCAACCAAAAACTAGGTGAATCCAAAGATGGTACGCGTCCGGGAAATCAGCCGGACGAAAAGATGTGTCTGTTTCGGCAAGTTCACCGTCATTTTGATCTCGCCGAGATACCGCGCGTTAGACAATTCGTTAACGCGTTCTCTAGCCTCCTGCTCATTGCGAGCAGGAATCTCAAACGACCAGGACGAACCGTCGTGGTCATACTCGAACAGGTAACTGTTCCAACTTTCAGGTAGTTTCAAAGGAGAAGTTCCAATGAAGTTCTATATTTACGTGGACAGCGCCAGGGAATGGCGCTGGCACCTCAAAGCGGCAAATGGCCGCATCGTCGCCGACTCAGGCGAGGGCTATACCAGCAAGCAGTCGTGCTTGGATGGTATCGACCTCGTTAAGTCTGCTTTCAACGCTCCCGTTTATGAAATCGCCTAGACGGTAGCACACGATCAAGGGGAAACTCGGTGGCGGGCCTTTCGCGAGAAGGTCCGCCGCCTTTACCTCTCACGGGATCAAAAAGAGCCGACCCGCCAATTTGGGCGAGGCGACTCAAGAAATCGAAGGCATCTTTTACTCTAAAAGCCTGCGGTGTCAAGAGAAATCTTTACCTAGCGTCGGCTTGATGATATAAGCCTGCCGTTCTTCTTCCACTATCATGCCAGATCCGCGACCACTCTCAAGCGAGTACCACAAGGCCCGTAAGCAGCTAATGCTTTGGTCTGCGATCCTGTTCATCTGGGAATTAGTCGGAATTGATCTAGCTAAGGCTGAGGCCACGGGCGGAAACGTCGGAGCAATCCTTACCGCCATTAAGAGCCCCCAAGCTATCCCGTGGGTGCTCTTGATTCTGGTCGGATATTTTGCCTTCAAACTCCGTATTGAGTGGCGACAGTGCGGTGAAACCAGAAGGCTCGTACGCGAAGCCAAGCAAGACTACTATTCAGCTTGGGGTGTAGCAGTCGCGGCGTGCATCCTTTACATCGGTCAAGCGGTTAGCAGAGTACAGTTCGCGGATATTCTGGCGGACCGTAGCAAGACAGTGTCTCTGGCAACGTCAGCAGTGGCGGTCGCAACGATAGAACAAGCTTTGCTTCAACCAACCGGCTTATTTCCAGTTTTCCTCCCAAAGTACATCACCAGACGACAGTCGCGATTATTGTATGCCCTTGCCGGTCCACTTCTCATCGTTTTCTTCCCTCTGCTCAGGGTCAGAGTTAACTGGACTATGATACTGATAGGCTCGCTAAGTGGCACTTTGATTTTCGGTGGGCCAACTTTGTGGCTTCGAATGCGCCACCAAAAGAGAATCCGTGATTCTGATGATGAGGCTTCCTCCTTGCCCAAAAATAGCCCATCCGCCCAAAAGCCCTCTGTTTGACCCAAAAGTCTCTCACTTGACCCATAAGTCATCCCCGATCCCGACTTTTGAGGCAAAGCCGCCGTACCGGATACTAAGTTACCATTGCATACCTGGTTAACAGATTAACTTCCTTGTTACGTTGAGTGATCCATATACGGCGAGATCGCGTCATTGCTTAATCTTTCCTGAGGTTTCCTTTAACGAGATGGCAATTGGGCTGCTCCAAGCCAGGCGTCCTCTCGATTCCTGCATACTGAGTACTCACTAGCGCCTGCCTACTCAAAGCCAAGCTCCGCTCAGGATAGCAGACGGCTAAGTCTAATTATTTGTCGACTTACTTCCTTCTCACACCTTCCTGCGATTCATGGCACGGCTGTTGTAATGGAACAGCACCAACGCAGACAATTTAAGCAAGAGACAGAGCAAGGAGCCCCAGAAAATGATTAGCATGATTTCAGCCAGCACCGCGACCCCGCAAAATCGGATCAGCACCACTGAGTTGGTGGCCTCGATGATGCACAAACTCTCGCCTGAGCTCATCAACACGATTTGCACGCTCGGCGTTGAGAATCGTTATTCGGCGATGGACAACTACGCGGACTTTTTAACTGGCGCCCCGATGAACGCAACCAGCTCCACCACCGAACTCGGCGTCAATGCCACTCGCAAGTGTATTGAAGAGTGGGGCGGCGACCCTTCGCAAATTGGCTTGCTCATCGCGGCCACCAACACCCCCGACCAGATGCTTCCTTGCCTCGCTTCTGAAGTCATGGCCAGAACGCATGGTCTGCTGCCGCGCTCACTGAGCACCGTCAGCATGCAGTCTCAGGGATGTTCGGTAATGTTGAAGTCGGTCGAAGTCGCGCAATGGTATCTCGCCGCCAACCCCGGCAAAATGGCTGTCGTGCTGATGTCTGAAGCGCACACTCCGTTCGTCGCCCCGCTGCTCCGCAACGAGTATCACGGATTCCGCGAAATCGCTCGCATGCGCAAGAACGGCGTGATTAATGATGGCGAATTTGAAGCACAGCGCACTGAGACCACGCTCGTTATCCAGTCGATGTTATTCGGCGACGGCGCCGTGGCTCTGCTGCTCGGCACAGACCAGGCCGGCAAGCCGACCTTCGGACCAATTTCACACCTGACCAACGATTCACCTGACGATGTGAATCTGTTATCTATGGTCAGCAACAGTACTCACCCCGCATTGAACGGCAAGCCGCAGTACTTCATGCGGCCCGCGGTCCCGACCCGCGGCGCGCACTACGCGGTTACGACGGTCAACGACGTCTTGGACAATCCGATGTCGCCGGTTTCCGACATGAGCCAGGTTGACGATTGCTTGATTCACACCGGCAGCAAGAAGATTCTCGACGGCGTCTGCTCGCAGCTCCATCTCGATACGGATTCGACCAAGGTCGAAAAGTCTTACGACGTGCTGGAAAACTTCGGCAATCTCTCCAGCGCATCGACCGGATTCATGCTCGCGGGAAAGAAAGAGTGGGCGGGACCGGCAATGGTCGTAGGCTTCGGCGTCGGCTTCACGGCGAGCGCAGGCCTGATGAGCGTTAACTAGAAATCGCAGCACCAAACAACACGATTCGACTACGAAAGGAAAAAGCCATGACCAACTCAACGACAGCCTCAACGCACGGAACGGTCGGAACGTCGCGTCCCTCGAGGAGACGCTCAGACGAAGCTCCAATGGTCATAACCCGATTGTCAGGCTGGATCGATGTTGGCGATTGTAAGTCCGCGACCCCGGCTTGGATCGTTCCCACGCGCATGAATGCGCTCGTGCGATAGACACCAGACAGGCAGCCTGCGACCCCCCCCGGCGAGGCGCTTCTCGCGGAAACTCAGAGAGCCTGAGTTTAAAGCCAAGTCGCCGGTTTCCGACTTGAGCCAGGCTGATGATTGCCTGATTCACACCGGCAGCAAAGAGATTCTTGACGGTATCTGCTTGCAACTCCATCTCGACACCGATTTGATGAAAGTGAACAAGTCCTATGCCCGGAGCATTCGGCATTAGCCCGACCTTGAGCAAGGGCTCAGCAACAAGGAAAGGAAAAAGACCATGACAAACTCAACCACATCTCCGACGCGCGCTATCGCTCGAAACCATTCATCTCCAGCTGCGAGACACTCGGACGAAGCCACGATGGCAATCACGCGCCTGTCGGGTTGGATCGACCTGGGCGAAACAAAGGCTGCCACGCCGGCCTGGATTCACCGCACGCGAATGCGTGGACGGATGAGATGAGCCTGGGCCAGAAATTAAAGCTCCCACGCCGCGGTTTCATTTTCCCGTCGGCGGGGGCAAGCGCGATGGGGGGAGAGCGCCATGGATTTCGATATTAGAGAAATAATAGCAACTCGGAAGTTTCATTTTCTTGATGAGCGTAAAGACAAGAGAACGGTCAGCGTGTTTATCGGAAAGCCTGAACAGTCACCGGATTCAAATCAGTATTGGTGCTCTTTTCAAATTATCGGTATTGGAAGCCAGGAGGCGCAGTTAGCGCAAGGTCAAGATTCTATCCAGGCATTGCAACTGGCAATGGACTTAATCGCCGCCAACATAAACGATCTTAACGACGAAATTGGCGGCAGACTGGAATGGAACGGCGATGCCACAGGCAATCTCGGTTTTACGTAGCCTGTCGGCATCAATCTCGTAAGAAAACCTAAACCTCCCTCGACCTTGATTCAGGCTTGCTCAGCCGAAGACACGCCTAAATGCGCAATTCTCAATTTTCGGAAGGAACCGGAAGCCAATGACACGCATCACTAGATTCGCCCTTTACGTTCTTTTGGTTTTTGTCCTCGCATCGCAAGTCGTCCAAAAAAGCAGCTCTGCCCCGAGTGAGTCACGCCCGTACTTGGCGGTGCCGGGCGCTGGGCCAAAGTCAGCGATTTGGAGCGCAAGACAACCACACTTCCCGCATTTGTGAGACGATAAATTCTGGGGGAACGGCGACGGCCGCACTAAACGTTATTAACAGTCCCCCGACTCCTGTAAACAAGTCCTTTACAGTACATGGATATACGCTACTGGGTGACCTCTTGTCGGGGGACTCGGATCCGGACGGTGACAGCCTCAATTTTAATTCGATTCAAACCTACCCGCAGCATGGCTCTTTATTTACCAGCCCGACCTTGCAGACTCCTGCTTACTCTCCGAACAGCGGCTATACGGGCCCAGACAGTTTCGTCTATCAGATTTGTGATTCATTAGGGCTGTGCGCAAATGCGACCGTAACTCTGAATGCGGTTAATAGCGCGCCGACTCCGCTGAACAAGTCCTTTACGGTACATGGCTATACGCTACTGGGTGACCTGTTGTCGGGGGACTCGGATCCGGACGGTGACAGCCTCAATTTTGATTCGATTCAAAGCTACCCGCAGCATGGCTCTTTATTTACCAGCCCGACCTTGCAGACTCCTGCTTACTCTCCGAACAGCGGTTATACAGGCCCAGACAGTTTCACTTATCGCATTTGCGATTCATTGGGGCTTTGCGGGATCGGTACGGTAACACTAACAGTCTTGCCGAATGACGGCCTTGAGAGCTGCGGCACGGGCACGCGATCTTGCAATACAACCGTGGGCGAGCCAGTCAACGTCACCAACGGCAACATGTACCTACAGCAAAGCGATTACTCCCTGCCAGGCGTTGGTCCAGCAACCAACATCACGCGAACTTACAACAGCATCTCCCAGAATGGCGGTCTCTTTGGCAAGGGCTGGACTAGCGCCTACGACGAATCCATCAAGATTTACGGAAGTACTTACGTTCGCTGGTTCAGTCCGGATGGCCAGGCGACCAATTTTGTACGCCCGTCCGGCACGGGACCTTTCTCGCCCGTCGAAGGTGATTTCCACGGCTCGCTGACGCAAAACGCCGACGGCAGCTTTACCGTTTCGTTCCTAAATGGAAGCGTTCATCGATTCAACTCGGCAGGCAAGCTGCTTTCGCTGGCCGACCGCCTCGGAAATCAGACATCGCTGAGTTACGACATCAATGGCAGACTAATTTCCATCACTGATCCATTTGGGCGAGTGCTCACGATCACTCCTGATGCTAATGGCCGCATTACTTCAATTGGCGACAGTCTCGGCACGGCTGCCAGTTACACGTATGGCGGAAGCGGCGAACTGTTGTCCGTCACGTATCCCGACACTTCGAAATTTCAATTCAGCTACACAACTGCCAATAGCAATCTGGTGCTGGCGACTGTCACCGATGCGCTCGGTAATGTGCTCGAGTCGCACACTTACGACGTCCAGGGACGCGCGCTCACTTCCGAGAAACAGGGAGGCGTCGAGCACTACAGTCTCAGCTTTATTAGCGATACTGAAACAGATGTGACCGATGCCCTGGGCCACATCAGCAAATACTTTCTTGATAAGACCAAGGCCCGCAACATCGTTACGCAGATCCAAGGCTTGTGCGCTTGCGGCTCCGGCTCGCAGACACAAAGCTGGACTTACGACAGCCAGTTGAACGTCAACAGCCACACGAACGCCCTCGGACAGATTGCCACCGACACCTATGATGCGAGCGGTAACAAACTAAGCGCAACCGGCGTGCTCGGCACTTCCAGTTTCACTTATAACCAATTCGGCGAGTTGTTGACCGCCACTGACGCGATGAATGGCGTGACCACGAACACTTATGATGCTGCCGGTAACATGCTTTCCGTCACCGATGCGCTGAATAACCCGACCACCTTCACTTACGATGCGCGAGGCCAATTGTTGACTATGACGAACGCTCGTGGGAAGGTAACGACGTTAACCTACAGCACGAGCGGCAACCTCGCGCAAACCACTGATGCTCTGAGCGGCCTAACGAAATTTACTTATGACGCGCGCGGTCGATTGACGAGCGCCACTGACGCGCTCAACTTCGTCACCACTTACGCTTACGACGCTGCTGGACGCGTAAACAAGATCACGCGGCCCGACAATACGTTCATCACTTTTACTTACGATCTCGCCGGACGGCGCACAAGAGTTACCGACGCACTGAACAACAGCACGACCTTCGCATACGACGGCGCTTATCGTTTGACAACCCAAACCGATGCGTTGCTCAAGTCGGTCAGCTACACGTATGACTTGATGTCTAACCTGACTTCTGCGACGGACCAGCTTGCACACACCACCAACATCGATTACGACGAGTTCAATCGTCCCATAAAAACCACGTATCCCCCAGCTGCGGCTGGTGGAACTCGTCTGCAAGCGACTGTCGAATACGATGCCGTCGGCAATGTCACCAAACGCACCGATACAGTGGGGCGTGTGACGACGTTCTCATACGACAACGCCAACCGGCTCGTCACTGCCACCGACCCGGCGCTCCAGGTGACGCAGTACGAATACAATTCGCGGTCGAATGTCACTGCCGTTACCGATGCGCTAAGCCAACGCTACGAATTTGTCTATGACGCTCTGTCGCGCGTTACCTCCGCAACGCGCGCCGGCACGATGATGTCGTTTGCTTACGACGCCGTCGGCAATAGCATTCAGCGCACCGATTACAACAACATGAGTACAAATTACACGTACGATGCGCTGAATCGCCTGGTAAAAATTACTTATCCGGACGCCTCGGTCGTAAGTTATAGTTATGACAAGCTGTCGCACATGACTGCGGCAACAAACTTGAATGGCACCGTGAGTTTTGTCTACGATAATTTGGGACGCGCGACCAGTACGACCGATGTCTGGGGCCAGGTGCTCAATTACATCTACGACGCCAACGACCGGCGCACGAAGCTGAGCTTTGGCGCCACCACGAATGCGACTTACACCTACGACGCAGTGAATCGCTTGACGAAGATCACAGACGGCTCGAATCT
The DNA here is from genome assembly GCA_035601635.1 of Pyrinomonadaceae bacterium. Taxonomy (GTDB): domain Bacteria; phylum Acidobacteriota; class Blastocatellia; order Pyrinomonadales; family Pyrinomonadaceae; genus UBA11740. The sequence goes on from DATNNY010000684.1 coordinate 19,050, forward strand.
GGCAACCAGCTATGTCTACGACGCCGCAAGCAAGCTGACTTCGCGGACATTGCCGAACAGCGTAGTGACAACCTACACCTACGATGGGCTCGATCGGCTGACGCGATTGAAAGACGCGAAGAGCAACACGGTGATTGCCGACAATAACTACACTTACAACACTGCGGGAGCCATCACGCAGAACATCGATCAGGGTGGTACGCATGCTTACGGGTATGATGCTCGCGATCGATTGACGTCCGCGACATACACCGGAACGCCCGCTGAGTCTTACGCGTACGATGTCGTCGGTAATCGCACGTCGTCTCAACGCAGCTTTTCTTACAGCTATCAACCCTTCAACCGTTTGACGGCCACCACCGCTGCGACTTACTTGTACGACAACAACGGCAACATGACTACGAAAACCGAAGGAGCGGGGACGACGCATTTCGCGTGGGACTTCGAGAATAGGTTAAGCCAAGTAGTCACGCCTGCGAGCGGCAGCGTGAGCTACAAATACGACGCGCTCGGCCGGCGTATTCAGAGCGGACCTTCGAGCGGCGCATCAAACGAATTTCACTTACGATGGTGATGACGTGGCTCAAGACAAAACGAGCACTAATATCATCACCGAATATCTGAACGGCCCAGGAATCGACAACAAGATTCGGCAAAAGACAGGCACCACACTCTACTACTTTGCGAAGGATCACTTGGGCAGCACAACTGCATTGACGGACAGCAAAGGTGCTCTCGCCGAACGTGAAAGTTACGACGCCTACGGCAACTCTGCGGGCAGCGCCAAGACTCGTTACGGCTTCACCGGCCGCGAACGCGATTCGCTGACCGGCCTGATGTATTACCGCGCCCGTTGGTATGATCCTCAGCTTGGGAGATTTGCCTCCGAAGATCCGATTGGCTTGGCTGGAGGGATCAATCAGTTCGCCTATGTAGCCAATAATCCTCAGAACTCAATTGATCCTTCGGGACTTTATGAGATTGACGTTCACTATTATCTGACTTATTTCCTCGCAATGAAGACAGGCTGTTTCACGGATGCCGAGGCGCGGGAGATTGCTAATGGTGACCAAGGCGTGGATGAAAATCCAGCAACTTCCCCCGCCTATGGCGATACTGAAAGGCAAAGACAAGTCAACGCTTTCTACCACGCGTTGCACCCCGGAAGTCACCAACCTTATCTTGACGCTCATTGGAGTAACGCCACCATGGGGGGCGGGAATCTCACTGCGCTAGGAGTCTATTTGCATTATTTACAAGACACGTTCAGCCATAGAGGTTACACAGATCCAACCTGGGGCCACGCCAGTGGCTTTCACGCAGTAGACAAAACAGACGAAAATGTTTCCAAAGCAATGCGGATGGCTCGAGTAACACGGAACGCGCTTATAGACTTTGCGGCGCTCAAAAAGGGTTGTCACTGTCAGCGATCATGGAGTCGGAACACGAAGCAGCGACTCAAGGATTTCTTAGAGGCCTCTGGCGGAGGGCCTTACGACAGGCGGATGCATTCAATAGACGAAATCGACCCTCAATTTCTGAACAATAAGATCCAAATCCTAGGGGTTCCGCCGAGATAGATTGCGGTACCACTGGAGCAAGACTTAGAGGTGAGCTCGATGATTAAGCTTATTGGTATTATAAGCCTTCTTCTAATAGCCACGATCGGTGGATGTGATTTCATGAGTCACACGCACTGTGACGATAAAATACTGACTCAGGAAAAATCCGTTGATGGAAGGTACGTAGCCGTTCTGTACCATCGTTCTTGTGCCAACAATACCGGCCTATACACTTGTGTGAACTTGCAAGAGGCTTCCACGACCCTTTTGTCGAATGGCGAAGCAGAACCTATTTTGACGATAAGAGGCCTGCACGACATCACTGCAACTTGGACCGGTCCAAATAGCCTAGAGATCAAATCCGAAGCGCTCCAAGATCAGAAAGCTATACTTACGCAACAGGATAAGTGGAAAATGGTCAATATCTCTTACAAGAACTAGCCTGCCTAAATCAGCCAAATGAGAAACATCAAGATGGGTCAGCCCTGCGATCTTGCGATTTGCGTGACGCTCGCTTGCAGTAAGCCGCAGGAAGTTTTGGGCGCGTTGATTGAGAATCGCAAGATCGCGGGCCTGACCCGGATTTGTTGTTCCTTCGAAAATGGCACGCGATACTTATGACAAGCTAAAAGGCCTTGGCCAGCAGAGAGGATGTGGCTGCCATGGCGATCCAGATTGGGACGTTGTGCGCAAGTTCATCGATGTCGGATATGATCGGGCGACTTTATTAGGCGCAGGCGGAGAGTACTTACGCGGAGTTAGCGACGAACAGTTGAGCGAAAAAATCGGCATCCTTGATGTTCCGTGGAGGAGTCGCACGGGCCGATGAAAGAGTAAAGAAGAATGGGAGCGCGATACTATAAAACGGACAGTCCCGAATGCTTAGCATTAAAAGGCTAATTAGATTCTGGTGGCTCTTTCCAGGAGTGTATCTTATTGCCCTGTTGATCCAACTCGCGGGGATGGTCAGCGGGGCGGGGCACACTCCACGATCTCTGCAGTTTCTATTCTATGCGGTAGCCTGGCCGAGTTACGTACTTAATTTCTTGCTACCGCGAGCTGGAACGCACCATCCCCTGCTAAACCTCATACTCTTCCTGGTTGTAGGTATGCTGACATATGCGCTTCTTGGTTTCCTCCTGGATTTGGCAATTAAGAAGTACCGAAACCGACGACGTTGACAAGTACTAATACGGATGGCGATCTCGGCGAGACCCAAACAATCCTGCTGGCTTCGGTACCGGAAAAATCATATTGGATCGCTTATACGGTGAGGTAGTGGATGCTAATCGTGATTTGATTAGGCTTCACGGAGGCGGAGGACCAAGTCGGGGTCAGGCCTGCGATTTGCGATTCTGTTCAGCGGTAAGTCGACGTCAAGGTGCCGCTGAATCCAAGGTGCGTGATAATAAAGAACTAAGCGAGCTCGAGGCCAGCATTAACGGAGCATTGTCATCGGGTTGAGAATCGCAAAATCGCAAGCCTGACGCCAGTCCCCAGTCCAGAGATGTCTTGGGCCAGGCGATTAACTACAAAGGGCAATGACGGGCTTTGGAAGAAAAAAGACTTCTTTTGATTCTCCTTTTCACGGCCGTGGGTGTGATCGCACTTTATCCGTGGAAAACGACAGTCGTACCACAATGGAAAGTCAGAATTGTTGACCAAAGCGGTGTTCCGCTCGCGAATACTGGCGTTAGAGAAATTTGGCAACATTACTCCATCGAGTCTAGAGGCCATGAGCAGGACTTGATGACCGACAATGAAGGGTATGTAACATTCCCGGAGCGGACGGTCAGAGCTTCATTAGCGGTCAGAATCATTAGACCAATCGTCAGTGCGCTCAATCCTCACCATGGCTCTGGCCCCGACGCGTTTGTAATAGCTCTCGCAGCCGAGTATGACACCTGGAGCAACAACTCCGCTCTACCCGGCCAGCCTTTACCGAAGGAGATTGTTGTCAAAAAGAATCGCTAAAGACGACGATCATTGCTGTCAACATCCACACCTACAACAACAACGGGAATCTAATTTCCAAGACCGAAGGCGCGGGTACGACCCAGTTTCAGAGCGGGGACGACGCATTTCGCGTGGGACTTCGAGAATAGGTTAAGCCAAGTAGTCACGCCTTCGAGCGGCACCATCACTTACAAATACGATGCGCTGGGACGAAGGATTCAAAGCGCTCCGAGCAACGGCGCCTCAATTAACTTCACCTACGACGGGCAGGATGTCGCTCAGGACAAGACCAGCACGAACGTCATCACTGAATATCTCAACGGCCCGGGCATCGACAACAAGATTCGGCAAAAGACAGGCACGACACCTTACTACTTTGCGAAGGATCACTTGGGCAGCACGACTGCATTGACGGACAGCAAAGGTGCTCTCGCCGAACGTGAAAGTTACGACGCCTACGGCAACTCTGCGGGCAGCGCCAAGACCCGTTACGGTTACACCGGTCGCGAACGGGATTCGCTGACGGGTTTGATGTACTACCGCGCGCGCTTCTACGATCCACAGTTGGGGAGATTCATCTCTGAGGACCCGATTGGGTTAGTGGGCGGAATCAATCAATTCTCCTATGTTGGTAACAATCCCCAAAATGCAACCGATCCTTTGGGTCTTTACGACATTGATGTCCACTCTTACTTAACCTACTACCTAGCGAAGAAAACTGGTTGTTTTGGGGATTGGGAAGCCAGGCAGATCGCGGAGCACGATCAGCGCTCCGACGACGACCACGACAAAGGACCAGGCTTCGGTGGTACCGCAGCCCAACGACAGAGAAACGTCTTGTTTCACGCTTTCGGAACACCAGAACAGAATAATCAAAGGTCTGCTGAGTTACTGGGGCAGGCCTTTCGGAACGGCGGCAATATATACGCGCTTGGTACGTATCTACATTTTTTGCAAGATTCCTACAGCCACCGGGACTCCGCTGGCAACACTGTCATTGGACAAGCGCCCGACGGAAACAGTGTAGATCACACTAACTTCGGTCCAAACAAGGCGTTCGATATGGCGCGCGACACCTATGACCGGCTCAGAAAATTTGGGGAGATGAGGGGGATGTAAATGCCACGGAGATGCAGACTGGGACGCAGTAAAGAAATTCATCGATGTTGGTTATGATCTTTCGACCAAGGAAGGGCGATTCGCTGACTTCTGGCTGGAAGTAAGCGACGATCAGCTTCGGCAGAAGATCGGAATTCTAAATGTTCCTTGGCGGAGTTCCAGTCTCCGTTAGTTCCGGGATTCATTTCCCACTGAGAATCTGTTCGCATGCCCCGTTGCATTAACAGAGGAGGACTCCGAGACAAAGGAGTTAAGAGCCAGGAATCAGCCAAATGAAATACCGGTTTCTATTACCAGCCGTATATCTGCTTCTCGTGCTCTTGTTTCTTTTCTTCTTTTTGAAAGGAGCAGGTGGTCATGGGCCGAACCCATTTGATTTCGTATATTATCTAATGTTCCCACTTGGCTTTCTACTGGAACTTCTCCCAGCTTCGCGGGGGCCAAAGAATATCTGGTTGTTGTCATTGCTTTTCCTGCTAGCAGGTTTGGTGCAGTGGACGCTCATAGGTTACCTGATCGACCGGCTAGTGTTGCGTCGTCGAAAGAAAAAGCTCATAGAGTAGTTTAGATAGCGCGTTACGTAATAATTAGAGGTTACAAATCGCAGGCCTGACACCAATTCGGCCAATTCACTGGCGGCGAACGGGATGCGCTGACGGGTTTGATGTACTACCGCGCGCGCTTCTACGATCCACAGTTGGGGCGGTTTATCTCGGAAGATCCGATCGGGTTAGCAGGTGGAATTAACTCTACGTCAGCAAGAATCCGCAGAACAAAGTTGATCGATCTGGCCTGTACGACGTTGACGTTCATTACTATCTAACTTACTACCTGGCGATGAAGAGGGGCTGTTGACAAAGGAGTTAAGAGCCAGGAATCAGCCAAATGAAATATCAGGCCGGAACATCTGCTCCGTTACAAACCCGCGCAATAGTTCCTGTCACCTGATCAAAGTCGAACGGCTTGCCAATTATTCCCGCAACCAGATCCTGTTCACCCGAAGGCGGCTGGGCCGTGGCCCCATAGCCAGTTACCAGTACGACCGGCAGACCGGGGCAACGCTTGCGAATGGCACGGGCAGTTTCCCAACCGTCCATTTCAGGCATGGCCAAATCAGTAAAGACCAAATCAAAGTCACCAGTGGAAATTTTCTGCAGCGCCTCGCGGCCGCCTTCGACGGTCACGACCGTGTGATCGAGATCCTCTAACATTTCAGCCAGCGTCTCTCGGACGAACTCTTCATCATCCACGACCAACACCGAGAGAGACGCAGTGTGGGCGTCCGGTTTGTTCACTTCAAGTGCCAGGCC
>DATNNY010000685.1:0-2365 GCA_035601635.1 Pyrinomonadaceae bacterium
GACGTGCGCAAGATCGACTGGCCAACAGATGTGACGTTTGGCGAAACGACCTGCAACATCGGGGTAATCTCCGGAGGCACGCGGGCGAATGTCGTTCCCGAAGCAGCCCAGACGACTTTGCAAATCCGTCTGGCGGTGGGCGCCCAGGCAGCAAAAGATTTACTCGAGCGCGCGGTGGCCGAGCGGGCTTTGCTGGAATACAAGTCTGTCCACGATCCGATCAGGTTGCTTGCGCTTGACGGCTTTGAAACAACCATCGTGCGTTTCACCACGGACATTCCATATCTGACGAACTGGGGCACACCCCTTTTGATCGGGCCGGGTTCGATCCTGGATGCGCACACTGAACATGAGCGGGTGGCGAAGAGTGAGTTGATGCGGGCCGTGGATATCTATCAGGATTTGGTTCAGAGTTTGTTGGCTGTTGTCTAAGGATCGATTGGACTTCGTTAACGTGGAAGGACTTCATAACGAGTCCGCAAAGCGGACGGAAGAAAATAGCCCAGGGTGAAGTGAGCGAAGCGAACGAAACCCTGGGGTGGCGGCGTCACCACGTTCCGAGCCCGCTTTAGCGGGCGACAGAATCTTTCGCCCGCTGAAGCAGGCTCTGTGAAATTTATTCTTGCGGTGAACCCAGGGTTCCGCGCTTCGCACTCCACCCTGGGCTATTATCTTGCCATCCGCTTTGCGGATTTCATTGAGTGGTTAACTTCGACCGGTGCTTGAATACGGAGTTGAAAATTGAAACTAGCCCTGATCGGATACGGCGCAATGGGCCAACTCGTCGCGAAGCTGGCGAACGAGCAAGGTCACGAAGTCGCGGGGACGTTCGCGTCCATAGACACAGACCGCAACGCTGAGGACCTCGTAAATTCTCTGCGTGGTTGTGACGTGGCGATCGACTTTTCGGTCGCCGCCGCGGTACGCCGAAATGTAGACGCTTGTGCTCGGGCCGGCGTGCCTTTGGTTGAGGGGACGACCGGCTGGAACAGTGAATTGGATGATATTAAGAAGATTGTGACTCAGCACCGCGGCGCTTTGATTTACGGGGCGAACTTTTCGGTGGGTGTTCAGGTCTTTTACCGGATCGCCGCTCACGCGGCTGAGTTATTTCGCGGGCTCGCATCGTACGACGGGTTCATTGAAGAGGCCCATCACAAGCGCAAGCGTGATGCACCGTCAGGCACTGCGGTCCAATTGCGCAAGCTCGTAAGCGACCGTCTCGGCCGCGACGTTGCCGTAACTTCAACGCGCGCCGGTTACATTCCCGGAACGCATCGACTCGGATTTGATTCCGCGGCGGATCAGATCACGCTGACGCACGCGGCCCGCTCGCGCGAAGGATTTGCGGCGGGCGCGCTGGTCGCGGCAGGCTGGATTGTTGGCCGCAAAGGGGTCTATGAATTCTCGGAAGTTTTCGATGAGATAATAAAAGCACATGCGGACGATTAGCCGCGAGATACAGAACCGGGACGGTAGCGACCGGGTTCTTGCTAGTGACCATCGACCCGCTCACTACTGTGAGCGGTTCCGTACCGGCGCGCTGTAGCCCGCCTCTAAACAAGGTTCATTACGTTAAGCGAAAGGAACTCCGAAGATGACGATGAAGGTCGATTGGATGCGCGGTTGTGCGACGGCGCTGGTGACTCCCTTCAAAGCCGATGGCGCGATTGACGAAGATCGGCTGCGTGCGCTCGTCGATAGACAGATAAAAGGGGCAGTCCGTCTCCTGGTGCCGTGCGGCACCACGGGTGAGAGCGCCACCATGTCTGAAGCCGAAGACCAACGAGTGATCGCGATCACTGTCGAAGTCGCGCGCGGTCGTGCGCGCGTGATAGCGGGCACCGGCAGCAACTCGACGGCGGCGGCAATTGAGTATTCACAAAGGGCGCGGGATCTGGGCGCTGACGCCATGCTGCAGGTCGCTCCCTACTATAACAAGCCGACACAGGAAGGTATGTACACGCACTTTCGCGCGATCGCCGAAGCGATTCCAGCAACGCCGATCATGCTTTACAACGTTCCCGGTCGCACTTCTTCGAACATTGCTGCTCAGACAGTCCTGCGTCTGGCGAGAGATTGCGAAAACATCGTGGCTATCAAAGAAGCGTCGGGAAACCTTTCGCAGATCATGGAGATCTTGCGTGAGCGTCCGGCGAACTTTCGAGTGTTGTCGGGTGATGACGCGGTGACGCTGCCACTGATCGCTCTGGGCGCGGACGGAATCGTTTCCGTGGCGTCTAACGAAATTCCTGATCTGATGTCACGCATGACTGAACTGGCCCTCGACGCCAATTGGACGGAAGCGCGGGCGCTGCATTACCGCCTCCTGCCGTTGATGGAGATTAACTTTATCGAATCAAGC
>DATNNY010000686.1:0-14693 GCA_035601635.1 Pyrinomonadaceae bacterium
TGTTCGACCCACCCGCTCACGCGGGCGGTACTGACCTCACATTCAACGATTCTGTTTGTGGTAGTCGCTTGACTGGCGCCGGCAGATGCCGCAGGCTTATCGTCACAAACATGCTGAAGGAGTCACGATGAAAAACACTCTCGTCCTGGTTTGCCTCTTATTGTTATCGACTAGCGCGCTGTCACAAACACGTTCGCGCACGGCCCGGCGCGGAACACAAGCAGCCCGGCCTTCCGCGGAGCAAGCCAGCGCTGAAGCGAAGACGGTCGCTGCCACCAAAATAGCTGATCAGATCAAGAACCTGACCCGGTTCGTCTATCTACTCGGCGGCGTGGCGAAAGGGATCGAAAGTGTCGACGAAGCCGCACGAAAGAACGAAGCCTCGCCGACTGCCCTACAGCAGAACGAACAGAACAAAGCAACCGTGAAAAATAGCCTGCGGAATGTGCGCGAGGGCCTGGACCAATTGGAGATTTACTTCCGCGCCACGCCCGGCCTGCAGGATTACTATCTGAAACTTGCCGGGTCAGCATCTGGCGCGGCCACCGCCGAGGACCAGGCCGCCGCCGGTCACTTCGATCAAGCGGGTCGAACGATGCTGGGTGTGGTGAATCGCTTGACTGATGTGTTGCTGGTGATGCGGTGATGCAACAATCATTGGATTGCTAACCAGTGGGTTCTTCTCTAGAATCCGGCTTGGGGTCTGCTTATGAGTAATCTCGTACTGGAAAACGAGGCATCGGTCGCTGGAGAGATCATATCTGTGATTTCGGCCGGTGTGATTTTGGCGCCCCCGACGAACTTGTCCTTGGAAATCTCAGTGCCCAATCTTGGCGGCCGCTTCCGACTTGAACTAACAGATTTGGACGATTCAGAGGTCGAAAATGGTCGTGTTGTAGTTAAAGCAGCGGTTGATTCGATTTCGAGAATGGTTGTCACACTCTTTGGAGATTCGAATAGCGAGGGATTTCACACGAACCGCGTAAGCATCGGCTTTGAAACCGATGACAAGACCGCCGAGTCGGATTATCGTAAGGCAACTCTTCGGGCTGCGCTCAGTCTGGCCACTCAAACGCGGCTCGTAACGCCAGGACTAAGCTTAGACCTTTGGTTTCGACTAAACGAGTCCTTACGGGACATCAGTGAAATGCTGAAGGTTCGTCAGACGATGTATCGACTGATGGTGATTGAGCGGGCCACGGGAAGACAGTTCAAGGTGCCTTCATTAATTGTTGGTGAAGACATGGAGGCAATCAGTTTTCTATATCACGCGATTACAGAACGCTCCTTCGGGTGGCCTTTCGAGGAAGTTCTGACAGTGTCCTATAAGGCGAGCAGAGATCTGGCGACAATGTTGGAACATGCAGCCCAATCTCCAGACTTTACTTATCCTTTTTCTCACCACAAGTCGCTATTCGGGGTTGAAATTCCTTTAGGCGAAATAGCGATGACAATCGTAGACAAACACATCCAAGATTTCGAACAAGTATTGGAAGAGTTAAAGAAAGACGACGGCCATATGGTGGCTGTTAGAGTTAGGTCCCGAATTGGCCTGGCCCATTATGGTGTGCCCAATGCCCCGCGATTACCCGCTAAAATCTGGAATAATGACCTGCAGATGCTCATCAATATGGAAGGACAACTCGATGCCACATTGGTGGCGCGGTACAACGACTTGGCAGCGGCGAGTTTGGCTGGACTAAATGAGAGCGAAAGGGCAGAAATTACAGCACGCCCGGAAATCGGCGAGGCTTTCTCGATCGAAGACACGCGCACGGAGAGGGCCTGATGGCTCTTGGACCGGTCCTTCCCGAAAACTCTCTTGTTTTAGATACCAATATCCTAACTGCCTGGAGATATCGGAAGCCGAGCGTCGTAACAGCGTTAATGGACTACCAATCAAGACTCAAACTCTTACCTGCGCTTACTTCGATTACAGTTCATGAGACGCTCTACGGTTTCGAAAACAAAGCTGCGAAGTTTGGGAGTCTTGATGAACAAACCAAGCGGGGCCGTCTTGCAATCGAGCAACTAATCAATTCGTGTGTAGTCTTACCCTTCGATCAGCGCGCTGCAGAAATCGCCGCATACATAATCCCCCGTTTGCCAAAGAACATTCCTAAACAAACGCTGTTGGATGGACTCATTTCCGCCACTGCATTAGCTCACGGTTACGGAATTGCTACGAATGATCGCGGTTTCGAGCTTATCGCCCCACATACTCCGGGCGACTAGAGGGTTCTATATTCTGCGGCGAGTTACTCCAACCGGTAATTCGGCGCCTCTTTCGTAATCACCACGTCGTGCACGTGCGACTCTCTCAGACCCGCGGGTGTAATTCTTAAGAAGCGTGTGTTCTCTTTGAATTCGGTAATCGTGCGACAACCGGTGTAGCCCATGCCTGAACGCAAGCCGCCTACAAGTTGGGTCACCATCTCTGCGAGCGTGCCGCGATAAGGCACGCGGCCTTCGATTCCCTCCGGAACCAGCTTCGACTCGCTGGCGATCTCTTCTTGCGAATAACGATCGCGCGAGCCTTCGCGCATCGCGCCAATCGATCCCATGCCGCGATACATCTTGAAGCTGCGGCCCTGGTAGAGAATGACTTCGCCGGGCGCTTCTTCGGTGCCGGCGAAGAGCGATCCGACCATCACCACGTCGGCGCCGGCGGCGATCGCTTTGGCCATATCGCCGGAAAATTTCACGCCGCCATCCGAGATGATCGGAACGCCAGTGCCGCGCGCTGCCTCAACACACGATTGAATTGCCGAAATCTGCGGCACGCCGGCTCCCGTTACTACACGCGTCGTGCAAATCGATCCCGGACCAATGCCGACTTTCACTCCGTCGACGCCGGCATCGATCAACTCGCGAGCTCCATCGCCCGTGCCCACGTTGCCGGCAATCAATTGAGTGTCCGGATGTCGCCGTTTGATCTCACGCACGGCTTCGATCACCCGCGAAGAATGGCCATGCGCGGTATCGATGACCAGACAATCGACGCGGGCCTGCACCAGGGCATCCGCGCGTTCTTTGAAATCACCCGTGGCGCCGATGGCCGCCGCTACTCGCAAACGGCCGAGGTCATCCTTCGCGGCGGTCGGATACTTAATCGCCTTTTGAATATCCTTGACCGTAATCAAGCCCTTCAAATGCTTGTCTTCATCAATCACCAGAAGCTTTTCGATGCGATGTTTTTGCAGCACCTGCTTTGCCTGATCCAGAGTGGTGCCCACTGAAACGGTCACCAGCGGCTGCTTGGTCATCACTTCAGAGACGGGCAAATCAAACCGCTCTTCAAAACGCAGATCGCGATTGGTTATGATACCGACAAGGTGGCCGTCTTCATCGACGACAGGCACACCGCTGATGTGATAACGCTGCATCACGTCGAGCGCCTCGCGGACCGGGCGGTCCTGCCAGATGGTCACCGGATCCACAATCATCCCGGATTCCGAGCGCTTCACCTTGTCAACTTCTTCGGCCTGGCGCGCGATACTCAGGTTCTTATGCATAACGCCGATGCCGCCCTGCTGGGCGATGGCAATTGCCAGTGATGCTTCGGTAACTGTATCCATGGCCGAAGAGCAAAGCGGAATCTGCAAGCGTATGCCACGCGTGAATTGGGTAGAGGTGTCGGTTTCGGTCGGCAGAACGTCCGAACGCGCCGGCACCAACAGAACATCATCAAAGGTAAGTCCTTCGGGAAGCTTCTCAGTTATCATGACTCTCTAAAGTTACTCCTTGGATTTTGCTTTACCTAACCTTAACTCAAAAAAGAAAAAGCCCGCAGTTCGCTGCGGGCGTGCCTTATTGCTGGAGCTCCAGATGAGGTCAGTACCGGGAGTGGTAGCGATCGAGTCTCGTCCTTCCGATCTCGCCCGGCGGTGAGTATTGCGACCCGATCGCTACCGCTTCCGGTAGTGACCTCATCGATACGACGATTCAATAGACGACGCACTCTCAGCACGCTGCGGACGCCCGCAGCATAGTTCGTACGGACGCAGCTACGCACTAAATTCGTGCTCGCCCTCCTTTGACGGACTAAGGTTCGGAATTAGCAGGAACCCGTTTGCACCGGGCTTGCCCGGAGCAAATCGCTGCCCGGTTCCGGATCGAGTCTTTGGGGCCACCCGGCGCTGATAGAAATGAAGACCGGCCCAAACGCAGAGCGAGAGCACAGTCAGAATCACGAGGGCCAGCACCAGCGTCATGACGGGCGAACGATTGTTCTCAGTATAGACCATCGACTTATAAGGTTTAGTCGAGGATTCTCCATCGGGCTCCCCGCGTTCGCGCAGCGTGCGAGCATACTCGTCAACCGCCTGGTCCTCATCATAGCCGATGAACTTCGCATACGCGCGAATGAAGCTGCGATTAAAAATGCCTCCAGGCAACCGTCGATAATCATCCGACTCGATGGCTTCCAGGTAACGCATTGAGATGCGAGTCTGATCCGAGATATCGCGTAGAGCAATCCCTCGCGTCTCGCGTGCGAGTCGCAATTTTTCTCCGATGCTTTCAGCCATTTTTAGTCGAGTCGGCCTCAGACAACTCTGATCATGCGAGGGATAGAACAGCCTCTAAAAATGAACGGGTGCCTTCCCCACTAGAACCTTTCAGGCACCATCAAGCTGTTCTTTGGCCGCACTATAGCGCCCGCTCGTAAACGTTGTCAAACTTTATTGATTCCGCGCGTGACCTCTCTTGATTCTTATCGCTCAGGGTGGTAGCTTGAGTCGTTCGCAAAAACCAATCTGCTTTGTTTTTAACTTCTACAATCTTGAAAAGTGAGGACTGACGGAGATGTCTCTTGAAGCACTCGGAATGGTCGAGACCAAAGGCTTTGTCGGCGCTGTCGAAGCGGCTGACGCAATGGTCAAAGCAGCCAACGTGCAACTGTTGGGCAAGGAATACATCGGGGCCGGGTATGTGACCGTGTTTGTGCGGGGAGACGTGGGCGCCGTAAAGGCGGCGACAGATGCCGGCGCCGCCGCGGCCAGGCGGGTCGGGGAATTGATCAGCGTGCATGTTATTCCGCGTCCGCATGCGGAAGTCGAGCGTGTCCTGCCGGTCGACGGCCGCACCGGATTCAGCCCCGACGAATCGTCGCAGTTGCCGGGCGGCGCACGCGGCCAGTTGGGCCAGGGCGAGGCCAACCGCTCGTTAACTGCCAGAGAAAGCACGCGAGAAAGAGCCAAGTAGAGTCATTGCCGATTTTTGATTGCCCATTGCCGATTGGAACTAACGTGATCGAGGCGCCAGTGAGCAGCCCATCGGAGCCAGGAAATACCAAATTGGCAATCGGCAATGGAGGTCAGTTATGTCGGCCGACAAAGATTTAATTTCCGTGCAGCAGGCGCGTGACCTGGTCGAAGCCGCGCATCGCGCACAAGCAGAATTGGCACGCTTCGACCAGGCGAAGATCGATCATATCTGTGAAGCGATGGCCCTGGCCGCGTTGCGCGAGTCGCCGCGCGTCGCAGCTCTGGCGGTCGAAGAGACAGGTTTTGGCGTCCCGGCCGACAAGCAGGAAAAAAACCGGTTTGCCGCGGAAGACGTCTGGAATTATTTCAGGAACCTGCGTACCGTTGGCGTTGTTTCTGAAAACAAAGATGTCGTCGAAATCGCCAGTCCGCGAGGCGTCGTTGCCGGCATTGTTCCGTCTACCAATCCCACCTCGACCGCAATCTTCAAAATTCTGATCGCGATCAAATCGCGCAATGCGATCGTGCTTTCGCCGCATCCTTCGGCAGCGCGATGCATAAACGAAACTGTCAAAGCCATGCGGGACGGAGGAGCGAAAGCCGGGCTACCCGCAGATGCCATCGGCTGTATGACCACCGCTACCATCGAAGGCACTGAAGCACTGATGAAGCACAAGATGACCGCGGTGATTCTCGCGACCGGAGGGATCGGGCTGGTGCGTGCTGCTTATTCGTCGGGCAAGCCCGCCTTTGGCGTCGGCCCCGGCAATGTGCCGGTCTTCATCGAACGAAGTGCTGACATTCCCAAGGCTGTTCAGGACATTCTTACGGGCAAGTGTTTTGACAACGGAACGATTTGCGCCTCTGAACAGGCAGTCGTCGTCGACGCGCCGATTGAAATGGCGGTCCGTGAACAATTCAAGCAGCAGGGCGGTTACTTCCTCAGCCAATCCGAAGCGGATCAGCTCGCGAAAATTGTGGCCACGCCGCAGCGCACTTTAAATCCCGGCATAGTCGGCAAATCAGTTGAAGTGATCGCGAACGTGGCCGGCATCAGCGTGCCGCCGGGAACTCGCTGTCTGTTGGCGGACGTCGCCGGGGTGGGCCGCGATTATCCTCTTTCGATGGAAAAGCTTTCGCCGATCCTGGCGTTCTATGTTGAAGACGGACTCGAGCGCGGCGCCGCGCGATGCAACGAAGTCCTTCATTACGGCGGCATGGGTCACACCGCGGGCGTTCATACTCGCTCGCGCGAAGCGGCTGTTCATTACGGCGGCGAAATGCCGGCGTCTCGCATCACGGTCAACACGCCGACCACCCACGGAGCGATTGGATTCTCGACGGCGCTGCCACCTTCGATGACGCTGGGTTGTGGATCCTGGGGCGGCAATGTGACTTCCGACAACGTCTCGCCACTACATCTGATGGATATCAAACGGGTCGCATTTGAAACGCGTCCGGTTCAAAGCAAGCGTCCAGCGGCCGCTACACAACCGGCCATCGCCACGATGCGGCAATCTACCGCCAAAAAAGCGCCGGTATCGGCTATGACACCTGGCACTGACAGTCCAAAGGGAGCGCCCAAAGTCAGTCGTCAGGAAATCGCCGCCATCGTCGATCGTTTTTTAGCTAATCGGCCTGAATCAGCTCCGCTGCCTCCGGCCGCCGCAACTCCTCGACCTGAGTACTCCGCCGGCGGCAATGGTGACGTTGCGGGCGATCCGGCGAACGCTCCTTCACAATCTCAGCCGAACGGGCGGAAGGCGGCTGAGTTTGTCAGCGAAGACGACGTGAAGCGTGCGATTCAGAAGGGCGAGAAAATTTACGTCGGTCCGCGCACCATCATTACTCCTTCAGCGCGGGACATTGGCGATCCGGCGGAGGTGTTTGCCAAAGCTTGAGCTTAGGAAACTGTGGCAAAGGCAGTTAACGAGTGATGCGGCAGAAAAGCGATCCACGAATTCACACCAAAACGACACGAAACAGGGCCTTCAAGTTGTTTCGTGTGAATTCGTGGATCGGCTTTTCTCATCAGCTTCAGCAGCGTGCTAGAGCTTAACCCGTTAATAATTCGAAGCGGGCGATGTGAGACAAGCAGAACTAAGCACCAAGCTCTAAAATCTAAAGTCTTATGTTCTTAGGAAAAGTCGTCGGCACAGTTTGGTCAACCAAGAAGACGCCCGATCTCGAGGGCGTCCGTTTTCTGATCGTGCATCCATACGACCTGGATCACGAGCCTACGAAAAACGTAGTCGTGGTGGCTGACCGCCTCGGCGCCGGGGCGGGAGAGACCGTGATGTGCGCGTTTGGCAAAGCCGCGCGCACCGCTATCGGCAATCAGGACATGTCAATCGAAGCCGCCGTCGTCGGCATCGTCGATCGAGTTGATCTGACCGACAGCAATTCGGAAGATCTGCGCGAGGTCGCGCGCGACCTGGGCCGTGATAACGGGCGGCGCTAAACTTTTACGGATTTTGATTAGCCACGAAAAGGCACAAAGAGCTAACACTGGTTTGGTTCATTCGCCGTTCACCTTTAATCGGATACAGAACCCGGAGCGAGAGCGACGGGGTCCACGCATTCAACCAAGTGGGTCGTTGAGTCTTTGACCCGGTCGCTACCGCTCCCGGTTCTGTACCAATTCTTTTGTGCCTTTTTGTGGCTGGCTTTTGAAACGCACTTGGCAATCGATCATGGCTAACGAGGAGTTGATCTATCGCATCACTCGCGCGATCTACGAGCGTCTCGGCACAACGGCAGACGAGAGCGCGGTCGAGCAACTGGTCACCGATATCTATCAAACAGTCGCGCCGGCGTTGGCTAAGAATGGCGCAGGTTCAACTTCGATCTCGAGTTCCGGCTCGTCTTTCGGCGAGACAGCGACCCGCGAAGGCTCTTCCGACCGCCTGATCATCTCAGTTTTTGGGATGGATCACCCGGGGATTGTGGCAGGCGCCGCCCAGATCTTGGCGGAGGGAGGTTGCAGTATCGTCGATATCAATCAGACGGTAGTGCAGGGAAAGTTCGCGATGGTGATCATTGCCAATACTTCGCGTTCGCAGTTGTCGGTGACCGAGCTGAAGGACCGTCTCCGTTCCGAGGGCGAAAAACTGGGTGTGCACATCTATGCCCAGCGTGAAGACTTGTTCAATGCGATGCATCGGATTTAGGAATTTCGAAATCCGAATTTCGAAATGCGAAATTTAATATGCAACAACCAGAAATCTCAACTCGTTGTTCGTGGTGCGGCGCAGCGGTTCGTGAACCGGGGATGTTCTGTCCGGAGTGCGGCAAACCGCTGACGGCTGCAGCCCAGACAGAATCGTCGGCAGCAGAATCGCCGGCAGCCTTGGAAATCGAACAGCCCGCTTTGACCGAAGCGACTCCGGCCGAACCGGTTGTACCCAGAGAAGCGTCAACATCGCCGGAAGCAGTTGCGCTCGCGGGCCCAGCGGCAGCGCCCCAAACGGCAACAACCACCACAGACAAGTCATCTGAACCCGCAGTTCCACACGGCGCGCGCGAGCGCACCAGGGAGAGATTGCACCGCGCTTCCAACGTCGCGCGGGGAGCATTTGAAGACAACGTGAAGCGCGTGGAAAAGATACATCACGTTTCCACCGCCATGATCGAGGAAGCTCATTACGATTCGAGCCTGCGCTTTGTGCTGGTTGCGCTGGGCCTGTTTGTCGTCTTCATTATTCTGCTGGTGCTCAGTAAGGTGATGGGCTGAACTTCGGGAGTAAACTCGACTACGCAATGGTGAGGTCGGTACCACCCGCGTAAGCGGGTTCATTCTTCAACAGTCGCATTGATCATTTGATCCACCCGCTTACGCGGGTGGTACTGATCTCACTTCAACGTCGCTTGTCTCTTTATGGAATACACCCAAGCTGAAATCCTGCAGACCGTGCGCATGACCGAGATGGAGCATCTCGACATTCGCACAGTGACGCTCGGCTTGAGCTTGCGCGATTGCGCCACCGATTCGATCGCGACAACCGCCGACCGAGTGCGAGAGAAGATCGAACGCACCGCAGGCCGGCTCGTCAGTACGGTTGACGAGATCGGTAACGAGATCGGCATTCGCGTCGCCAACAAACGTATCTCTGTAACTCCCGTTTCGATTTTGACCGAAGGTGCATCAGGCAATCCGGTCGATCTGGGCCGGGCAATTGATGAAGCAGCCGCCGGGGTGGGCGTCGATTTTGTGGGCGGATATTCGGCGCTGGTGCACAAAGGCTTCACGAATAAAGAGAGTGAATTTCTCGACTCTATTCCGGAGACGCTCGCGTCGACCGAACGGCTATGTTCTTCGGTGAACGTTGCGACTACTCGCGCGGGCATTAACATGGATGCAGTCGCGCGGGTCGGCCGCCTGATCAAGGATGCCGCCGAACGTACCCGCGATCGCTCGGGTCTGGCTTGCGCAAAGTTCGTCTGCTTTGCCAACGCCGTTGAGGACAATCCATTTATGGCCGGGGCTTTTCACGGCATCGGCGAGCCGGAAGCGGTCCTGAATGTCGGCGTGTCCGGACCCGGCGTAGTCAATCATGCTTTACAGCAGGCGCCGAAAAACCTGCCGCTGCATGAACTGGCGGAACTGATCAAGAAACTTTCGTTCAAGCTGGCGCGTGCCGGCGAGTTGGTGGGACGAGAGGCCGCGCGCCGTCTGGGAATTCCTTTCGGCATCATCGATCTGTCGCTGGCGCCGACGCCAGTGCCCGGCGACTCAGTCGCGAACATCATCGAAGCCATGGGTTTTGAGCGCGCCGGCGCGCACGGCACCACCGCGGCGCTGGCCTTGCTGACCGATGCAGTCAAAAAAGGCGGCGCGATGGCCAGCAACTCGGTCGGCGGGATGAGCGGCGCGTTCATTCCAGTTTCGGAAGACGCGGGCATGATCGAAGCCGCGCGCGTGGGCGCTTTGACGCTGGAAAAACTGGAAGCCTGGACCAGCGTCTGTTCCGTCGGCATCGACATGGTGGCGGTGCCGGGATCAACTTCGGCCGAGACGATCGCCGCGATCATCGCCGACGAGATGGCCATCGGCGTGATGAATAACAAGACGACCGCGGTGCGCATCATTCCGGTGCCCGGACGCGACGTGGGCGAGATGGTCGAATTCGGCGGCCTGCTGGGGAGCGCGCCGATCATGGCGGTGAATCGTTTCTCTTCCGATCAATTCATTCGCCGCGGCGGCCGAATTCCTGCGCCGGTGCATTCGCTAAGAAATTGAACCTTTACCTGCTTATGATTGGTTTGAGAAGTTGAATGATCAAAGCATCGAAGAATAATTCGCGCCGAGATCCTGCGTAATTTTGAGGCGATGGAAAGGAATCTGATTGCTGCATAACGGCGATGGCGTGGCCTTGGCTTATGGCATCAAAGAATCTCAACCGGGGGTTGTCCGCGCATTTTAGGGAACTCAAAATTGGAAGAATGGTCGTTGGTTCGTTTCCGCAAGGCAAAGATGTAGAATTACGAGCAAGGAACGTAAGGCTAATGTCGAAAAGAATATCAACTCTCGATGATGCTGCTTCGGTCTCGTTACCACCCGAAGCAGTTGATGCTTTGGGCGTACATGCAGGCGACGAATTGGAAATCGAAATCGTTGGGCGAGCTTTAGTTGTTCGCTCTCTCGATGAAGCAAGTCGCTCTCGAGAATTTGCCGACATATTCGAGTCGGTGCTGAAAAAGCGCCGTCGCGCCTACGAGCAGTTAGCCGAAGGCCCAGTCTAGTTGTCGGAAGAGTTAATGAAATTTCCCGACAAATTAGACATTCTGGCGGTACATGCTCGCTTGATTGCAGACACCGGTGGCAGCGCTGGCATGAGAGATCACGGCTTGCTTGAGTCCGCTCTTGGTGCCGCGGAAAATCGGTTTAACTATGAGAACGCTGATCTTGTCAAGTGTGCTGCCACGTATGCTTATCACCGCACACAAGCGCATGCTTTTGTTGATGGAAACAAACGTCTTGCCGCGGCAGTCACTGAGACGTTCCTCGAGTGCAATGGGAGTGAGCTGATGATGAATGATGATGAGGTCGTCAGATTATTCCTGAACATTGCAGCAGGAATCCTGACTCGCGACGACGTAGAGGAATTACTTTGAAGAAATATTAGGGAAGGAAACGGCTGACTGGCAGGCTACGAAAGGAAATCAATGGAACGTGAAGCCCTGGGATTAATTGAATGTCGCGGTCTGGTGGCAATGATCGAAGCCGCGGATGCGGCCGTAAAGTCAGCGAACGTGGTGCTGGTCGGCTGGGAAAAGATCGATGCCGGCCTGGTGACGGCGATCGTGCGCGGTGAAGTCGGCGCGGTGAAAAGCGCGGTTGAATCAGGCGCTGCTGCCGGACGCCGCGTTGGTGAAGTTGTCGCGACTCATGTTATTCCCCGGCCACATTCGGAAGTCGACAACGCAATTCCCGTCCTGCACACCGGCAAGACCACTCGCAAGAAGATCAGCGGATCCGTGCGCGGTAAGGGATGACTCTCTTTCACCCAGATGAACTTGAGAAACATGCTCGCCGAACTTAATTCCGCAAAGGTCTCCCTCCAAACAGCGCCCCGTGCTGCCCGGCCAATGAAGAAATCGGAAATCACAAGCGCCGCGCAGATCGCGGTGCGATCGTGAACTTCGTTGCATATCACGCCGCAGACAAACTCATTACCAAGCGAACAAAGATCCCACAGACAGGTTAGCAGAGAGCTGAGATCGCCAATAGCGAACCCATCTCGGTAGAGCAGGTGAGTCCCGATGTTCGCGATTGCAGTCAACCTAACGCCGACGAGCTGCATCCATTACTCGGATAACAATCCAGTTCTTCGTAAGCAGTACCCAAGGTCTTGATTCCGTCCGGTCTCCCTCGCTCCAAACCCTTTTTTCGCCTTAGGAGGCTAAGCCCATGAAACGCACTCTCCTCTTCGTCCTGATCTGTTTACTTTCAGTTAACTCTGTCGCGCAAACGCGCCGCCCGGCTCGCGCGCAGGTCCCGGCAACCGTTGTCACGCGATCGAATACGCAAACGTTGCCCATTCGTCGAGTGATTCTTTACAGCAACGGCGTCGCCTATATTGAACGACGCGGCACGGTCAACGGTCACGCCGAGGTCAGCCTTTCGTTCAAGCAGTCACAGGTTGATGATGTTTTGAAATCGATGGTGGTGCTTGACCTGGGTCAGGGCCGGATTGGCGCAGTTAGTTACAACTCTTCAGCGCCGCCGTCGGCAAGGCTGGCCGACATCCCTTTTTCGATCAATGCCGGCTCGGCCAACAATTTGGGTGGCGGGCTGGCGGGAGTCCTGGGTCAACTCCAGGGCGCGCACGTCCTCGTTGCTACCGGTAATCGCACCGCCGCCGGTTCGATTCTCACCGTGGAAGAACGAAAGTCACAAATCGATTCGAACACACCCGCCGTAACCAGCCATGCGCTGGTGATCGCTTCTGAAAACGGCGAACTCATTAGTTTCGATCTGGCAGAGGTGCGGAGTGTGAAACTGATTGACGATGGCGCGCGTCGAGACGTGAACGAATTCGCGAATGCGAGTGCGTCGGCGCGTCGTCGGGACGCCAAGACAATCGTGGTTACTTCGGATGGCACGGGCCCGCGCGAGATGGTTGTCAGTTATACGATTGCCGCGCCCATTTGGAAGACCACTTACCGGGTCGTGATGGATTCGCAGGGGAAGCCCTTTTTTCAGGGCTGGGCGATTGTCGACAACGTCAGCGAAGAGGATTGGAACAACATTTCACTGTCACTGGTTTCGGGCTCACCGGTTTCCTTCATTCAGCCGATTCAAAAACCCTTCTACCGGTATCGACCGATCGTGGGAATGCCGAGCGACTTGAAGCTCGAGCCGCAAACCTACGAAGCGAATGAAGGCGCTGCCGCCGGAACGATTAGCGGAACCATCACAGATGCAAACGGAGCCGTGATTCCCGGGGCTTCGGTGACGATCACGAACACTGCTACTAACCAGTCGTTCACGACGGCGAGCTCCAATGAAGGGACTTACGCGTCTTCGGTCCTGTCGCCTGGGAATTACTCAGTCATGGTTAATGCTGCCGGCTTCAAGAGGTACCTGGTGCAGAATGTCAGGGTCGGATCTAACCGCGCGGCCTACGCAAACCTCAGTCTTGAAGTTGGAAGCGTTTCCGAAACCGTGACCGTAGACTCAAATGGGGGATTTTTGACGGGTCCTTCTCAGAGGCAGATCAGGCAACTTCCGACGAACGGCCGCACGGCCAATAATCTCAGTGTGATGTCACCCGGTTCCGCCAATATCACTTCCTTCGATGGCGCCTCGCTGAGTGATGCCATCACTCGTCCCGACTCTGGCGTAGAAGCTGCGGCCACCGGTAGTGAAGTTGGCGACCTCTTCGAATACCGCATCGATCAACCAGTGACCGTGTTGCGTGATCGTTCGGCGTTAATTCCGATCCTGCAAACCCGCATGGATGGCGAGCGCGTCTCGATCTATAACGAAGGCGCCCGGCGTGACCGGCCGATGGGCGGCCTGCTCTTGAAGAATACTTCGCCACTAACGCTCGAGGATGGCGCGTTGACGGTAATTGACGGCGATGCCTATGCCGGCGAAGCCCTGATGGAGCGCCTCAAACCTGCTGAACAGCGTTTGATTTCTTTCGCGCTGGATCTGGGCACACTGGTTAATGTGCGCGGGAAGGAAGATCGCGCGCCCACTTTTCTGGTTCGCGTCGTCAATGGAGTTTTTCAGGCCCACTATCACCAAACGAGTCAAAAGACTTACACGCTGACGAACCAGACCGACAAGCCACGCGTGATCTATGTTGAGCATCCGGTGCGCGACGGTTGGGTCCTAAGCGACGACACCCAGAAACCCGATGGCAAGAGCAGCCGTTACTATCGCTTCCGAGTTCCGCTCGAACCCCATCAGAAAGTTGAGCTGGCCGTTACCGAGCGAAGGGCGTTAATGGACAACTACGCGCTGCTGAACTTCAGTCGTCAGGATCTCGAGTTGTTTATCTCGCGCAACTACATCGACGCGGCAACCCGGGCGATGCTGGAAAAGATCATAGACCTCAAAAGCCAGATGGCTGCCGCCGCGGCCCGGATCGAGGCCATTGATCAGGAGGTAACTGAGATCGGGGCCGATCAGCAACGCCTGCGTGACAACATTAAAGCGCTAACCGCAACTGCCGAAGCAAAACAACTGATCACTCGTTACGTGGCCAAAGCCGATACTCAGGAGACGCGTCTGGAAGAATTGAACAAGGACAAGCAAGCACAGCACGCTCAAGCAGAGCGACTGCAGATGGAGTTGGAGGGTCTGGTTCGCAGCGTAGCGATCGATCGCGAACTAACCCGGAAGTAATGATTTTGAAATCCTGACTCTCAAGCTCCGAGGGCCGTTCTGATTTTCCCCAGCAGCTTTTCAATCTCCAGCGGCTTGAGAAACACCTCGGCACAGCCGGCGGCCATCGCGTCTTGCTTAACGTCGGC
>DATNNY010000687.1:0-7498 GCA_035601635.1 Pyrinomonadaceae bacterium
CGATGGGCCCTTTGCGGCTGACCGATCTGGTGGGACTTGATGTGCGTTTGAATATCGCTGAATACTTACACGGAAAGCTGGGTTCTGAGACGTTTCGCCCGCCTGAAATCCTGCGGCGAATGGTGAGTGAAGGAAAGCTGGGAAAGAAAAGCGGCGAAGGTTTCTACAAATGGAACGAGCAGGAAACTGGTTCAAGGGCATATACTACATAACCTGAATTTACTGCCGGACTGGATGAGTTTCAGAATTCAGCCTTTAGGTTCTTATGGCAGGCGCAAGCTAAAGCTGGAATTCTAAACTGCCCGGCTTTGATTCAACGGACAGAAAGCAACTGTGGCGACCGTTATGAGCACGCCGTATCAAAACGAAGAAAGACGCTTTGCCCTGCGCATGGCGCTGCGGCTTCCCATTGTCGTATCCGGACGTTCGGAAGACGGCGCTGCCTGGAGTGAACCAACTGAGACCGATGATATTTCCACGTCGGGAGCCCTGTTTCATCTCAACCAGAAAGTGACCATTGGAGAGAATTTATATATCCGCGCTCACCGGCCCGACGGTTCGGCGACTGAAGCCACCGCCACGGTGGTAAGGCTGTCACCGGCCATCTACGGCACGGCGCGTGTCGGTGTGCAAATCGTCGAGCCTGGCGAGAATTGGACCCGCCTGTTTGTTTCCTGGGTTGCGGATGAACAGGCCGCCGCACCGGGTGACTCCCCGTCTTCGAGTTGAGTGTTTCCACGCAAGTCACAAAGAAACACGAAAGGAACAGAAATGAGAGCAGGCGCATCTCGTAAGCTCCTTTGTGTCCTCAGTGTCTTTGTGGTTAACTTTTCCCACTAAGAAAACTGGAGCGAATAAAGTGAGCCAAAGTTACGAAAGTATTCTGCTGGAACGCCGTGGAGGCGTGGCCATCGTCACCATTAACCGGCCCGAGAAACGGAATGCGCTTAACATTCAAACTCGTGCGGAGGGCGCTGCGGTCCTTGATGAACTGCGCGCCGATGAGTCCGTTCGCGTAGTCGTACTCACGGGCTCAGGTGATAAAGCTTTTATCGCGGGTGCGGACATCGCAGAGTTCGCCGATCGCAGCGCGCTGTCTCAACGCGAAGTGATGCTGGACCGCTCGCTGTTCAATGCTATAGATACTTTTCCCAAACCGATTATCGCGATGGTCAACGGTTACTGCCTCGGGGGCGGATGTGAAGTGGCGTTGGCTTGCGACATTCGCGTCGCCAGCGAGAAAGCGTCGTTCGGACAACCGGAAATCAATCTTGGCATCATGCCCGGCGGTGGGGGCACGCAGCGTTTGACGCGTCTGGTGGGCGAAGGCAAATCGATGGAATTGATCCTGACGGGCGAAATCATCGATGCACAGAACGCTTTTGCCATGGGCCTCGTAAATCACGTCGTGCCGGCAGATCAACTGGAAACAAAGACAATGGAAATCGCCAACCGCATCGCCGAGAAGAGTCCCATTGCTTTGCGTTTGGCGAAAGAAGCCATCCGACTCGCCTCGCGTTCAAATATGGACGAGGGACTGCGCCGCGAAGTCGATCTGTTTGCGCTTTGCTTCTCGAGTGAAGACAAGGACGAAGGGGTGAAAGCGTTTTTGGAAAAACGGAAACCCGAATTCAAAGGTAAGTGACGCTTTGGAGCGCGGGCATCCCTGCCCGCATTTCTTGACCCGATGACAAGCGAACTCGGAATGGAAAAATGGGCCGTAGTCAGTGACCGTGGGTGCGAAGCTACGGGCCTTACTCACGAAGATGCCCGGCGGCTGGTGCATCGATTGGCCGGCGAAGGGCGTCATGGCCTCTGCATTATTTCGAATGAGGCGGCGAGACGTTTCAATTCCCCATCGAAGCCCGCGGAAGTACCAGATCGGATTTGACGAATTCCTCTTTGGAGTGCGGTAACTTCCGCTTTCATAGGCCGCGACTTGTCGCGGCCCGGGGAGAAGCCGGAATCCGCGGCCTTGCGGGATACGTCGCCGCATAACAAAGCGCTGACAAGTCAGCGCACTCCAGAGTCAGTCAATTAACAACACAACTTTCCCGAAACTCTCATTCGACTCGATTCTCTGGTGGGCGGCGCGCACTTCTTTCATCGGGAAAACTTTGTCTATGACCGGACGGACCGCACCGCTCCGGAGTAAGGGCACGACCTGCTCTGCGAATAGCCTGGTGGCAGTGGCTTTCTCTTCCAGCGAACGAATGCGCAAAGAAGTTCCCATGATGCGCAGGCGCTTGTGCATCGCGAGCGAAAAATCTATTTCAGCTTTCGAGCCGCTGGTCGTCCCGACAAAAATCAATCGGCCCTTCGTTGCCAACGCCGCGAGGTTTGCTTTCAAGTAGGTCGCGCCTACCAGATCAAGAATCACATCCACGCCGGCGTCGTTCGTCCAACTCTTAACCGCCGCCACCATCTCCATCGGATCATTGCCCGCCACAACTGACTCTGTCAGACCGAACTCTTTTGCTTTTTCCAGTTTGTCGGCCGTGCGCGACGTGCCATAGGCGAAGGCGCCGGCAGCTCGCACGAGCTGAATTGCTGCAGTGCCGACGCCCGATCCTGCCGCATGAATCAATACCCTCTCGCCGATCGTCAGTCCGCATTGCGTGAACAGAGCATCGTGCGCCGTCATGAAAACTTCCGGCACCGCGGCGGCTGCGGCCCAATCGAGATTCGACGGCACAGCGGCCAAATGATTTTCCGGGACCGTCACGTATTGAGCCTGTCCGCCACCGCCGGTGATACCAAACACCCGATCGCCGATTTTCCACCTGAGCACTTCATCACCGACTTCAGAAACTTCGCCGGCGAATTCGATTCCCGGAATGTCCTGCGGATATCCGGGCGGCGCCGGATAACGACCGAGGCGTTGCAGAATGTCAGCGCGATTCAAGCCAGCGGCACGCACACGCACACGGACGCGATCGAGAGTTGCGGGCGGGGCATCGGGCACTTCGCGAATCTCAAGGCCTTCGACACCGCCGAATGAAACGATGGTGACTGCTTTCATTTGAAGATCTGTAGCCACTGGCGCCGGCGCGGCGATGAGGTCAGTACCGGGAGCAGTAGCGACCGGGTTATATTCTCGCGATCTCGATCCATGCGGTCTGTTGAGACCCGGTCGCTATCGCTCCCGGTACTGACTTCATCGCCTGGGCATCTACTACAACAACGCCCGCGCGTGCGTCAGCACATTCTCAACATTGAATCCCAAATTCTTCAAAGCCACCTCACCGGGAGCCGAAGCGCCGAAACGGTCGAGACAAATCGCATCACCCTTTGGGCCGACATAACGATCCCAGCCTTGCCGGACCCCTGCTTCGATCGAGAGTCGTGCGGTGATCTTTGGCGGGAGGACTTCGTCGCGATAGGCCGGCGTTTGCTCTTCGAATAATTCGGTGCAGGGCATTGAGACCACGCGTGTGGGTATGCCGTCGTTTTGCAATAGCTCGCGGGCTTCCAGGGCGAGAGAAACCTCGGAGCCCGTGGCGATGAGAATCAATTGCGGGGCGACCCGGTCGCTACCGCTCCCGGTTCCGTCTCCGGAGCCCTCCCTGACGGTTGGGCTACTGCCCCGCTCGCTCGCGGGCTCGGCTTCCGCCAGAACGTAACCACCGCGACGCAGGCCTTCTGCTGAAGCATAAACCTGACGATCGATCAAAGGAACTTTCTGCCGCGTCAAAGCCAGTGCGGTCGGCGCTTGGCGACGCAGGATTGCCAGCCGCCAGGCTTCGCGCGTTTCGTGCACGTCGGCGGGACGAACTACGAACAAATGCGGAATGGCACGGAGCGCAGCGAGATGCTCGACCGGTTGATGCGTGGGGCCGTCTTCGCCAAGTCCGATCGAGTCATGCGTAAAAACATAGATGACCTGCACTTCAGACAGGCAGGCGAGACGAATCGAGGGCCGCATGTAATCCGAAAAGCACATGAACGTGCCGCCATACGGAATCAGCCCGCCGTTAAGCGACATCCCAGTTAAGGTCGCGCCCATCGCGTGTTCGCGCACGCCAAAGTGGACGATGCGGCCCTCGTAACTACCGGCTTCAAAGCTGCCGCCGTCTTTGATGTCGGTGTTGTTGGAAACCCCCAAATCGGCTGAGCCGCCGATTAGCATGGGCATGTGCAGCGCCAGAGCATTGATCACCTGACCGCTCGCTACGCGGGTGGCGACGGGCTCGGCATCCGCAAAAGTCGGCAGATGCTTTTCCCAATCGGGCGGTAACTCGCCGCTGATTGTCTGCTGCCAGAGAGTGCCCAGCTCGGCATCCTTAGCCGCGTAGTTCTCGACCATCTCCTGCCATTCATTTTCAAATTCCTTACCGCGATCTATGCTCCGGCGAAAATGCGCCATCGCCTCGTCAGGTACATAGAACTGTTTGTCTTCGGGCCAGCCCAGATGTCTCTTGGTTTCGCGCACGGCTTCTTCGCCGGGCGGATCGCTGTGGGCTTTGCGCGTGCCGGCTGTGGGCATGCCGTAACCAATCGTCGTCTTAACTGAGATTAGGGAAGGACGATCGGCGACGGCTTGCGCGTCGCGAATTGCACTTTCGATGGCTGCGAGATCATTCCCGTCAGTCACCGTGGAAGTATGCCAGCCATAAGCTTCAAATCGCTTTGGTACATCTTCGCTGAAAGCGAGATCCGTAAAGCCTTCGATGGTCACGTGATTATCGTCGTAGAGATAGATCAGCTTGCCGAGCTTCAAATGACCGGCGAGCGACGCTGCTTCCGATGCCACGCCTTCCATTAAATCGCCGTCAGAAACGATCGCATAGACATAATGATCGATGAGCGCGAAATCCTTCTGATTGAATTTCGCCGCCAGGTGCGCGGCGCCCATTGCCATGCCGACGCCGTTGGCAAAGCCCTGGCCGAGCGGTCCAGTGGTAATCTCGATTCCCGGCGCCAGCCCGTATTCCGGATGGCCCGGAGTCTTTGAGCCCCATTGGCGAAAGCTCTTGATGTCATCCAGCGAGAGATCGTAACCGGTGAGGTACAGCAGCGAGTAGAGCAGCATGCAGCCGTGCCCCGCCGACAGCAGGAAACGATCGCGGTTTTCCCAATGCGGATTCCGTGGGTTGTAGCGCATGAACTTTGTCCACAGCACGTAAGCCATCGGCGCTGCGCCCAGAGGCAAACCGGGATGGCCCGAGCTGGCTTTCTGTACTGCGTCAATCGTCAGTGCGCGGATGGTATTAATGCAAAGTTGGTCGACTTCCGGTGTGGCGTTGGTTTCTTCCTTCATTCTGGCGCTCATGATTCTTTAAGTTTCAAGTTTAAGGTTTCAAGTTCTTTGAGTTGGACATTTTCTTTCTTTGCCCCTTCGCGTGAATCATTTTCTCGCAAAGGCGCCAAGGCGCAAAGAAGAGTGGTGACTTTTCATCGCCCGGATCTCGGTCGCGATCCGCCTTCTTAGCGCTGGATGCGCGCCGAGCCATCCTTTGCAAACGCTCGTACCTGCTCAACTGTCGCCATGCTTGTGTCGCCCGGGAACGTTGTCAGAAGCGCGCCGTGCGCCCAGCCTAGTTTTAGCGCCTCTTCCGGCGATTCACCGGCAAGCAGTCCGTAAAAGAAGCCCGACGCAAAGCCGTCGCCGCCGCCGACGCGATCATGCACGTCGAGATCGCAGGTCATGGATATGTGGGTTTGACCCGTAACCCAGGCCACGGCTCCCCAACAATGACGGCTCGTAGAATAGACTTCGCGCAGGGTTGTCGCCACCACCTTGATCTGTGGATGCTTCTGCACCACGCGATCAATCATACTGAAGAAGGCGCTCGGATCGAGCTTGGACTTGGCCGCGACTTCTGGACCGGCAATGCCCAATCCTCTCTGCAAATCCTCTTCGTTTCCAACGAGTACATCAACATTTTTGACGATACGTGCGATCGTCTCTACCGCGCGATCCTGGCCACCCGAGATCTTCCAAAGTTTCTCGCGAAAGTTCAGGTCAAATGAGACAACCGCGCCCGCGGCCTTCGCCGCCTGCATCGCCTCAATAATCAATTCCGCGGTTGTCGACGATAGCGCGGCAAAGATCCCGCCGCTATGGAACCAGCGCACGCCGCCTGCAAAAATTTTGTTCCAGTCGAAATCTCCTGGCTTTAGCCGCGCCGCAGCCTCGTTAGATCGGTTGTAGAAAACCACGGGAGCGCGCACACCATGGCCGCGGTCGCTGTAGACTGTGGCGATGTTTGGACCGCTGACCCCATCATGTTCGTAGCGTTTGTAGAATGGCTTGACGCCCATTGCTCGCACGCGCTCTGCAACCAGCTCGCCGATCGGATAGTCCACCATTGCCGTCAGTATTCCGGTCCGCAGGCGGAAGCAGTCAGCCAGATTGGCAGCGACGTTGAACTCACCGCCGCTGACATGAATCTGACATTCGGTTGCTTTGCGGAAGGGAACGATCCCCGGATCAAGGCGGTGAACCAGGGCGCCGAGAGACAGGAAGTCGAGCTCGCCCTCGCGCGGAATCTTGAGACCATCTATCATTCGACTCTCCTTGTGTGCGCGCGATGGTCACTGAAGTCGTACAGCTTATTTGGTTGAACCAGATTCATTTTGTTCTTAGGACGCCCGACAAAGTGAAGTCTGTCGGACTTTGCACCAGATTTCCTCGATTGTATTTTCTGCGCCAGCATCGCACAGCAACCGTTTTATAGTCCAGCATTCTCATTAGTATTCAGCCTTCGTGATTCGAAAGAATCATTCAACCAAAGGGCGCAGAGGATTTCGCGGAGGTACGCAAAGGTTTTTCCTCCGCGCTCTCTGCGGAATCCTCTGCGTCGTCTGCGTTTAGGTTTCTTATTACAGGCGCAAGCCGAAAGCTTGAACTCTAAACTGGCCCGCAAGTGAGAGGCAAACGGGGCCATCGCTGGGAAGTTTTCTATGGTTGATGCCTAACCTGGAGTGCTAAGCTGTGCCGGCTGCTCTTATGGAAGCACAAAAACTCAACTGTCCGAACTGCGGCGCGGCGATTTCATCAGATTCGCCGCAGTGCCGATATTGCGAATCGAAGTTGGCAACGGTCTCCTGCCCATCCTGCTTTGCCATGATGTTCCTCGGTAGCAAGCACTGCCCCCATTGTGGCGCGGCGGCTGCGCAGGCGACCGCCGCGGAACTGTCCGTGCTGAAGTGCCCGCGCTGCCGCGTCGATATGAAGTCGATCATGCTGGGCTCGATTGCCATGCGCGAATGCGAACAGTGTCTGGGTCTCTGGGTCGAGGTCGCTGCGTTTGAAAAGATTTGCGCCGATCGCGAGGAGCAATCCGCTGTACTCGGTACCGCCTCGCCTTCGCCTTCGCCGTCGCATCAAGCACCGTCGGCGGACTTGGAGAGAATTCGCTATGTACCCTGTCCGCAGTGTAGCCAGCTGATGAACCGGATCAATTTTGCGCGTTGCTCCGGCGTGATTGTAGACATCTGCAAAGGCCACGGGACCTGGTTCGATCCTGATGAGTTGAGCGGAATTGTGCAGTTC
>DATNNY010000688.1:0-10714 GCA_035601635.1 Pyrinomonadaceae bacterium
CGCGATTCTGATCACGCCAGTCAGTATTGTTTCTTAGCTGTCTGACCGCACGCCGAAAGTCTCGTACTTGCGCAACGGCGTCGCTGTCAACGGTCCTGAACTGGAAGATACCCAGGACTCTGCGGCTGGGCGTGAAGTTCACGTCATTCTCCAAGCGGGCGCTCAAGCCCTCAAGTCGATTGATGACCATGCGGGTATCCTGCCGATTCACCCGATCGTAACGATCTTGATTGTCGTAACGATTGTACTGGTCACGATAGACTTGAGCCGATGCTCCGAGAGGAATTGCCAAGATTAATAGAGCCGCTGCCATCAACGGCTTCGTTAAGATGTTGTGTCTCATTTTTCTACCCTCCTTAAGCGAGTGCAAAAACACCCAATGATGCGATGTGTGCGTGCGAAGGAAGGTGTGCGCTCGTGGAAAAAAGCGCGGGCATCACAAGTAAGTCTTAAGCTTAATACAATAAAGGCGCCAAACGTTATGATTCGCTTAGCAAAAGCGAAAGATGATGCCGGATCTGGGCCTCTGAGAGAGGCGCTCTCTTTTGACTTTTATCGATGACGAGCCACTGCGGTCGGCCTTTCGTCGAGTGAGCCAGAATGAGTTCAGCATTCGAGCGACCCCGGCCAAAGTGTTTGATGTTGGCGCAAGCCAGACCGTCACCGCGCACAAAGCCGTCACCCGGTTTTCGTGGCCAACCGCTTTCGAGCGATAGTGCCCGCACTCCGCGGCGCAACGTCAGTTGACTTCCGATCATCGTCGCAGAGCCGCGGCGAAAACTGTGCGCCTCTTGTCTTTCGATCTGGATGCCCGCGCCTCTGCGATTGGCTTCGCCGGCCAGTGCAGTCAGCGTGCCAATCAGCCAGTCGATCGCAGTGCGACGCAGCAGATCATTCTTCGAACGCAGATCGAGATAGTTGGCGATATCAGCGTGACCAGCACCGCGCGCGCGTCGCGTTGCTTCAGCCAGCGCAATCTCCCATGCTTCCTCGAGTTCGCTCATTGATAAAGGTCGTGAGCTGTTTAGGGTCGGGCTACCGCCCGACCAAGCGGGCTGTAGCCCGCTTCTAAACGGCGCTAATCGTCTTTTCCGTTTGCCGTCGGATCGATGTTATCATGCCCGCCCTGTTTGTCTCTCCATAGTATTATGTCGGTTTCACACTCTTCAGTGGCGATGATTATCTAATGAAGAACTCCCGTATTAGAAATTACGCCCGCGTGGTTCTCCTCATTCTCCTTCTATTTCCGGCCGCTTTCTTGTCGGCCCAGCAGGCGCAGAGAGCACCGAAGATAAGCCCACGGGCGATTGCAAAAGACTCTCATCCGCGATTGGTGCTGCTGATCGTCGTCGATCAATTTCGCTACGACTATTTGACCAGATTCGGTGATCTTTTCGGCGCGAACGGCATCGGGCGGTTGATGCGCGAAGGCGCTTTCTGGACTGAAGCCAACTTCGATCATATGCCGACTTACACCGCGCCGGGCCACGCAGTGTTTATGACGGGCGCCTGGCCGTCGCAGACCGGCATCATAGCCAATGAATGGTACGAGCGCGATACCGGCAGAAAAGTTAAGTCAGTGACCGACGACGGCACGACCAAACTCGCCGGCCTTCCCGGCGAGAAGGGGTACAGCCCGCGGCGTCTGCTCTGTTCGACCGTGGGCGACGAAGTCCGTCTGGCCGACGGCGACCGATCAAAAGTAATTGGAATCTCGACCAAGGATCGCTCGGCGATTTTGCCCTCCGGCCGGCGCGCGAACGCGGCCTACTGGTTTGGTACCGACAACGGCAACATGGTTTCCAGCAGCTACTATTTCAATCAGGAACCACAATGGGTCGAGCGCTTCAATCGTCGCCGCCTGGCCGATCAGCTTTTCGGCGCGCGCTGGGATCGCCTGCTACCCGAAGCCGAATACCTGAAGCGAGCGGGCAAAGACGATGTGCCCTGGGAGAACCTCGACAAGTCTTCAAAGGACACAAACTCTTTTCCGCATGTGATCACCGGCGGTGCGGCGAGCCCGAGCAAGATGTTCTATAAGGCGCTGGACTACACTCCGTTTGCGAACGATCTGCTCGTCGCCTTCGCCGAAGCAGCGATCACTAATGAAGAACTCGGGGCCAATGCGGACACTGATCTGCTGACGCTGAGTTTTTCGGCCAACGACTACGTCGGCCATCGGTTTGGACCGTACAGTCATGAAGCGATGGACATGACACTGCGGGTCGACCGCCAAATCGGAACGCTGCTGGATTTTGTCGACGCTCATGTGGGGTTGCGAAACACGGTGGTGATCTTCAGCGCGGATCACGGAGCATCGCCGGTGCCTGAGCAGGCGGCGCTGATGAATCTTCCCGGCCGTCGTTATCAAAGATCCGATTTGCTGCAAATTGTGGAGGACGGATTAAAAGCCAAATATGCGCGCAAGGATCGTCCGGCCGCTGACTACATTCAAGGCTTTACGAATCGAGCAGAGACTGAACCGGGTCTCCTCAACGGCAATCTGTATCTCAATCGGGCGGCGTTGAAACGCGACGGAATCGATCTGGACGAATGCGAACGCGTGGTTGGTGAGTTGGCTATGCGCATGCCGGGCGTGGCGCGCTATTTCACGCGCAACCAACTTGAACGTAACCAGATTTTGTCCAGCGATGCCGTTGCCCGGCGGGTGCTGAATGGCTTTTACCCTTCGCGCAGCGGTGACGTCATTGTGGTGTTCGAACCCTACAGCATTCTTTTTGATCCTCCCGATGACCCAACCGATCCCCGCCCGACGGCCACACATGGCTCGCCTTACAGTTATGACACGCACGTTCCATTGATTATCATGGGTCGAGATTTTGCCAATGGCAGATATACCCAACCAGCGACGCCGGCAGACATCGCGCCGACGCTTGCGGGTTTGCTCAGAGTGCAGGCGCCCAGTTGTTCGGTCGGCCGGGTCCTGTCAGAGGCCTTGATTAGTGAAAGGCATCGAGTCGGGGCAGTAGCCCGACCGTGAGGGAGGGCTTAATCAGTCACAACTCTATAGCTGAAATTTCTGCCTTTTGAGATTCGAGATCGCAGATCGTAAGCAAACTATCCAATGAAACTACCTTTTATTAATCAGCGCGCAATCATTTTTGCGCTAATGCTCGCCCTTATTTGCTTGTCCTGGTTCGGCAGCCGCGCGGTCGTACAGGCGCAAGCAAGACTCCCGCGGCCGAACGGGCACGTTAACGATTTAGCGGAAGTCCTGGATGCGGCAACCAGGGATCGTTTAGAAAAAATCCTGGATAATCTCCAGAAGCGAACAGAGCTCAACTTTGTAATTGCGACTGTGAAGACTGCGAGCTCGGAAGATCTCTATGACTACTCTTTGCGCGTTGCCAACGATTGGGACCTCGGCGCTCCGGCTGGTGCGGACAAGAGTGTTTTGCTGGTCGTAGCGGCTGACAACGGGAGATTTTTCACGCAAGCAACCCGGTCGGCGCGAACTTACCTTCCCGAAGGTCTGATCGGCACCATGGGCCAACGGATGCGGGCCAGGCTCGAGAAAGGCGCCTACGGCGAAGGTCTCCTAATCGGGGTCAGAGCATTTGCTGATGGGGTGGGCGAGGCACGCAATTTTACCTTCGCAGAACTTGATCATCCCCCGGCTGAAAACCTGATCGCCAAACAACAGCGGCCACGAACCATCGCTAGTCCGGAGGCGCAGCCGAGCGAAACACCGGTCGCGCGGCCGACTGAAGCACCAGTTGCGCGGCCAACTGAAACACCGGCCGCTCAGTCGACTGAAACGCCGAACGCGTTGCCAACTGAAACACCAAAAGCGCAGCCGACTGAACCACCGAAAGCAGAACCCACGGCTACCGTTGCGCTCGCGAATGCGTCTCCGCAACCGTCCGCAACACCCGAGGCCTCGGCGTCGCCGCAAACTCAACCTGCGGAAACCCCGGCAGTTGCAACGCCAATCGCAGTGCCTGCTACGGCATCGCCCAACGCCTCGCCGCGAACAACTGAGAGCCCTGCGGCTATCGTCGAGAAGAACGCGACCCCGGTTGAAAGCCCAGCGGCGCAAGCTTCACCCGCCGCCACAAACAGCACGAGTGAAGCGCGCGCGGATAGTTCGACAACACCGGTTCGATCGACGGATCGCAAGACGACAATTACCACGCCGGCTAATCCCGACGACGAAAAAGAAGCCGTCGAAGTTGCGTTAGCTTTGCCGCCTGACAAAAGAATCGACGCGTTGAAGGCTTTCATCGCAGCGCATCCACAGTCTGTGGCGGCGCCGAGAGCCGGCGAGCTAATCGTGGTGGCGCACGCCCTGCTGGGCGATCAGAAGTTGCAAGCGGGAGATGTTGACGGCGGCTTGCAGCAATTCCGTTTGGCGATCTCCGAGGCCCCTGCCGACATGCCGGATCGCTTGTTCACGGAAGTTATCGCGCGCATTCCCGCCAACCTTTTCCTGCGCGGCCAAAGAGCGGCGGCGATCGAATCGGCCCATCAGGCAGAGGCACTCGCCAAGCTAAATCCGAAACGCCTGGCAGCGGTCGCCGGATTTTATCTCTTGATCGAAGATGTAAATGAAGCGACCCGGCTGGCTGAGTTGGCTACGCAAAACGGAGCGGACTCTGCGGTTGCGCATCAAGCGCTCGGCGAGGCCCGGCATATCGCGTTGCGTCTCGACGATGCCGAGACAGAATTCGCGCGCGCGCTGGCGCTCGAGCCAAAGTGGGCCAGCCCCAGGATCGCACTAGCCGATCTGAAACGCGCCGCCGGTAAGTTTGAAGAGGCGTTGGCGCTATACCGCGAGCAGTTACAAACTGATCCGAAGAACAACGCGGCCCACGCGGGTGTCGTGGTGGCGCTGCTTGAGCTGGGCAAAACAACCGAGGCCGAGGCTGAACTCAGCGCTGCCCTAAAAGAGCAGGAGCAGGCGCCCAACCTTCAGTTGCTGGTGGGCGCAGCCTACTGGTTTGTGGCGCACGATTCGGGCCGCGGACTTGAATTGGCCAACATGGCAGTCAATCTCGAGCCCAGATATCCCTGGGGCCAGATTGCTTTGGCGCGCGCGCTGATCGCGAACAATCGTGCGCAGGAGGCTGAACGATCACTGCGCTTCGTACGGCAGTACAGCCGCTTTCCGACGATTGATTATGAATTGGCCAACATGCTCGCGGCGATTGGGTTGTATGACGACGCTGCCGCCGAGCTCGCGCACACCTTTTCTTTGAAGGGCGGACAAATCGAGACCATGCTCGCCGGTCGTAATGCCGCGCGGGCGGCCGGTTTTATTGAGTTGTTAGGTCCCGAGCGTCGCGCGGTGATCTTTCAATCAAAGCCAGCCGACACGGATGCGAATGCAAACATGCTCAAGGCGCTGCTGGCCCTGAACACAGCTTTGAATCAGCCGGCAGCCGGCATGCCTAACGAAGACGATCTGGCGGCCATGGCCAAAGACTTCACCGCCGGTAATGATGCCATGCGCACTTTCCGTCAAATTTACGTAGCCGAAAAATTCCTGAGCAAGGGCGTAGGGTTGGAGACGGCGATCGACTTAATGGATCAGGCCACCAGCGGCGTCGAAGCCGCGTTGAGCGTGCCGAACGCCACCCTCGCCGTGCAGCCTGGCGAATACAGCGACATTCGCGCGCGCGCGTTGGCCCAGGGCGGCACGCCGCAGATTCCCGAAGCGCCGCGCGCCGCTCTGTCAGGACTACTGCGTGGACGCATCGAAGATCTCGCCGGCGTGGCGCTTTTCAAACTGGATAAAGCGAACGACGCAGTGGCCCGTCTGCGGCGCGCTGTCAACGCCGCACCCGAAGGCACGCCGTTGTGGCGGGCGGCGCTGTGGCATCTGGGTGGCGCGCTCGAAGCGACCGGCAAGAACGATCAGGCGCTGCTCTATTACATCAAGAGCTACGTTGCCGGCGCTCCCGATCCGGCGCGACGTGCAGTGATTGAAACGGTTTATAAGAAGGTCAATGGTTCGCTGGAAGGACTCGACGACAAGATCGGGCCCGGGTTTGCGACTGCGAGCGCTCCCACGCCGTCACCAATCTGATCTATGGTCCGAGATCCGCGTGTAGTACTCGGTCATGTACTTGAAGTCTTAGGACCTCTTCGTGCCAGTCAAGATACTGCTTGTAATGGTACTTGCTTGGAGCCGTTCCTTTCTGTTCGCCTCACTTGCTAGCCCTGAACGATTGTGCTTGACGAACCCGACCGAGGGAGTATAGTTGCTTCACTAACTCACTCACTACCCTCCCATCCCGGATGTCTCGGTAGTAAGCGTTTTCAGTCCCAGAGGAGACCTCCATGGATCAAAGAATACAATTTATCATCTCAACAATTGAGAAAGATCCAGCAACTCGTTTGAATTCAAACGACTTAGCGCTCCCCATAAATCTCTCTTCGTCACGTTTGCGACACTTATTTAAAGCCGAGACAGGTCAGACTGTCGGGCAATACCGAAAAGACGCACGCTTGGAAAAAGCACGTGTGCTTTTGCGTACTACGTTGCTGAGCGTAAAAGAATTATGCATCACGTGGGGATCAGTAGCAACAGTCATTTCGCGCGCGACTTTAAGGAGGAGTGTGGATTATCGCCAACTCAATACAGGGCTCGCAGCCAAGAATCTCCTTCGATTTGGTAGTCTCTTTTAGGTTTTAGCCAGTTCGGCCAAAGAATAGCCACTTTGGACTAGTCTTTCCAATTGACCGCCCCCACTAATGACTACTACCGTCCTTGCATTGACGGGAGACCACATTACCTTCTGTTGGTCCTCGGGAGTCAGAAATGAAAAAGATCATAATTCTTTCGAATCACAAAAGATTGGGACCGCCTGACGTAGTGCTTTCTCCTGTCCTTTAAAATAGGAGCAGCGTTCAGCCTTTCTTTCTGGAGACTAAATTCCTATGCGTATAAAAACAATCACAATCACGTTGCTGGTGATGGTGTTCGGAATTGGTGCCGCCGACCTTATCGGTTTGCGCAGAGGTTCAAGCCAAGAGACCCCTGATAAATTTGCAAAGATTTGTAGGCCAATGGATTGCGGTTTTGGGGGGTACGAGCACCCGGATAATTGCACGTGTCAGTACAGCGTTCTGTTGATCGATTTCTCTGGTAAGGGAATCGAATTTACCGACGCCCAAAACGGCGTCAACTTCGACCTCGATACTAGTGGCGGGACAAAGCAAGAGCGAGTGTCGTGGACAGTGGCCAACTCCAGCGCGGCTTTTCTTTTTCTAGACCGGAATGAAAACGGGGCGGTGGATAATGGTTATGAACTGTGGGGCAATTTCTCCCCACAGCTACCGTCATCGAGCGAAGCCAACGGTTTTCTCGGCCTCGCTTATTACGATTCATCAGAACGTGGCGGAAATGGTGACGGCCTGATTGATGGAAGGGATGCGTTCTTTTCGAAACTGCGCCTATGGCAGGACACGAATCACAACGGTGTCTCGGAGGCGAACGAGTTGCACACGTTGGCCGCCTACGGAGTCGAAGCACTCTCGCTGGAGCATCGAGAATCCAGGCGCCGCGATCAATGGGGCAACCTGTTCCGGTATGAAGCTGATGTCTACGGAGCGAATCATAGAAAGATTGGGACAGCGTATGACGTAGTCCTTCTTCGTCTGCGGGGACCCAGCCCATTCAAGGTACAAAGAAATCATGGCTAGACGGTGCCCTAAGAGTCCGTTTAGGGGGTTATGTCTTTGGCCCAATCGAAAGGAACTCACATGAGGTTAGGAATCTTCGCCCTGACACTTCTTTTTGTCCTTACTGCTTTAACTTTCAGCAACATCCCACACCGGGCTCGATTATTAGACGACCCGCCACCCATGCAAGTTTTTCTCGGTGCCGCCAGTTTCATTCCTTCAACTGTGACGAACGTTCAGTCACCGACAGCTGGGCCAACCTCTCAGCTAACAATTTCTATTGCGACGACAGAGACGGTACCGGATGTCGGCATAGTTGCTAATTTTTCGCTGGCCGAACTTTCAAACACTGGCATAACTTATTCTAAAGGAACTAATCGTAGCGCCACACTACAGGGCGGCGGCCTTTCCACAACGACACAAGTTCAATTCACCGTGAGCAATGAGAATACCGGAGCTGGCAGCGTTGCCTACCAGGTGACACTGGACAGTTTATCTAGTGTGCCTCAAGGCATTAACATAACCATTACTCCACCAACGCCAAAGCAAGCTACCTTAACCGTCGCCGCTCCAACGCCGACACCAACCCCAACGCCAACCCCGACGCCGGCTCCGACGCCTGATTGTGGAAACATCCTGCAAGTTTGGAATCCCTCGACGGGCAACTGCGACTGCTTGAGTGGAGCCAAAGCCGCTGATTGCGAGCAGGGCGCTCAAATTTGGTGCCAGCGTAAGTGCAAGTGCACTTCCACTCAAGCCGTATGTGATATGAGTCCAATCATAGTTGACGTAACAGGCAATGGTTTTCACCTGACAAATGTAGAAAACGGAGTCTCCTTTGACCTCAACTCAGACGGCGTCAAGGAAGGACTGGCCTGGACTGCCGCCGGATCTGATGACGCTTTTCTTGTCCTCGATCGAAATGGTAATGGAATTATCGACAACGGCACGGAGTTGTTTGGCAATTTCACTTCACAACCACCATCTTCTAATCCTAACGGTTTTCTGGCGCTGGCCGAGTTCGACAAACCGGCGAGGGGCGGCAACGGCGACGGAGCGATCGACCAGAACGATGCCATGTTCTCTTCATTGCGTCTCTGGCAAGACACGAATCACAACGGCATTTCTGAATCGAACGAGTTGCACACCTTGCCTTCGCTCAACGTTGAATCGATTTCGCTCGATTACAAAGAGTCGAAGCGAACCGACCAATACGGCAATCAGTTTCGCTATCGCGCGAAGGTGGATGACGCCAGGCACTCACATATAGGACGCTGGGCCTGGGATGTCTTCCTGGTAAGCCACTGACGAATGATCTAACTGAATACTCAAACACCCGCAGGCTCTTGCGAGCTTGCGGGTGTTGTTGTCTTGAGTGGTAAGCCCTCCCTGACGGTCGGGCTACTGCCCCGATCCGATGCGCCCTCCTTCACGGTTGGGGCTACTGCCCCGAGGTTGACGCTGTGCGCATGGGCTTGCCGTCGCCGTCGTACTCGATAACGGTGCCGAACTTGGCCAGGACTTCGCGGGTTTTCGTCGCATCGCCTACCGCTACGATTTGCAGATGACCCAGGTCGATGTATTTCTGCGCGACGCGCTGGACGTCGTCGGCGGTAATCGATTCGACCTTCTGTGGGTAAGTGTCCCAGTAGTTGGCCGGCATGCTGTAGAGTTTCTGCGTGATGATGTTCTGCAACAGTTGTCCCGGGTTTTCCAGCGAGAGCGCAAAGCCGCCTACGATCGAACGCTTGGCGTTTTCCAACTCGTTGGCTGAGACTTTTTCGTTGCGGATGCGATTGAACTCATTCATGAACTCGCGCAAAGCGCCTTCGGTCGCATCGGTGCGGACCGGAGCGTTGGCCACGAACGTGCCGCGATACTTCGAGCTGCTGAAGTTGCTGCCGACCGAATACGCATAGCTCTTGTCCTCACGAATGTTCAGGAACAGCCGCGAAGAACCGCCCCCGCCCAGGATCCGATTCATCACCGCCAGCGCCGCGTAATCCGGATCGGTGCGTTCAATTCCCAGCGCGCCAATCTGGAAAACCGTCTGGACTGAGCCGGGGCGATTGATCAGATAAATCTTCGCGGCCGACTGGGCCGGCACCGCGGGAATGACCGTCGCCGGCGCATTGCCCTGCTTCCAAGCGCCGAAAGCTGTTTCAAGTTTGGGCAGAATTTCTTTGAGCGTCACGTCGCCGACAATCGCGAGCATCGCATTGTTGGGAACGTAGATTTCATCGTGAAAACGCGTCAGGTCCGCCGGTGTGATTTTCTTGATGCCTTCGGCGGGCGGCAAGACCAGCGAAGCCGGATGAGTTCCATAGATCGCCTGGTTCAGGCGCTCTAGCGCCAGAAAAGCCGCCTGTCCGCGAATCTGTCCCTGGGCCGAGATGGTGCGTGATTTGTACCGCTCGACTTCCTCAGTCGGGAACTTTGGCGTGCGGACCACTTCGCTGAACAGGTCGAGGACCTGATCGAAGTTTTCCAACAGACCGGCAGCGGTAACACTGGTCGTAAACGACGACAGGCCAGAGTTGGCTCCGATCGTCGCCCCGATCGTGTCCAGTTGTTCAGCCAACTCGCGGCTGGTGTGTTTGGCCGTGCCTTCACGTAAAAGAGCCGCGGTGGCTCCCGCCAGTCCGTGCATGTCCGCAGGATCCGAAAGTCCTCCGTTCATCAAGACCATCTCCATCGAGAAGGTGGGCACGCGATGATTTTCCAGCACCACTACGCGCAAACCATTCTTGAGCGTGGCTTCCTGGGCTTTGGGCAACTTGACCCTCAGGAGAGTTTTGTTTACCGGCGCGCGGCCTTTGAGCACGGCGCCTTTCATGGTTCCGGTTTGCGGGGCCAGCGTGCCCTGCGCGCCAACCGTCGTGGCAAAAGAAGCGATGGCCATCACCGCTGTTAGTAATTTCATTTTGGTAGTTGCAGTGTTTTTCATTGATCCATCCTCCCCTTACTGCTGCTGCATCCCGCCGGACTGCATGCCGCCGCGGCCGCCGCCCTTCGGCACCGTGATCACCACGGTCCGATTCGTTTGCACCAGATACTTGTTGGCGAC
>DATNNY010000689.1:0-10593 GCA_035601635.1 Pyrinomonadaceae bacterium
GAAGGCTCAGACTCTGAAGATTGGAGCTGCGCGGTCGTGACCGGATTGGTAAACGATTCTTCGACAACGGTATCGAAGTCAAAGAGGGCCTGTGCGGGTTGCGACCGTGCCGCACCTCTTTGGGTCGCGATCGGCTTCGCAGCCGGCAAAAGTGGGGCCGCAGCAACAGCGGCGGTTTGCGAGTGCGGCGGGTCCGGGTGCGAAATCTTGCTAAACCGGTTGGTCTTGAAATCAATTATCTCAACATCAAAGCCTTCGCCATCGCTGCTGGGAGTGATCAATAACTTGTCGATCGTTCCGGTGAGAATTCCCGCGGGCCGGCGCAGCCGAAAGCGTAACTCGCTCCAGAGACCCGGCGACGAAGAATTCGGATTCCCGATTTCAAATTTCGAGTCTGACTCGCCCGTGAATCGATGCGCTGCGGTCACGCGCCGAAATACGTCGCTCGCCAGGTAGTTTTGCGCCAGAGGCAGCAGATCGCGCACGGCCTCGGCCGGCTCAATCTCGAAAGCGCGGCCGGCAAGTTCCGCCTGCCGCTGTGCCACGATGTCATCAAAGCTGGCCCGCAAGCGCGTTTCAGCATCGTCGCCCTCACAAAAAGTTTCGCAGAAGCGGTGAATCACGGCGCCTTTCAAGGTGGCGGTAAGATTGGCGGGCGGCTCAGGAGCTTCGGCGTCGTTCCAGACGGCGCGCTCTTCCTTGCCCGGCGCTCTCAAAGTTCGATCAAAGTAATATTGCCGCGCGCAGCGCTGAAAATTTATCAGTTGCGTCACGCTAACGCGCCTCAGCATTTGCCCGGGCTCAGGTGGCACCTCCTGCAACAAAGGAAATAGCTCTGCGAACGGGCGCGAAAGATCGATAGCTTCCGTTTCGCCTGATTCAGTTGCAGGAGGAGTCGGTCTCAACGACCACAGGCCCTGGCGCTCACGATCGACAGTGACCTTGATCTGCACGGTCTCGTCAAACTTCAGCACCCCGCTCTGCGCAAATTCGTCCAACTCAAGTGCCTGCCAGATCCACGCCAACCATTGTTCCTTCGGCGTCCTGGTTAGATTCTTCAGATCTCTCTGCTCCACTGCGCCGGAAAAGATCAGGCGATCCTCGGCCCGCGTCGCTGCGACATACAGCAAACGCATGCCTTCAAACTCTTCGCGCCAGCGATTACGCTGACGCAATTCATTGAAGAGC
This sequence comes from Pyrinomonadaceae bacterium, assembly GCA_035601635.1. Taxonomy (GTDB): domain Bacteria; phylum Acidobacteriota; class Blastocatellia; order Pyrinomonadales; family Pyrinomonadaceae; genus UBA11740. The sequence continues at coordinate 1,189 of DATNNY010000689.1, forward strand.
GCGCCGCGCACAGTCTGGCCGCGCCCATCCGGTATTCGCACGGTCATGCCCTTATGCCGATCAAGGATGAACTGGTTTTCGCGCCGCGCCGGATCACGATGCAGATCCGGAATGATCACGACTGGGAACTCCAGACCTTTAGCCTGGTGGATTGTCATCAAGCGCACGACGTTGGCTGACTCGTCCATTTGGCCTTCGCCTTCGCGCCCGCCAATGGCTTCGAATTCCTCGACAAAGCGCACAAAGTCGCGAATCAGATGGCCGGATTTATCGAACTGCTCAGCCAAACGGAAAAGTTTTTCAACATTGGCGACGCGTTGCGCGCCATCAAAGTTCGCCGCGATCACCGTCGTGAATTCCGAGGCCGAAACCGCATAGCGCAAGAGCTCAGCAATGCTGTAACGATTTCGCCGCGGGATCAGCGAGTCCAGCAGCGAGGCGATCCGATCAAGGGCGACCTGATCATCTTCGTCGATGAATTGAATTTCCCCGCGCAGCCGCAGCGCCCGCAGCAGATTGCGGCGGTGCAGCCGATCCAGACCTTCTTGATCGCCGATCCGCGGCGCGCAACGCAGCGCCAGCAGAGCGTTATCGGAAATTCCGCCCAGCGGCGAGCGCAGCACAGCGGCCAGTGCCAACTCGTCGGTGGTGTTATCAAGAAAGCGCAGCAGTTGAATCAGATCGGTGATCTCTTCACGCTGATAGAAACCTTTTCCCTGTACGGTCAAGTAAGGGATGCCGGCGCGGCGCAACGCACTCTCGTAAGTCCACAGACCGGTGAAAGCGCGCAAGAGAATGGCGATGTCGCCATAGTTGAAGGCGCCGGGATTTGGGTCTGGCGAGGCTTGGTTCCACAGACTGAAGTCTGCGCCACTCACGAGCGTTCTAATGCGCGCGGCGATCTGTTCGGCGTCGCGCTCCTGTGCTCCCAGCGGATCCGGTTCTTCCTCACTTTGATTTTCAGAAGCGGTGTGGGCCCCGTTGTCTTCGGGCAGAGCACTGATCAGCAACTCAACCAGCGGCGGTTCGTGTTCAGCGCCACGCTCGGCCTGGCTGGGCTCATGATTGACATAGCCAAGTTGGCCCAGCGAGGCTTCCGGCACTTCGTTACGCGCCTGAAAAATTCTGGCGAACAGAAAATTGAAGCATTCAATCAGGGGCTGCTGGCTACGAAAATTCAGGTGCAAAGGCTGCTGCGCGCCTCCGCGATTTTCAATCGCCGCGGTCATCTCGGTAAAGACATCGACGTCGGCGCCGCGAAAGCCGTAGATCGATTGCTTGCGATCGCCAACAATAAACAGATTGGCCCCGCGTACCAGCGCCAGTCTGCTCAGCAGATCGCGCTGCAAGCTGTTGGTGTCCTGAAATTCGTCGATGAGAAAGAATTGATAACGCTCAGTGACGCGACTAATCACTTCCGGCAATTGCAAAAGTTTCAAGGCTCGCACTTGCAGATCGTCGAAGTCGAGGACTGAGAGCCGTTGCTTTTCACTATTCAGACGGCGATCGACGTCGCGCAGGACCTGGAGCAACGCCAGCGAGTAATCTTTGGCAAGCAGATCAAAACCTATCGTAGGCACGCGACCCCGCAGTCGTTCACTGGTTGACGAATCAATTCCCCAAAGCGATTCGTCCAACCGCTCGATCACCGGATGACTGCCTTTGTTCAGTCGTGTTTCGCGGAAATCTTCAATCGCCTGACAATAGATCCCAATGCTCTTTTCGGTGGGCGGTTGCTCGAGGATTGCGCGCAGTCGCGGCCACTCGAGCGCGGCCCTGTCTCGCTTTTCAGCCGCTCCTTTGGACAGCTTGCCCGCGGACAACAGAACCGACATGTGCGCGTCAAGTTCCTTCAGGGCCGCAAAATAATCCGCTTCCGAAGAGTGATTCGCGCTGGTCAGTTTTTCAATAGCTGCCGGCGACAAACCTTCGCCGCGATACTTACGATGAAGTTCCACCAGCGCCGTCGCCAGTGCCGCGCGGCTGGTGCCCTGAGCTAACTGGATTATCTTTTCGTTCTCATGATGAATGGCGTCGGCCAGCGATTCTTCGACCACCGCCTCGAGCAGCATTGCGGCCTGATGCTCGTCGAGCAGCATGAATTGCGGATCAATATTGGCTTCGACGGGAAATTCGTGCAGCAGACGCGAACAGAAACCGTGGATCGTCGTGATGACCGCGCCTTCGAGGGCCCGCTTGTGACGCAGCCAGGTTTGCCGTTCACTACCGGAAGTTTCGCTTAACAGCGTGTCGATCTTCCGGCGCACTCGCTGGCGCATTTCGTTCGCGGCGCGGTTCGTAAAGGTGATGGCGACGATGTTGTCAACGGAAACTTTCTTTGTCCGCAGGATCTCCAGATAGCGTTCGACCAGAACGAAGGTCTTGCCTGAGCCCGGGCCGGCAGTAACAGAGAGATGACAGTCAAGCGTGTGCGCCGCCGCGGCTTGCTCAGGTTTTAGCTGGCGAGGTTTTGGATTTGAAGGTTCTCGCTTCATACCGAGAGTTGGATTCAATGAAGGGTCTACCTTTGCCTAACAGAAGTTCAGAGTCAAGCACTCGCCAAGCCTGCGAAGCAGGCGGCAGAGTTTAGCCCAGGGTGGAGCGAGCAAAGCGAGCGGAACCCTGGGTTTGGACACAAACAAACTTTAAAGCCCGCTTTAGCGGGCGACAGAATGGCTTGTCCTCTGTCGCCCGTTAAAGCGGGCTTGAATGTCCCGTATGGACGGTACCCAGGGCTGCGCTTCGCTCCACTTCGTTCCGCTACGCTTGCCCTGGGCTAAATTCTGCCGCCTGCTTCGCAGGCTCATTGAGTGGTTCGCCCAGTGATCGCGTCCGACGGACAGTCGCGCTAAATGAACCTGGTTGGAAAGCCGCGTGTTGGCAGCTAGAATCCGCCGGGGGCGTTCTGTGCCTGCTCGGCCGCAGCTTTGGGATCGAACGGAGAGTTGATGAACTTCTTCGCGGTGGCCTGCGCATTGTCATAGTCGCTGCCGGACTGCAGCGCTTTGTTGTATTCATAGACAGCTTTGGGGCGATCGCCCTTGGCGTCGTAGGCGTTGCCGCGTTTGATGTGGGCCCACGTTTCGATCCAGGCAGCCTTGCTGCTGCTCGCGTCGATGGCCGCCTGAAAATTGTCCAACGCCAGTTGCCAGTTCTTCTGTTCGAAATAAACGAGACCCAGATTGTAATAAATCCAGGCGTTGCTACGATCTAGCTTGAGCGCCGCTTCCAATTGCTGCTGCGCCTCGGCATACTGGCCTTCCTTGAACAATTCGATACCGCGACGCGCCACGATCGAAATCTTCAAATCGTCGGACAGCCGCAAAATCTTGTCGTTCGGATCGACTTCGGCATTGATGGGCTGGCCGTTTGACTCGAAATCAAAATCTTCACTGCGGCCAGCCAGAAACAAAACTTTCGTTTGCGAGTCACCCTCTGAATGCAGGGTCAACTCGACCGGCAGGTTCAGGTTCTCGAGATTTTGCCGCACTGTTCCGCGAGTGCGGAACTTTCCTGCACGGGTGCGAATGATCTGATAGTCAATGCTGAATTCAGGCACGCCCGTCCCTTCGACCCATTGCGCGAAAAAGTAGCGCATGTTCCGCCCGGCCACCTGAGTCGCCAGTCGCTCGAAGTCGTCAATCGAGGCGCTCTTGTTCCGGTATTGTTCGAGGAACTTTCGCATTAGTTGACTGAACTGATCCTTACCCAACGTCTCGCGCAACATGCGAAAGACCATCGCGCCCTTGTAGAAGACGATCGACTGGTAAGCCGAGGATTGATCGTCGAGGGCCGACGGCGCCCGCACGATGGACGCAGTCTGTTCAAAGGTCAGCGCGCGTTCCTGCTCTTCGCGCTGCACGGCGTCAAGCCGGGCCCCATTCAGCGCCGATTCGCGCAGGGCGAACGCGCTCCACTCGGCCAGACCCTGCGAAATCCACGCATCGTCGAAAGACTTCAGCCCCACCGTCTGACCCCACCATTGGTAAGCGACTTCGCGGGTCAGGCGCTCTTCCGCAGGCTTGGCCGTATCGAAGAACTTCGAAGCCAGGAAAAGCATGCCCGGCCCCGAATAAGCCTCAATCGTGTCATCATCGGTTTGCGCAATTACGATACGCGATCCGAACGCCGGCGATCCATATTCATTCGTATAGAACTCCAGCGCGTGGCCCATTAGTTCGCCATAGTTACTGATCCGATTCTCACTGCCCGGCTTAACAAAGAACTGCAACTCGTACTTACCCATGCGCAGCGATTTGACCACATATTGACCAGCTACGAAGTTTCCGATCAGCACTGGTTGTTTGTTGACGAATCGAAAGCGCGTGGTGCCGGTCTTATCAACCTGCGGATTAACCGGTTCGTCGCTAATCCCGCCGACCTGCATGCCCGTGGGCACGATCACAGTGATATCGGCCGTAGCTCGATCCGCCGCATAGTCGTGGAACGGAAACCAGCGCGAGGCATACATCAGGTAAGAACCTTCGGGACCCACATACGCCAATCTCTTGGTCGCCAGCGGCCCGCCTTCAGGAGAAGTCAAAGCACCGCTCCAACGAACCCGAATCGTCACCGGAGAACCCGGCTGCACGACCTGGCCGAGATCGATTCGCACATTCGGACCGACCGCGCCGGCGCCCACCGAATCCTGCACAAAGCCAGTCAGCGCCTTGCCGTCCTTCTCGACGCTGTCCACGTGCAGCGAACCGTTCAACTCGAAGACAATCGAACGCGTGGCGTCCAGAGGCATGAACGTGACGTCTGCGCCCGCGCGCAAAGTATGTTCGGCCGGATTCAACTGGACCTCGATCCGATAGTTGGTTACATCGTAGCGAGAACCGGGAACGGTTGGAGTTTGGGCCCGCGCCGTGATTCCGAAAAAGCAAAGAACAACTGCCAGCGCGGCGACTCGAGACCTCAAATTCGGGATCTCGGAAAGGCGACAGGAGAGAAAACTGGGTCTAAGCATAGCGGCGATCGGTTCAATGACAAGCATCATAATTCTACGTATATTCGCTCGCCAGTGCGGGCGAGAGCAACCTTGGGCGTCGTCTTGGATGGCGGGAAGGCAGATTCGCGTTGGCTGATTAACAGCGAAAAGTCAGAACAGCGGGCATGGACTCGGGGCAGTAGCCCGACCGTCAGGGAGGGCTCAGTTCTAAATCCACAATTCCGCTAGAGCCGGTGGTGTTTGAGTGTTCTACTGATTTCAGTTTGTTCCGCTGTCACCTGCTCAGCAGGACCACATCCCAGGCCCAGCGTCCGACATGGGTATGCTTCGCGTCGTCGACTTTCGCTCGATAACGAAAGTGATTTCCGTAGTGATCGGTCCGTTTAGACTCTGTATGGTCCAGTGAAATCGATTCAATATTGAGCGAAGGCAACGTGTGTAATTCATTCGGCTCAGAGATGCCGTTGTGATTCGTGTCCTGCCACAGGCGCAAGCTGGAGAAGATGGCGTCGTGTTCGTCAATTTCTCCGTCACCATTGCCGCCATTCGCTGGGTTGTCGAATTCGGCGAGCGCCAGGAATCCATTGCGAGCAACGCCTGGCGGCGGTTGTGGCTGAGCTGTGTGGTTGCCAAACAGCTCAGTCCCATTATCGATTGTGCCGTTTCCATTTCGGTCGAGCGCCAGCCACGCGTCGTCAGAATTCATCGCAGTCCACGAAAGATGTTCGGCGATCCCGTTGCTATCAAGGTCGAAGCTGACTCCATTAGCGGCGTCCGTGAGGCTGAACCCGTTACCTAAGATGTCGATAAGAATCGGAGTTTCCGCGGCACAACAACACCCGTTGATATTGGTTTGATCCGGCGAACAACCATTACTGTCTGGATACGCGCAGATGTTTGCGTCTCCAAAACACGTCTGACCAAATGCTTCAAGATCGGAACAATGGCTAGTACACAAGTCCGGTGTGGGTGCCGGGGTCGGCGTGGGTGTTGGTCTCTCCGCCTGAATACATCCGCGTGCGGCGGTCGCGTCGCCAGCTTGAACGGTATTCGTTGGCATTGTGGCGTTTTGACAGGTGGTGTGGTCGGGATCTACATGCGGGTTATTCATTATCGTCGGAGGTGAAGGACTCTCGCCGGCCTCGTCCAGACCGAGGAAGTGACCTATTTCGTGGGCTACAAATGCCGCGCCGGCATTAGAATTGTCTGCCGCTCTCTCTGACCATGCTCGACTGTAATTGACTATATGCGTACTTGAATCATGAGCGATGCAGCCAAAAGTTAAGCGGGTATCGTCACTCGGCGCAAACTGCAAGTCTCCTGCAGAACCACTGGGCGCTAAGTCAAACCTGACCTTAGTGGAGCTACTGAAATTATTCCATTGGCCTATTGCCAAACCAATCGCAACTTGGCTGTTAGCAGGGATATTTGAATCAGCAAAGCTGTATGTGATGTGTATGATGCCATTGGCATCGGGTGTCTTGTTTTTTAGAGCGGGTGCTAAGGGAAATTGCGTCCGATTAGCACATTGCTGGGCTCGGAGGAATGTAATCGTCCCAGCGCCTAGACTGACCACTATAGCCGTGAGAAGCAGCAATGACTTTATGCTTTTGAGCTGTGGGAGTTCTCTTATCATGTCGATCCTTTCTACAAATCATGTTGGAACTAACCTCGTCTTAGTTGCAGCAGGTTGTCGCTTCAGGGTACTTCTTTACTGCTGCTCTGATTTCTTTCAAAAAGGCATCGCCAGCTTGGTCTTTGTGTTTGCGGACCGGATCAAGAGGATGACCATTTGGCTTGATTAGATTCGTCTTGTTTTCGATTTCAAACAGTCCTTGGCTTCCTCCGAGTACGGTAAAAGTACCGTCCACCGCCAACATAGGGCTCAGGAACAGAACATATTTCCGGTCGTTCTGCATTCCTTCCAAGTCCGGTGTCTTAATCTCAGCGGAGGTACCATCTTCAAAGGTCAGTTTGCCGCCCGGCAAACTAACAGTTACGGTTTCGTTTGGCTGCAGCTTGCCCTTCAACGCCTGCCGGATTTTGATTCGATACCAGGTCGTGATCAGTTGACCATTAGCGCTCAAATGGACCGTATTATCGATCGGGCTGCCGATGATGATGTTGCCGCTATGCGCGGCCAGAGACTCGAGGTCATACTTGAGAAAATAGCTTGTCGTCCTGAACCCAACATAGTGGCCTCTAATACGCGCGGCTTCCCTCAGTCCGCCTTTTCTAATTGCCTCCGCATCGTCGGCGTAAGTAACCGGCGGAGTGGGTTCCTGGCTTCTTACGGTTTTAACAAGAGTCAACGTGCTTAAGCCGAGGAAGGCAAACCCGATAAGCCCGATCAAGACAATCAACTGTTTTTGCGGTTTAGCAATCATAAGGATCTCCTAGTTCACTCAACCGAGAGTGGCGATTGAGAAGTCTTGGTTGCGAATTATTTACCGAGGCTGACTACCGAGACATCTGGTGACGTGGGGTAAGGGAGCCGATTACTAGGGTCACTATACTCGCATATTTGATTCCGTCAATATAGTTCTTTCTGTTGCGTAAACAGGACAAACACTAAGGAAGAGTTGAGAAGCAACATCATTGCCTGGCGAATAATGAACAGAAACCCAGGCATGAGGCTCTCGGGTAATTCGATCTCATCGTTCGCCCTTATCGACACCTGGGTACTGGGGTAATCGTGTATCGCTACCGTCGGGTCGTGACGCGGGGCACTAGCCCGACCGTCAGGGAGGGCTCAATTTAATGCACCCGGAGCCCTCTGCGCAGACATACCTAGCCGCTCGTCAAATTTAACGTAACCGCCAACGAACGATCAGCGTTTCTTAGAGCTTGAGACTGGGATTCACTCGCCTGCTTGACAGGCCGCGCAGTCAAGGCTAGATTCAGTTTTAGTTTCGCTTTCCGACAAAAGCTTCGAAGTAAGTCCTCGGTAAAGGCCGCATCGTTGTAAATCAAACAATCCGCAGTTCTGCTGCTCGATTCTAACCAGGAGTTAATCTATGAGACTGCATCAGAAGTTTCTCAGCGCGACGGTCCTCTTCGCGTTGGCCGGCGGCGTGACGGCCCAGACCGGCCGCGGCGTTCACGTTGATCTGAAAGAGACGCGGCTGGCCAACGGCCTGCGCGTGATCACCGTCGAAGATCACAACACCCCGGTCATTGCCGTAAACGTCACCTACAACGTCGGCTCGCGCAACGAACGCGAAGGCCGCACTGGGTTTGCTCATCTCTTCGAACACATGATGTTCCAGGGTTCCGAGAACGTGGGCAAGTCAGAGCATTTCATGCTCATCCAAAACAACGGCGGCACGATGAACGGCACCACCAACGAAGACCGCACCAACTATTTCGAAGCCCTGCCGTCAAATCAGCTCGAGCTGGCGCTCTATCTCGAGTCAGATCGCATGCGCAGCCTGGCGGTGAACCAGGAGAACCTGGACAACCAGCGCAACGTGGTGCAGGAGGAGCGCCGGATTGGCCTGGACAACGCGCCCTATGGCAAGAGCGGAGAAATTCAGCAGGCGCTGATGTACGACAACTTTGCTTATAAGCACGACACGATTGGGTCGATGGCCGACCTGAATGCGGCTTCCGTTGCCGACGTGCAGGCTTTCTTCAAGATGTATTACGCGCCCAACAACGCCGTGCTCACCCTGGTTGGCGATTTCAAATCGGCGGACGCTCTGGCGACGATCAAGAAGTACTTCGAGAATATTCCGCGCCAGGCCGATCCTCCACCAGTTGATATGACTGAGCCGGAACAGAAGGCCGAACGTCGCACATCAGTTGACGACTTGCTGGCGCGCGCGACGCGCGTTTCCATCGCCTACAAAACTCTGCCCGGGAACACCGCGGACTTCTATGCGCTCCAGGTCTTGGCCAATGTTTTGGGAGGCGGCGGCGGTTTTGGCGGCGGTGGCGGCGGATCGAGTTCGCGTCTCAGTCAGAAGCTGCTGAGAGAGAAAGAGATGGTTATCAGCATCAACAGCAGCGCCCAGGAAAATCGCGGTGTAGGTGGCTTTTTTGTCACCGGCACTTTGCGGCCTGGCGTGAAAACTGAAGATGTCGAAGCAGCAGTCTATGAGGAGATTGCGCGACTTCAGAAAGAGCCAATCGCGGACTGGGAGCTGCAGAAAGCCAGGAACGGCGCCCGGAGAAACTTTATCAATGGTCTGCAGAGTTCTCTGGCCCGCGCGAATTCGATTGGACAGTACGCTGTTTACTATGGCGATCCCAATCTGATCAATACGCGGCTCGACAAAGTTTCCGCGGTCACCAAAGAAGACGTGCAACGCGTCGCCAACAAGTATCTGGTGCAAACGAATCGGACCGTGGTGATCACGGTGCCGAAGGGCGGCGGCCGCGGCGGCATGCAGTCCGGCGGGATGCAGCAGCAGTAAGGGGAGGATGGATCAATGAAAAACACTGCAACTACC
>DATNNY010000690.1:0-11440 GCA_035601635.1 Pyrinomonadaceae bacterium
GTGATGGTCAAGTCGGTCACCACCGCCGTGCGCGGCGCCGTGGTGGGCTGGGGCAAGCTGGAGCGGAAAGCGACCGTCGAAGTGCAACCTTGATGTGGCATAGACTTCAGTCTGTGATGCTCACGACTGTGAACCCCTTTAAGAACACTCCCCCGGACTAACCACAACTCGTCCACCCAATCTCGGCGCCAAACTTATCGCGTTCTCACCAGCATCCTGCATAACTGCGCCAAATCTCCTGCCAGCCTGAACCCCAGTTTTCGTAGTAGACCCACCAGTATTCAGTACATCCGCCGCCCCCACCACCACCGAAGACGTTGCCACCTCCACCACCGCCCGAACCAGGATTCGGGGTGGGTGTTGCTGCCGAACACGGTGAACCGATGAAGTCCACACACTCGCAATACGCAGTGCTCCACTGGCAACCAGAACTACAAGTATGGTTCTGCTCTATACAGACACAACAGTCACTGCCATTGTTCTGAGTTTTAAAGGGATCACAACCGAGGTTGCTGGCGAAGAGACCTGTGTAGTCTGCCGGCGCAGAGCCGTCCTCACAGGCGCAAAACCAATCGTATGTTCCGCCTCCGACCGGTCTGCATGAGCAATTTGTGTTGTTGAGTTTGTGGGGACTGTTTGGGTCGCACGACGGCGACGGAGAAGGCGAAGGGCTGGGACTTGGACTCGGCGTCGGGTTTGAACCCGCGCAGGGCTGGACATTTGCAACCTGACAAGAAAGCTTGAAGGTCTTGCCATCGGTATTCGGGAAATCGCACCAACGAGTGGAGTACATAATCGTCGAGCAGATGCCCGTCGAATCGGTGCAGCCCGGGAAATCGACTGATGGGATATCGTCAATGCTAGGATTGTCAATGTCTGAACAATAACATCGCGTCAAAGCTGGCTTAGCCCAGGTACATGAGGTCCCGGGACAACAAGTATCCGGCTCAAGGGTCGTGTCAATCGAGATCCGGCTTGAAGACTCTGTAGACAAAAAAATTGCCGGCACAAATGCCGGCCCGCCGTTGAACCATTCAGATCGCACTGACGTTTTCAGTGAAGCCAATCTCAGATTCGGTGTTGGATCTTTCTGGTGACCTCTTTTCAGATTAGTGCATGGTGCTGATCTGCTGCTGCCTGCCTAGGGTGGGGCAGTGGCGCGGCGGTGGTGCCCCAGAAGCCAGTACCGTCGCCAAAGTTCACGAACTGAAATATTACCCGCACTTTCTTTGGCTGGGTTACATTGTCTTCGCGTACAATTCTCTCCCAGCCCCTCACAAATCTTTCCGCAATCGTAAAGATATGAGTCTCTCCAGGCTTAATAGGAACATCCTCGGGTTTCAGCGGTGCGGTTATTGAGATGAGATCACTTCTGCCATAAAGCAGGTCAAAGCCAACTGTATTGCCGTCGGGCCCCGTAGTATCCGGCAGGAGTATTTGTAATTCTAAAAGATAAATCGGTTTCGTTCCTGTGTTCTTGACCTCAATAACCATGTCGCGGACCCAGTGTTCGTTATTGAGATCCTTGAATACCTGTTCCTTTTCAGCTTTTATTTTGACCTTTATCGGCACGTGCGTGGGTATCGTGTCTTCAAGCTCTCTCTCTTCCTTTGGCTGTTGTCTTCTAAGAGACGCAACCTCCGCGGCTGTGGGTTTTAGCTTGAGCTGGTCTTTGCGACGCAAGAGACGTGGTTTGCCCGCGGCTGAGGGTAGCGGCAATGACCGCCGGCAAAGGAGCGACGAGAGTCAGGGCCAGTAGTAAACTGATGCGCTTGTGGGATAGCATTGAAAGGCCCCTTCGGTGAAAATTCGACCGTTGGCAGTTTGGAAACAGCAGGAGTTTCAACTACTGCGCTTATACGCCTGCAGCCTCGAAACATCAATGTTGAATTCTTAGGGTTGCAACTATCTGGTTCCGTCTGAAATTAACCGCGTCAGCAAGATTCTTTCTTTAAAAAATGTTAACCCTATCTCGACTGTCAAAGCGGCGCGAGTTTTGGATTATCGTCATTTTGATTTTGCTGGCAGCCGCGTTTCGTATCACCGTCGCACACCGCTGGCCCAACGATGGACCCGACGACGGCCGAACGTACGCGCAGATTGCGCGCAACGTACTCGAGCAGCACGTCTACTCGCACGAAACCGAAGCGCCTTACGATCCATCGCTCATACGTCTGCCCGGATATCCGCTTTTTCTCGCCTCGATCTATTCGGTTTTTGGCCATACAAACAACGGCGCCGTTCGCATCGTCCAGGCTTTAATTGATACGGCCACCTGCGCGCTGGTCGCCTTGCTTGCTTTCTATTGGCAGCCGGACGAAAAGCGAAAACGAATGACTGCGATCGCGGCCCTGGCATTAGCCGCGGTCTGTCCTTTCACGACGATTTATGCGGCGACCATACTTACGGAAGTGCCGACAACGTTTCTGGTGTCGGCCATGTGCCTGGCGGCGACGTTGGCATTTCGGAATGGATTCACCACAGAGGACACGGAGGAAGATCGCAAAGGATTAAAACGGGCGCTGCTTTGGTGGCTGGTCGCGGGATTGTGCGGAGGCCTGGCCGTTTTGTTTCGGCCTGACAGTGGATTGTTCGCGGCGGCAATCGGATTTACGCTGCTAATCACGTCGCCGATTTGGAGTGCGGTGGCAAGCGCAGCGCGACACCGCTTTGGATCTTCGGTTGAGGTTTCTGAAACGGCCCAAGATTCAAAGCGCCGTCGCCACTTCGTTTTGCCGGCGCACTCCAAATATTTCTCGCGCGTCTTGATCGCCGGGACTTTGTTCTCCTTCGCCTTTGTGCTCGTGCTCGTCCCCTGGACGATTCGCAACGCGCGCGTCTTTCATCTTTTCCAGCCGCTGGCGCCGTCTCACGGCGAGATGCCGGGCGAGTTCGTGCCGCGTGGTTACAATCAATGGGTGCGCAGTTGGCTGGACGACGAAAGTTATGTCGGCCCGTTTCTGTGGTCGCTCGACACTGAGCCCATCGACATAAACGATGTTCCCGCGTCGTCGTTTGATTCGGCGGACGAGAAGACTCAGGTCGCGGCGTTACTCGACAAGTACAACCATCCGCCGGGCGCTAATAATCCGGCTCAGTCTCAGGCGAGCCCAGCACCGGCTCCTCGGGCTTCGTCCACGCCAACGCCGGTTCCCGGGTCAGCCAACAGTAAAGCGCGGTCGATAAGCAAGCCAACGCCGAGCCCGGCTCCGCAAAAGACTGCGAATGCGAATGTGAATTCAAACGCCAATGCCCAGGACAGCGGTGACGAGGGTGATCAGAACGACAACAGCAGCGATCAGGGCGATGAGAACGATAACAGCAACGCAGACGAATCTGATCAGTCACAGCCGGAAAATCACGGGGCGGTTGAGATGACCCCGGAAATTGACGCTGGGTTTGGGCAGATTGCTCGCGAACGGATCGCGCGCCACCCGTTTCGTTACTATGTTTGGTTGCCTTTGAAGCGCGCCCGCACGATGTGGTTCGATACACATTCGCAGTATTGGCCATTTGAAGGCACGCTTTTGCCTCTGGAAGATCTGGATTACGAACATCACCAGCACATCTGGTTGCCGCTGTTTGCCGGCTTGACAGCGATTTACACGTTGTTGGGTTTGGCGGGCGCCTGGTTGCTTTGGGATTCGCGAAACTTTGCCGCGCGCCGATGGCTATTGCTGGTTTCGCTGGCGATCGTTTTGCGATTGATTCTGTTTTCGTCGATGGAAAATCCCGAGCCCCGTTACCTGGTCGAGTTCTTTCCGTTTCTGGCGGTCATGGGCGGCATCGCCATCGCGCGGGTCCCGAGACTTTTTAGGAGCGATCAGTGATGAGGTCAGTACCGGGAGCGGTAGCGACCGGGTAGCTCGTCACGGATGATCTCGCGCTGTGACGTTATTCATCGCGAGCCCATCTAATCTTGTCCTCCCCGAATCGCGTTGGCGCGTTGAGACCCGGTCGCTACCGCTCTCGGTACTGATGACCTCATGCTCTGAAACAAAATTAAGGCGTCGATTTCGGAGGCGTAGTCGTCTGCTCTGATTGCGGAATCCGCGAAGGATCCGGATGGTCAGGCGAGGTGTGCAAATGAATTGCCTTCCAGTCCTTGCCCACCTTGCGGAACACGATCGTCATGCGGCCGCTATCGGTTTCGGGTGTTCCGCGGAAGGTCATTGACTGGGTCCACTGGCAGGTAATCAACGCGGCGTCGCGGCCCAGCATGGTTACCCGCAGATCTTTTACATCAAGCTTGACGTCTTTCATTTCCGGATAGGACGCTTCGCGGTTCTGCTTTAACTGATCCCAACCTCTGGTCACTGTCCCGTTGTAGTTGAACAACACGAGGCGCGGAGTGTTTTGATAGGCGCCGGTCGCCGCTTTCACATCCGCGTGCCTGATTCCATCGAGCAGGTTATTGAAAGCCGATACCACAGCGCTTGAGGGCGCAACCTGGCCCGAGGCAGGGCTCCGCTTCTGGCTCGCCGGTCCGGCTTCTGTGTCGGTGGATTTGGTGACGGTCTTAGGAGTGGGTGAGGGCTTCGGGGCGACCACGCGCGTGCGGGTCGACTGAGTTGATGAATCCACACTTTGCGCCGACACCAAAGCTGCGCTCGCCAATACAATCGAAATGATCACGAGAAATCTTTTCGCCATAGTTAGCTCCTCAAGCGAACCGCTCGCGAGGGCGCGCGGTGCTATTGAAATTCGTGCCACGGACGCTGGCTGCGCAGGCGCATCACCGAACGCTCGCGGCCGAGGATCTCAAAGACCTCAAACATCGATGGTCCCACTGCCTGCCCGGTCAACATGGTGCGCGAAGCATTGATCAAAAGTCCAGCTTTCACGCCGGCCTCATCGCTGAAGACGCGCAGGGCTGCTTCAGCCTGAGCGGCGTTTAATGGCTCGATTGTGTCCAGACGATTGGCCAGCGCCGGCAGCAGTTCCTGAAGCCGAGGTTCCTTCAGAATGTTCTTGCGCACGGCTGCCTCTTCGAAATCAAAGTCTTCCGAAAAGTAAGCGCGACCGTGCGATGAAAAGTCTTTCAAGGTGAAAAACCGCTGCCGAATCAGGGTCACGGTTTTCTCAAACCAGTCACTTTCATCTTCGTCATATTCTTCGCGCCAGAGCTTCTCAGATCGGAGTTCAGCTTTTACCATTGGCAGCAACTCCGCGAGCGGCATCGTGCGGATATACTCCGCGTTCATCCAGAGGGCTTTGTCGTCGGTCCAATGACGGGGGTCGTTTTCCTGAAAATTGAAAACCGCGGGAGACTTGTGGATGCGGTCAAGCGAGAAGAGTTCAATTAACCTCTGCTGGGAAAAAATCTCATCTCCAGGCTCAAGGTTCGGCTGCCCCTCAGAATTCCCGACTGTTACCTCAGCAGCATATCGACTGGTGTCGGGCGACCATCCCAGCAGCGCCAGGAAATTTCGAAACGCCGCGGGCACAAACCCACGATCGCGGTAAGTAGTAAGCGAGACAACTTCGCCATGCTTACGCTTGGAGAGTTTCGCCTTGTTCGGCGCGAGAATCAGAGGCAGGTGGGCGAACTGTGGGATCTCAGCGCCAAAAGCCTGGTAAAGCAGAAGCTGTTTGTGCGTGTTCGTCAGATGATCCTGCCCGCGAATGACGTGCGTGATACCCATCTCGATGTCGTCGAGCACCACGGACAAGTTGTAAAGCGGATGGCCATCTGAGCGCAGCAGTACCAGATCTTCAATCTCGGAATGGGCCCGCTCCTGATCGCCGTAGACGATGTCGGTAAAGCGCGAGACGCCCTCGAGTGCAACCTTCAAACGGATCGCGAAAGGCTCTCCCGCAGCCGCTCGTCGTTCCGATTCTTCCCTTGATAGTTCGCGAAAGGGATTGCTGCGATGATCGATGCCTGCGGCGGCATGCGCCCGCGCGCGATCGGCGATACCCTGCTTGACGGATTTATCCTCGCGTTGTTCCTTCGGCGTAAAGTCGCGATAGGCCTTTCCTTCTTCGACCAGTTTCTTCGCCGCCGCGCGATGCTTGTCGGCATTGTCGGATTGAAAGATCACACCTTCGTCGTAATCGAGTCCCAGCCATTCCAGCCCTTCGATAATTGACCGCGTCGATTCGTCCGTCGAACGCTGTAGATCGGTGTCTTCGATGCGGAGGAGGAAATTGCCCCCGAGTTTGCGGGCGAACAACCAATTGAAGAGCGCCGAGCGCGCGGCGCCGATGTGCAAATAACCGGTAGGTGATGGAGCAAAACGAACGCGAACAGTCATAGTCAGTGGTTAGTAGTTAGTTGTCGCTGCCAGGTCTTGAACCGGTCCTTACAAAAATAGCCAGTAGAACAGTAATCAAACTTCAGCAGCAAGACTGTTCTACTGACCACTGATTACTAACCACTGACTATTTGAAAAAATGGCGGAGATGACAGGATTCGAACCTGTGAAGGGCTTTTGACCCTTAACGGTTTAGCAAACCGCCGCCTTCAGCCACTCGGCCACATCTCCCCCGGGCTGTGTCGCGAAGTTATTCTAAGCGCGGAGTTGGCAAAGTCAAGGTGACGACTTATCTGTCAACTCGAGAACTGAGGTCAGTACCGGGAGCCGTAGCGACCGGGTCTCAACCACTACGAGGCCGAGATCGAAAGGGTGACTCGGTCGCTAGCGGTCCCGCTACCGTCCTCAACGTCAAGTCAAAGGTTGCACTACTAAGCTGCCAAATTCAACGGTCTTGGCGCGCGACGCAGTGGCACTGGAAGCTTGGGCGCGCAACAAACCTGCAAGAGCTTCTCGCGATCTCGTTGCATCTCGGGATGTTCAGATAAGGCCGCGCGGACTTCGCGAAAGATGCGCGCCGCGTGCTCGTCGGGCGGTTCCGTCAGCCGGTAGTGCATCCATTTGCCTTCGCGCCGAGCCGCGACGATGCCCGCACGCCGCATATAAGCCAGATGACGCGATATTTTTGGTTGACTAACTTTCAGAACGGCGACGAAGAAGCAGACGCAAACTTCTGAACCGTCAATCAGGCCAATCAGACGCAGTCGGGTCCGATCGGCCAGCGCTTTGAAGAGAAATTCGATGTTGTAGTTTTTTCTTGTCATGCTTGATTCCTGAATCCAGTACGCGTAGCTTGCGCGCGCGCTCCGTCAATCAACCCCAATCTTCCAACTACGTCTCTCAAGCAGAATAGTATCGCGCCACACGCCATCCAGCTTTGCAATGCGTTCTCGCCGCCCGACATCGCGAAAGCCACAGCGCCGGTGGAGGGCGATACTCGCTGCGTTCTGGGCAAACATAACTGCTTGCAAACTCCAAATTCCATTCTCTTCCGCTGCGGCGACTAACGCTTCGAGCAAATGCCTTCCGAGACCGAAGCCTCTCTTGCTCTGAGCGACATAGACACTGATTTCGGCCACGCCGGCATAAGCCTGCCGCGCCGATACTGGACTGAGCGCCGCCCAGCCAACCACCGTTTCAGCTTCGCGCGCCACCAGACGCGCGAAAGGCGAATGGGACGCGTCCCAGACCTCCCACGAAGGAGCTTGCGTTTCGAACGTCGCCTGTCTGGAGGCGATGCCTTCCAGGTAAATCTCGCACACCGCCGGCCAATCAACCGGTAGCATTGGATCGATTCGCAAAGTCATTAGTTCACTTTGTTGTTGGATCGCTAAAGATCTCTGGTGACGTGTCCGAATTTGTCTTTTGCTTTAGCTGGAACCAGACCGATCCACGACATCAGACGAATCGTACGAACAAGACCAGCTCAATTCGTGTAGTCGATTCGCATCTAAAAACACAGTCCCCTTCGCTATAGATATGCCTTGACGTATGTGATGTTGCCTGCTAAGCTTCCGTCATATTCGCCTTAACATATGTGAGTTTAAAGGAGAACCGTCATGGAAAGCAAGATCGACGCGAGTGAAAATCGAAGCAGGACAGTGAACGCCCTCAAAGCGCATTTGTCGCTGAATGTGCGAAATCTCGAACAGAGTATCTGGTTTTACCGGAAAATGCTGGGAATAGAACCCAGCAAAGTGCGGACGACCTACGCGAAGTTCGATGTGCAGAATCCGCCTTTGAACCTGGCCCTGAACGAAGTGCCTGTTACCGGCAACGGCGCGCTCTCCCATCTCGGTATTCAAGTGGGATCGACCGAAGATGTGCTGGCAATGAAGCAGAAGTGGAACGATGCCGGCCTGTCGACGCATGACGAGATGCAGACCAATTGCTGTTACGCGGTTTCTGACAAGACTTGGGTACATGATCCCGACGGCAACGAGTGGGAGGCATTCGTCGTGCTGGAAGACAACCTGGCGGAATCGAGCGCTTGTTGCGGCGTTGGCGAAGAGACTAGTGCCGTGCCACTGATACAGATTTCCTAGTGTCCTGACTCGATAGTTCGCTGAAATGAAGCCCGACCGTTTAGGGCGGCTGATTGGTTTAGCGGGCGTAACGTAAAAGGCGGGAGCCCTTCCTAACGGTCGGGCTAATGGTCCGCTCGACTTTGTCTGCGCACTTCTGAGACACCACACTAGCTTCCAATCACTTCAGAAGGCGGCGTGACGAACATAAGAAATGCGGCGCCACCAAAATCTGGCGACGCCGCTCACTGCTCCTCGGGTTTTCTGAAATCCTAATTCACTATTAATTGGCAGGGGGAGTCGACGGTTTTTGTGTCGTGGGATTACCCTGTCCTGGCTGACCACGAAATCCACGACGCGGGCCGCCGAAGCCTTCATGCTTGGCCTTACGTTCTTTCCGTAGCTCGTCGATCTTGGCTTTCTGTTCGACGGTAAGAACGGAGGCTATCTTTGTCTCCGTGTCCTTCATCGCGGCGCGCATTTGCTCATGCAGGGTCCTCGCCCGGGCTTCTTCTTCGGTCGTAAGCGTGCCCTGTCGTCTCTTCTCACCAAGTTGCCGCAATTCTTCGCGTGCCGTTTTACTGCCGGCGAAGCTCTGCTGAAGAATCGTGCGAACCTGTTGCTTCTGATCGTCGGTTAGATTCAGTTCGCGTAGCATGGCGGGGCCAAAGCCGCCCTCTGCTCCGGGTCGGCGGCGGAAGCCGCGATCTTCACCGCGTCCCATTCGTTCCGGTCCTGCGGTGGGGTTTTGGGTAGCAGGTTGTTGAGCCTGGACGACGGCGCCAAACGCGGTCAATAACCCGAGGGTCAGAGTGGCAGATTTAAGCTTTGTGCGTAAAAACATTTTATGGGTGCTCCCTTGATTCGGATAATTCGAACGGTGATTGATAGCTTCAGCGAAGCTCAGGGTCTTTCTCATGTGAGGGTTCAGACGCTTGAACCAGCAAATTGGTTTAAAGAAGTTCTTGACTGCCGACCTGCTGCTGGAGTACAAATCACTTTGCTTAATAAAGCTGCTCACCTCCTGACGGGCGAGTATAAAGAAGCTGCCGCCAGAGATTTGGGACCTGAGGTTGAGGCAAGACTGAGTAGAAGAACACGCGCGGCGCGACAGAATATTCAAAAGTGAATCTTTTGTGAGATAGCAAAAGCCCACGACACGGTTTACAATTCGGACCGCATGACATTGCTTCAAAACATCAACTCGCCCGCCGATTTGCGGCTGCTGCAACTGGATCGGTTGCAGCAGGTGGCCGACGAAATCAGACAATACATCCTGGAAACTATGGCTCGCGTCGGGGGACACACCGGCGCTTCGTTGGGGGCGGTCGAGTTGGCCGTGGCGCTGCATTACGCTTTTGACACACCGCATGATCGTCTGGTCTGGGACGTCGGGCACCAGGCCTACGCACATAAAATTCTGACCGGCCGGCGCGATCTTCTTCCCACGGTCAAACAGTACGGTGGCATCAGCGGCTTTTTGCGTCGCGACGAATCGGAATTCGACACGTTCGGCGCAGGACATGCTTCGACGTCGCTTTCGGCGGCTTTAGGGATGGCGATCGCGCGCGATCGCAAAGGCGAAGATCACAACGTTGTGGCTTTGATTGGCGATGCTTCGCTCGCCGGAGGCATGGCGATGGAGGCGGTAAATCAGGCGGGTCACTTGAAGGCGCGCCTGATCGTTGTGCTCAATGACAATGAAATGTCGATTGCTCCCGCCGTGGGTGCGCTGACCGGTTACCTCAATCGGATTCGTGAAGCGCACGGCTATCACCGCTTCAAGGACGAGGTGGAAGAAAAACTGCTGGCGATTCCTACGGTCGGCGAACGACTGCATCACGCCGCCAAGACGGTGAAGGACGCGATCGCCGCGGCGGTTTTGCCGGGTGCGCTGGTGAACGAGCTGGGATTCAAATACATCGGCTATGTCGATGGTCACAATGTGCGAGCGCTGGTGGCGGCGTTGCGTGAAGCTCAACAAGTGAAAGATGGGCCGGTGATCGTGCACGCTTTGACGACCAAGGGCAAAGGCCATCCGGCGGCGGAAAAAGATTACTACAAATGGCATGCGACCGGCCCGTTTGATTTGAAAACCGGCACGCCGATTAAGTCACCGGCGAAAGCTCCTACTTACACGCAGGTCTTTGGCGAAACCCTGTGCGAGTTGATGGCGAAAGACGAGCAGGTCGTCGCCCTGACTGCCGCCATGCCCGACGGCACCGGCGTCGCGCTGCCGCTGGAAAAATCTCCCGAGCGCTCTTTCGATGTCGGCATAGCCGAGCAGCACTGCGTCACTTTTGCCGCTGGGTTGTCTTGTGAAGGACTAAAGCCGATCTGCGCGATTTACTCGACCTTCCTGCAGCGCGCGTTCGATCAATTGGTGCATGACGTGTGCCTGCAAAATCTGAATGTTAAGTTCTGTTTGGATCGAGGCGGCATCGCCGGCGGTGATGGACCTACGCATCACGGCCTGTTGGACATTGCCTATCTGCGCGTGGTTCCGAACATTGTGTTGATGGCGCCCAAAGACGAAGGCGAGATGCGCGACATGATGTTCACTATGAACCAATACGTGGGGCCGGCGGCGATGCGTTATCCACGCGGCAACGGAATGGGCGTGCCGATCGATGGGGAGCCGCGGATTCTGGAGATTGGCAAAGCCGAACTGTTGCGTGACGGGGGTGAGATTGCCATCGTCGCCTATGGCTCGATGGTTCATCCGTCTCTGCAAGCGGCCGAGAATCTGGCAAAGGAAGGAATCGAGGCGACCGTCATTAACGCGCGCTTCGTGAAACCTCTCGACAGTGCTTTACTACTGGCGTTAGCGCGTACCAAACGTCTGATAGTTACGGTGGAAGAAGCTTATCTGGCTGGCGGTTTCGGCTCTGCCGTCATCGAGTTATTGGAAGAGAACGGACTGCAGGACAAGGTTCGAGTCGTGCGCATGGGGGTTCCCGACCGGATTGTCACGCACGGCGATCCGAAACTTCTGTTGGCTAAGTACGGTTTGGATGCTGACGGCATCTACACGCGCGTGAAAGAAGCGGTCGAAGTCCTGGAAGATCGGCGCGCGAAACATCAAAAGGTACCCGCCTA
>DATNNY010000691.1:0-22037 GCA_035601635.1 Pyrinomonadaceae bacterium
CCCAGGGCGTTGCCCTGGGCTATTACATTTCGCGCCCTTGGCGCTGGGGATTCAAGTTTTGTCGCGCAGGGCTTGCCTGATCATTTCACGGAGACCTTCCGGCTTCCAATTGTCGTCCTTGGCTTCTTTGCCGTTGACGTAGAAGGTCGGCGTGGAATTCACGTTCAGGGCATGCGCTCGCTTGCCGTCCTGAAAAATGCGAGTGGCTACCGTCTCGCCGTTCAGATCTTTCATGAACCGGTCGGTGTCCAGCCCGATCTGTTTCGCATAGTCGACAAAGATGGGTATCAGATCGCTGGTCGTGCTCCACGTCGTTTGGTTCTCGTAGAGCTTGTCGTGCATCTCCCAGAAATGTCCCTGCAGTCCGGCTGCTTCGGCGGCCTGGGCGGCCAATAAGGCATGTTCATGCGGCGGCACCAACGGTCGTTCGCGAAAGACCACCCGCAGCTTGTCCCCAAACTCGCTTTCGATTTTCTTGAGTTCAGGATAGTAGACGCCACAGGAAGGGCACTGAAAGTCGGCGAACTCCTCCACCGTTACCGCAGCGTTCGGGTTTCCGCGCACCCAGGGCGGGTCGGCGCCCGGTGGTATCGCTTCTAAGCCAGACAAGGTGGCATTAGTATTTGCATTCTCGTTGGTTGGTTGTCGAGCTGAGCGCATAAACACTGCCGCCAGACCCAGCGCCGCCAAAAGCACCACGACGATGATCACAATCGGCAGGATGCGCTTCACGTTTGGTTGAGCGCCGGCGGCTGGCGACTGCAGTTGATTACCGGCTGCTATCGTGGGATCCAGCGCCGGACTCTCCTGAGAATACCGAAGGGTCGCGGCTGGTTGCGAGACCTTAACCAGTTGAGCTCCGTCTTCCAGACAGAAGCGCAGACTGTGGTCGGCGAATTCCTTGTTGCACTGTGGGCAGCTTTTCATTTTTCGATGGAAAGTTTGTCTGAGACTCGCGATACATTCTGGTGTCAGCGCGACTGCTGACTATTCGACCGTAAATTGGATGGTCTTGTCGAGCGCCCCATTGATATCAACCTCGACTTCGTAGGTACCCCTGGGCCAGTCGGTCGGCCGGGTCAAATGGGCATGGACCACATTCTCAAAAGAATTGGTGGTGTAGTCGATGGTCTTGAACTCGCCGCTCGGGACGCCGGACACATCAACGGCTTTCCATAAGAATTTTACCGTGGTGCCCTTCTTGGCCTTGTTGAGGTTGATGACACAGTGAATCGTGGAATCTCCCGGCGCAAAGGTGGTTGAGTCGGTTTCTTCCGGCTTGCCATCAGCGTCTTTCGCCATCCGGATTTTATCAATATAGACGTCGGCGTTGGCCGGCCTGGTCTTGGTCGAAGTATTCGAATTCTTGTTACTGTTCGAGTTCGAATTGTTAGAGTTGTTACTGTTGTTATTGTTCTTGCTGACATTGCACGCGAGCACGGCAAACAGCAGCAGCCCGCCTGCCACCCAGCCTGAATGAAGTTTCATGTGATGTGTCCTTTCTCAGAAATTAAACCGAATCGCAAAAGGTAATCCGGACTTTGGCTTTGTTCTTTGGCTTACGCCGCCGCAGCTGCCAGCGTTCCGGCAAGGGAGCGGAAAACGTCCCGACCGTCACTCGATCCCAGCAAGTCTTCACAGGCGCGTTCGGGGTGCGGCATCAGCCCCATGACGTTGCGCCCGCGGTTGCAGATGCCGGCAATATTATCGCGCGAGCCGTTCGGGTTGGCGGCATCCGCCGCTTGTCCGTCCCGGTCACAATAGCGAAAGATGATCCTCTCCTCGCGGCGTAATTCGTCCAGCGTCTCATCGTCACAGACGAAGTTCCCGTCGGCATGGGCGATCGGCATACGCAGCACGCCGCCAGCTTTTAGTTCATGCGAGAAGGGTGTGTTGGTGCTTTCCACTCGGACGTTTACATGTTCGCAAATGAAATGTAAATCCCGATTACGAATCAGAGCGCCGGGCAACAATCCTGCCTCGCAAAGGATTTGAAAACCATTGCAGATGCCCAGCACCAGATTGCCCTTCGCAGCAAACTCTTTCACTGAGTTCATGACCGGCGAAAAGCGCGCCAGGGCTCCAGCACGCAGATAATCGCCGTAAGAAAATCCTCCGGGAATGATCACGGCATCGTAAGTACTCAGATCGGTATCGCGGTGCCAGATAAAATCCACCGGCTGTCCCACGTGTTTCGAAATCACGTGGTACGCGTCGTGATCGCAGTTCGAACCTGGAAAGACAATGACGCCGAACTTCACTCTTCAATCTCCATAATCAAGTCAGTACCACCTGCGTGAGCGGGTGGGACGAACATCCAACCCACTTATTTGAGTGTCTGATCCACCCGCTCACGCGGGTTGTACTGACCTCATGTTCTAGTGACAAGCGAAAGGGTTGCCGTAGCGATCCAAAGCGGTGTCGCGCTATGCTTTCCATCGCACTCCAAATCATTCTTCAATCTCCACGCGAAAGTCTTCAATGATCGGATTCGATAACACGTCGTGCGCCATGCGCATGGTTTCTGTGCGCGCCTGCTCCGCGGTCTGCTGGCCTTCAATGGCAATCTCGAAGTATTTGCCCTGGCGAATATCGCTGATGCCGTTATAGCCGAGCAGTTCAATCGAATGTTTAATGGCCTTGCCCTGTGGATCGAGCACGCTCGGCTTCAGTGTGACGTAGACTTTGGCTTTCATTCAAACTTTCCGCGGCCCATTGGCGGCCGGCTGGCTTTACCTCGAGAATCGGAATGCGGAATATTACGCCAAAACATTGCGTTTGTCGCAGTCGATATCATAGTATCTCCGCCGGTCGCTTGTTATCATCTCTGCAAAAGGAAGTTCCAAATGTCATCACCATATCCAGCGGGCGGACCGCCGTCAGGTGTTCCAGGTGGCAAGACAACTATCGGTCTTGAATCAAACGTAGGGGCGGCGTTGTGTTATCTGGCCAACTTTATCTGCTGCATCGGCCTGGTTTTGGCGATTGTGTTTCTGGTCACCGAAAAAGAAAACCGCTTTGTTAAGTTCCACGCGGTGCAATCCCTTTTTCTGGTAGGAACGCAAATCGCTGTCGGCATCGTGGTTGGTATTCTCGGTTTAGTTGTCAGTATGGTGCTCGACCTGGTCCATCTCAGCTTCGTAGGTTGGCTATTGGTACTTTGCCTGCGTTTGCTTCTGTTCCTGATCTTCATTGTCATTTGGATAATCGCCGGAATGAAAGCCTATGGCGGTCAATGGTATAAGCTGCCGATAATTGGCGAATTCGCCTGGAATACCGTTAATAAGTAATTTCGCAACAAGAGCACCCGAACAGGAGAAACTAAAAATGGATACAGGTAAGTCTGCCCTCGGTCTGGATGGTAACCTTGCGGCCGCCCTTGGTTATCCCGTCGGTATTATCGCGATCATTTGCCTCATCATGGAAAAAGAGAATCGCTTTGTGAAGTTTCATGCGCTGCAGTCGATTCTGCTGCACGTTGCCTTCATCATCATCATCATCGCGGTCTGGATAATTGGCATTATCCTGCTCTTCGCCGGCATCGCGGCCAGCGCAGCTACGAATAGCGGCGCGATTGGCGGCTTGATGAGCATGTTGTTTGGCCTGATCTGGCTGGTGGTGATCGTGGCTTATCTGGGCGGACTGATCTACGCGGCAGTCAAAGCTTATGGCGGCGCCTATTTCAAGCTTCCGATTATCGGCAACATCGCCGAGAAGTTCGCGAACAAGTAACTCGCACGCCTAATTTATAAAAGCGCGGTCGGTTAGTTTTGAGATTGACGCTTTCCTGGTAGATCGAATCCACGAAAACACACTAAGCGAAAGGTTTTGTTCGTTTAGTGTGCCCTGACGCTGACCGTTCGGACTCGCCGTCGATCGTCTGACGCGCCTGTAAATTGCGATCACCTCGGCGTTGCCCAGCTCCAACGCGGAGTTCAAAGTTTGATGTTGCAAATTGCAACAGCAAAGAGAGGTCGCGGTGGTCGGCGGAAACTTCCGCTCGTCTTCACTGAGCACGGCGTCATCACGGCGGCCAACGTGCCGGAGCAGCGGGGCGGGTGGGGACTCCCTCTTCCCGCTGCACGCGTGGTTCATATACAATACCAACCGCACAAGAAACTCTTGAAGCGAGGTTAAACGGCATTCATGTACGAACGCATAGACAAAAATCTCTCAGAAGAAGCCGGCAAGTTCGTGCTACCCAACATGGATGTGAACCAGGCGCTCGCATTGCTCCAATCCTGGGACGTTGAAGAGTCCTCGAAACGCGAGGAACAGCGAGAAACCTGGGAATACCTCAAGCGGGCACTTGATGAAGACCGTCTGTCAGATCGCAAACTCTTTCCATGACCCGAATCATCCTTCTGGACTCTGGTTCTCTCGGCCTCATCACCAACCCCAGCGCCTCGGAAGAAAACCGTGAATGCAATGCTTGGATTCAGACGCGCTTGCGTGAAGGTAATCGCGTTATGGTTCCGGCGATCTCAGACTATGAAGTCCGTCGTGAGTTGTTGCGGTCGGAGAAAACAAAAGGTCTTGCCCGACTGGATGGACTCAAGAGTGTGGTGGGTTTCATTTCTTTGACTTCGGAAGCTTTACTCCAGGCGGCTCAATTCTGGGCCGAAGCAAGACGGTCGGGAAAACCTGCGGCCGCTGACTCAGCTCTAGATGGCGACGCCATCCTGTGTGCGCAAGCCGCGGAACTCACCCGCCTCGGCCACGAGACCGTGATCGCCACCACAAACGTGAAGCATCTGGAAATCTTCGCTGAGGCTCGGCTGTGGCGAGAAATTCGTTGAAGTCCCTCTATTTTCGATTTCCCTGATTTACAACTAACTATTGATGCGGCGGCAAAAGCCACGAGCGCTGATCTTGTCAGCAGCATCGTTGGTCGCATAACATAGCGTGTCGCTCAAAGTCTTACTCTTGTTACCCTGATCCCAAGGGAGATTTTTGGAAGTGCCCCGTAACGCTCACTCAGTCAACGGCAATTCAAAAGGACAAGCTCGCGAACGGCGAACTCCTACTTTTATCGATCTCTTCGCGGGTTGTGGTGGTTTCACGCTCGGAATGGAGCGCGCAGGATTCAAGTGTCTCGCCGCTATAGATTCCAACAAAGAGGCCATAAGAGTTTTTCGCGGCAATTTTCCTCGCGTCCCTCATGCGCTTAAGAAGAACCTAACCAGGTTTACTCCAGAGGATCTTGCCAAGAGGATTGGCAACGCTGAAATCGACGTCATCGTTGGTGGTCCGCCATGTCAGGGCTTCTCTACCGTTCGTCAACGCGACGGCTCAAACAGCGGTCCGCGTATCGTTGAGGACGAACGCCGTCATCTCTACCAGGAGTTTCTGCGCTACGTCAAATATTTCAAGCCCAAAGTGTTCGTTATGGAAAACGTGCTCGGTATCAAGTCGGCGGACGGTGGACGCTACTTTACGCGCGTTCAACAAGAGGCACGAGCAATTGGGTACCGGGTGCATCCGCAGACTGAAAAGGCCGTTGACCTAGGTGTTCCGCAAAAGCGGATCCGCCAGCTCATCATCGGTACTCGTTTAGATCTACCCAACTACTTTTCCAGCGAGCTGAAGGCTGCACCCCGGGCAGTGGAATCACCGACGCTGGGGGAGGCGATCGGCGATTTACCACGTCTAAAGGCAGGCATCGGTAAAGAAGAAACAGAGTACGACATGTTGCGGCGTAAGGCGCACGTAAGGAAGTACGGCCAGCGATATCTTTACAAGACACTGGAAGTGCAACGCGCGACCAAGCTCACGGCGCATCGCGCTCGTCCGCATAGCGAACGTGACTTGGGCGACTTCTCCAAACTTCGCGAAGGTGAGCACTGCGCCCAAGCGATGAAGCGTGGTGAGAAGTTTGATTTTCCCTACGACAAGGAAAACTTCAAAGACCGTTACACGCGACAGCATCGCAACGAGCCTTGCTCCACCATCGTTGCTCACTTGAGCAAAGACGGTCTGATGTTTATCCACCCAACGCAGAATCGCTCTCTCACGCCGCGTGAAGCAGCACGAGTGCAAAGCTTTCCTGACTGGTTTCAATTCCCTATTTCCCGTACTCACCAGTTTCGGGTAATCGGCAATGCTGTACCTCCGCTCGTAGCCGAGGCAGTCGGAATTGCGGTCAAGTCTTACTTGGAGTTGACTATGAAAAAACAGAGAGCCCTTCGTTTTGATTTGAACCCATTGCCCTCCAACGAGAAAGAGGCTGTTCAGTGGCTTCTCGATCTCGTGCGCGCCACGGATAACAAGACGCTTCGTAAAGTTCCAACACCGATTTTTAAGCGTGGATGGTATTCAATCGCTTTCCTTTACGCGGGACTTCATCCGGACAGCGCCTTAGAACACGGCAGAGAATTATGTAGTGACGTCGAGGGTTTTCCCGAAATAAGAAAAGTCGAACCACGACTCCTCGCCCCTTATTACGTTCAGAGCGGCTGGCCGGTAGTTCTTGTACCAGTAGCTGAAGAAGCATGGAGGCGCTACGAAGGTGACGCATTGAACGATGAAGAGTTTTATTGCAGCGAAGCCGTGATTGCCGGAATGTGCAGTCGCAGCTCCGAGCTCGCGGAAGAAGTAAGTCGTGAACGGGAGAAAATGCGCGTCTAAACTTCCTGATCTGCCAAATGGCGTGCGCCCCAAATCTGAATGGAATGGACTCCCAAGTAAGTGGTTTTGCTCATAGTTGCTTTTCGCTGAAAAATGCAGGTTAGGTTAATGTCCGAAGGTGGAATAACTGAAGTAATTCCCTCCGCACGTCGGCTGATCAAGTCCCTTCGCGACATGGGATATGACTTCGCGTCTGCTGTGGCGGACCTGATCGACAACTCGATCGCTGCGCAAGCCACTTTAGTGGCTATAGATGTTGAATTCGATGGTGATGACTCGTGGGTCCGAATTGCGGACAACGGAATTGGAATGTCAGTCTCTGAGTTGAAAGAGGCGATGCGCTATGGCGCCGAGAGAGACTATGACGCAGATGATTTGGGCAAGTTTGGATTAGGGCTGAAGACAGCATCGATGAGTCAGTGTCAACGTTTGTCAGTTGCCAGCCGAGTGAATCCACGCCGCGCTGAAATCGCGGCGTTTTGTTGGGATTTAGACCACATTGAAAAGACGAATCGCTGGGAGATCTTAACTCTCGAGCATGAGCACCTTGGCCCTGCTATTCGCAAGCCATTGAGAGATACTCTGGGTACTGTAGTCTTGTGGCAACGGCTCGATCGCGTGCTTGGATACAAGCATCCTTATGGTGAAATAGCACGCAAACGAATCTTACTGATGTGCCGAGAAGTAGAGGCCCACGTGGGAATGGTGTTCCACCGATTCCTGAGCGGGGAGGTCCCTGGAAAGCGTCTTAAGATTTTGATAAACGGAAATCCAGTTCAGCCATGGGACCCATATTGTCGCAAGGAATTGAACACCCAAAGGCTCTCCCTTGTCACATTAAAGATCGACCAGGAGAATGTAAAAGGCCAAATCGAGCTTGAGCCATTCATTCTGCCTCATCAAGAGCAATTCAGCAGCTTGTCCGCTTTTGTGCGCGCAAGTGGGCCGGCGAAATGGAATCGTCAACAGGGCTTTTATATTTACCGCGCCAATCGCATGATTCAAAGTGGCGGTTGGTCGAGCCTCAGAACGATTGATGAGCATACAAAGCTGGCACGGGTCGCTTTGAGTTTTTCCCCAGACCTTGATGAGGCGTTCAAGATTAATGTCGCAAAAATGCGCGTCCAACTGCCGGCTCAGTTGAGGGAAGAGATTCGCGACGCAACAACTCCGGCAATCAAGATCGCTCGAGAAACTTACAGTCAAAGCGGGAAGAAATCCCAGAAGGGCGCGGGTGCCCGACTCGCTAAACCCCGACCTGGAGGAAGTCTTATAAATACATCATCAAAGGCCACTGAGAAGCCTGTTCAGCTAAGGCTTTGGTCCTTAAACGACATTGAAGAACGACTCAGAGCGATTGCAAGTCATAATGAAAGGTCCGTGCTAGCGGGTATTTTTCGTCGCTTGCGAAAAGAGCTAGTCGAGTAATCCCCACCCGGTGACATGACTCCAGAACAATCCACAGCATTGAGAATTGCGAGGTTAATGATCGACAACGGCGTCCCCCGCGAGATCGCGATTGAAAATCCCGCCATCGCCGAGCAGTTGCGTGACTTTGTGCGAGAAGCTTTGGCTAGAGAAGAAACCGTTATACTGCAGCCGGCTCGAATGCTTGTCGCGGAGCCCGGACGAGGCGAATGGCTTCGACAGGTTGATCGTTCCCAATGGTACTACTGGCCCGCTCTTCGCGATTATTTGCTTGTTACGAAAAACTGGCTCGCACCTTCCGTTCGTTCGCTTGATGAGATCACTAATCGCATAGTTGCACAGCTCGCTCCACCTGAAACAGAGCAGTTCGACATCCGCGGGCTTGTGTTAGGCTTTGTTCAAAGCGGCAAGACTGCAAACTTCACGGCACTGATCGCTAAGGTGGCCGATCTGGGCTACAGACTCATCATCGTATTGTCGGGTACAGACAATGGACTGCGTCGCCAAACTCAAATCCGCTTGAATCGTGAACTTGTAGGGTATTCGGATAATCGGCCCGGCGCAGTAACTCTTCCCCCAATGGGACGACGGTGGCACCAGTTTACGAGCGAGGAGTTGAATGGAGATTTTCGACCCGGGTTCGCAAATTATGGAGCGCTTCAGGGTTCAGAACCCGTGTTACTCGTCGTAAAGAAGAATGGCCCAGTGCTCCGAAGACTCCATGCTTGGCTCGACGCAGCACCAGAAGACGCACGCCGAGTGCTCCCCGTACTCATTATCGACGACGAAGCCGATCAAGCTAGTGTCGATACGCGAGGATCTTACCAAGCCGGTGACGACCCCGACGATCCTGATTACGAGCCACCCACAATTATCAACGGTCTCATTCGAGATTTATTGAGGAAGTTTCAGCGCACGGCCTACGTCGCATACACTGCCACGCCTTTCGCTAATGTCTTGATTCCTCATGACACGGTAGACCCTAGCGTAGGTAACGACCTTTATCCGAGAGACTTTATTGTCGACCTTCCAAAACCGGACGGGTACTTTGGGGCTGAGGAGTTATTTGGTCGCCTAGATCCGGTAACAGGTGAACGAGTTGAAGGGCTCGATGTTGTACGGGAGGTGACTGACGAAGACATCCTTGTCTTGAATCAAGGCGCTTTGCCCTCTACGTTGGAAACAGCAATTCTCGATTTTATTCTCGCGGGAGCGGCGCGCGCTGAGCGGGGACAAGCGGACCTGCCCGCTACAATGCTTATCCATACCAGTTCCAGGATTGCTGAACAGCGACAACTCGCAGTGTTGGTAGTGCAACAGTTTGGCGAGTTGCGCGATGAGTGGCGTTACCAGCGTGGCCACAGCATTCGAGATCGATTACGTCAGCATTGGGATTCTACCTTTCGTTTAGTGACTCGTGCTCGACATGCGGAGTTGGATAGGCCGTTTGACCGAATTGAGGAGCACATCGGACCCTTTTTCGAGTCGATCGAGGTGCGTGTCATTAATAGCGAGACCGGAGAAGTCCTAGATTACGAGCGGGAGCCGGGATTGAAGGCTATAGCTATTGGCGGTAACCGCCTGTCCCGCGGGCTGACGCTTGAGGGATTGATGGAGAGCTATTTCGCTCGTCGGAGCGGCACGTATGACACACTAATGCAGATGGGCCGATGGTTTGGTTTCAGAAATGGATATGAGGATTTGACTCGGATCTACATGACTGATGAGTTAGCCGGCTGGTTTAGCGATTTGGCCCTCGTTGAGCACCAGCTGCGGGAAGACATCCAAGTCTATGAAAGTCAGAGTCTCACGCCGATGCAACTTGGTACGAGAATTCTAGAACATCCTGCGATGCTCGTAACTAGCCGACTCAAACAACGCTTTGCAACGACAATTACTGTCGAACAGAGTTATTCGGCCCAAGTAGTTCAGACCGTTCGTTTTCCTTTTCGCCGACCTGATTATCTGAACACACTGCTCGATGAGAATTTACAAACAGCTCGCAGATTCCTACAAAGTCTGGGTTCTCCCCGGAAATGGGCCCGAACAGGTCCCGTGTGGCAAGAAATTACCGCCGAGGCTGTGCTTGAGTTTCTTCAAACTTATCGTGTGGATCCAGAATCGCGTAATATTTCACTCCCGCTACTATCTGCGTATATTGAAAGACAAAATGAACTCGGAGAATTGCAAAACTGGACCGTAGCAGTGAAGGGACTACAATCATTGGACCGATCTTTGGGGGACCTTGACCTCGGCGTCGGGGGACTCATCCACCAAGTTGGCCGAACCCGGCTAGCCAGCGATCTGGACTCCCTCGGCGTCCTTACGAGTCCAGGCGACGAGGAAGAAGGACTGTCCCCAGAAGAGTTGAATCAAGCGCACTCACTTCAGGAAACCGAAAGGCTGGGCGCGAATCCCGCCGCGCGCCGTGTGCGACTCGCTAGCGAAGGCCTATTGTTGCTTTATCCCATTAGTCGTCACTCCGGCCACGACTTGCGAGAAGGGGCTTCGAGGAGACGTCTCTTTGAAAATCCAGACGATCTTAACGCGCGAGATGTGCTTGGGCTCGCCATCTCCTTTCCGCATTCAGACAACGCACAGCGAATAGTCGGGCAATATGTGGTTGGAACGGTTGGCTGGAGGGCTGTGTGAGCCAAATCGAGCCGGACGTGTGGGAGAGGTTGGGTGAAGTTGGACCGATTGGGGATCGACTGGCAGCCCGTTTAGGCATTCCGGAGATCACGGAGCGGTTACAGTGCGCTCTGGATTCTACTCGTCACCGACATTTGCTTATTGCTCTCACCCCCTTAGAAGAGGGACTGAACGACACGCAAACCCGCGGCATTAGCGTCGTGACTCGTGACCTTGTTACTCAAGGCCACGAAGCTACACGCTACTTGGACATCGAATGTCAAGATGCAGCCGGATATGCAGCCCTGGATATAATTGGCGGCGAGCTCGCCGAGAAGTTAGCCCAGGAAGATGTACCGCCGAAAGAAATAGTAGAGCGGCTGTTAGCGAAGTGGAGACGATTTTGGGGCGAAGTCCCCAAGACATTGCTATCCCGGGAGGAATTGTTAGGACTATTCGCGGAGCTGTGGTTTCTCACTCTTTGGTTATTGCCGAAAGTCGGAGCGGAGCGCGCTGTGGAGCGCTGGCGCGGACCCTTCGGGGCGCGCCACGATTTTGAGTGGCAAGGCAAATCGATTGAGGTTAAAGCGGCGAGTTCAACTCGGGGTCGGATTCATCATATCAATGGGATTGAGCAACTCGCTCCACCAGAAAATGGCGAACTCCTCCTTTTCAGTGTTGGGTTGCGGGAAGAAGCTGGAGCAGCAAAGACTCTTCCCGGAGTAATCGAAATATGCCGGAGTCTCTTTGAATCAAACCCAGAGGTGCTTAGTCGCTTTGAGATTGGACTCGCGCGTATTGGGTACTCACCGGCGCATGACGACGAATACGCGAAGACACCACTGCGAGTAGTAGAAGAAGCGCTCTTTGCAGTAAGAGATGATTTTCCCCGTGTCACTGAAAAAGAGTTTGCTGCCGGAATTCCCATAGGGGTAGAGGCTTTCCATTACGAAATCAATCTTAACGCCTTCGATCATCTGCGAGTAGCCAAGTCTCCTGAGGAAGCATTACCTTACCTTTAGCGATCTCCGTAATGGCAGACGTTCTGACACCTCAACAACGCAGCTTCAACATGTCGCGCATCCGAAACCGCGACACTCGCCCTGAGATGATCGTTCGATCGATCGTTCATCGCATGGGTTATCGATATCGACTTCACAAGAGCGATCTTCCAGGCAAGCCTGATCTAGTCCTTGTACGACATCGAAAGATTATTGATGTGTATGGTTGCTTCTTTCATATGCACAAGTGCCGGTATGGGAGTGTCGTGCCGGCAACGAATGCGAAGTTTTGGAAAGCCAAGCGTCTGTCGAATGTTAAGCGTGACCGTCGGAATCTGCGCGCACTTAAGCGTGAAGGCTGGCGTGTGATGATCGTATGGGAATGTGAGACGAGAAGTATACCGGCTTTGGTTGAGCGGATCGAAAAGTATCTCTCATCATGAGACTTCAGAATTGCTATTCGTTATTCGAGTGGCAAAGTAATCTTCTTTAAAGTCATTTTCTTTAACTTCTCTGCATACTTCACATCCCTTCCTTGCGGTGCGTTCGCAGCACTAATTGTATGAGCACGATTCGCGCCCACCCCTGCTTCACTCTTCGCGATCGAAAGGATTTCCTTTTTCCAATCGTCCATTCGCTTCAGGTTATCCCTTCCCCGCAATTTCCTGATATAGATGACGGCACAGCTCTCAGCCACCAGGAGCCCGAAGCACATTCCCACTATCCAGAACGCACTGAGATATCGAAAACCGAATCCCTTAATGAGCCCGTACGCTCCCGACGCAATGCCGATCGCTGCGGGGACAAAGCCTCCTATCAAAAGGGAGAAGCCATAAGTAAGGTTTTCCATTACTTCTCCATTTCGCGGATAAGTATACTTGGTCTCAAATTCGAATACACTTAACCCGCCGATTACAGAATTTAGTTTCATTTCGAGTAGTTCAGTGTATTCGGCTGTTACAGACGATTGGCTAATAAACAGGGTCAGGATAGCCCCATACCAGACGATAGTTACCAGAATCAGAACGTAGAATCTTGGATCCGATCTCGCAGCGCCGACCAAGCCTAATAGAAGCAGAGCTAACACGGTAATAGACGCCGCAGCGTACTTGCCAAAAGTCCGAGTTGCCTCTCTATAGATCCCATACTGATGCGCCAACTGGTTGACGATCAGTAGCGTCAGCTGACCAGAACATTCATTGTGGTTGGTGTCTTGATCCGAAGGGTGCTGGTTCATTTCGACGAGTGCCTCCGCCAAAGCCTTGCTTCGTGATGCAGCGCTGTCTCAAGACCGGCAGAATACCAGACAATACCCAAGAGCCAATAACTAATTCGGCCTAGATTGTTCGGCAGATTCGTCAAACCTACGTTGGCGTTCCCTCAACGTGCGGACATCGGGCTGCAATCCGGCGGGCTGACTTTGCAGCAGAGCTTTGAGATAGAGGCTCTATGTTGCGACACGCTGCGGAGGAACTTTTCTCACGAAGTCGTCCAGTGCGATATCACGAAGAAGCTTGTCAGTTCGGAAAAGGAATGCCACGTGATGGTGGCGACTTATCCGTGCACAAGGTATTCGCCGATTGGTGACATTCATGGGGTGCGCACCGGGGATGATCTGTCCAGGAGGAGCCCTCCCTCACGGTCGGGCTACTGCCCCGTTCTTTCGGCACGTGGCGATCTGCAGGCCTGAGCTTTACGCAGTCGAGAATGTTCCGGGGATGAAGAAGTTTCCTGTCGTCATGGAAGCTATGACAAAGGTGCCGGACTGTTACGTGCAGGTAGCCTGTCCGGTGAAGTCTTCGATCTGGCTGCCGCAAAAGAGAGATAGGCTGATCATAATTGGCAGCCGGCGAAACTTTGCTTGGCGCGAACCTGCGGCTGAAAAGGCAGTCACGCTAAAAGAAATTCTTGAGCCTGATCCCGCGCCGCATATTCCTGACTATGTTGGCAAGCGTGTCGACGGCGCATATCGCGACCGTCCGATTATCAGCGATCCCGAACGCGGGGACATCGCCCCGACTTGCGAGGCGCACTATGCGAAGGACTTAAGCACGAGACTGGTGACCGACAAAAGATTTCCGCGCGGCGCGCGGCCGTACACAGTGCGCGAATACGCGCGGCTGCAGGGAGTGCCGGAAACATTCACGTTCGGGGGAAGCGACAACGATGCTTACCGGATGATTGGGAATGGCGTCTCTGTTCCGGTGGGAGAGTGGATTGGGGCTGAGATTAGAAGGTATTTTGGAGTGCGGGGCGAATAGAACTTATTACAGAGGGCTGGAACTTCCCAAAAGTGTCTAATATGAAACCAGCTATGAAACCAGCGATCCTACTCAGTATGCTGCTCTTCATGCCGGTAACCAGCGGGATTATTGAAGGGCAGCAACCGGCAAAGAGTCCGCCTGTCCGCGAACTTACCGCGGCAGTTCCCAGAGTTCGCTTTGTCTCCGGGAAGAGCGCGTTGAAAATCCCGTTTGAGTTATTCGGCAATCTCATACTCTTGCAAGTTAGGGTAATAACATACTTGACAACTCCACCTTTATTCTAGTAACATGGCCTCACCATGAACAAGGAACCGAAAACATTACAAGAGGCGATCCTTTACTTTGCTAGTCCTGACAATTGCCGTGACTATCTTGTTGCTCGTCGATGGCCGGACGGCGTTGTCTGTCCGCGTTGTGGTGGTAGCAAAGTAACGGCGCAGCCGAAGTATAACCGCTGGCAATGTGCGAGTCATCATGAACGCCGACAGTTCACACTCAAAACCGGAACTATCTTTGAAGACTCACCGATTAGCTTGGACAAGTGGCTGGCGGCAACGTGGCTGATTGTTAATTGCAAAAACGGCGTGTCCTCGTATGAGGTTCATCGCGCTATCGGAGTTACACAAAAGTCGGCGTGGTTTATGCTTCAGCGCATCCGACTTGGTTTGCAGACTGCGGATGGCGGCAAGCTTTCGGGCCGCGTCGAGGTTGACGAAACTTTCATTGGCGGCAAATCTCGCTTCATGCACAAGCATGATCGAGAGCGAAAGATTCACGGCACAGGCGGTCACGATAAGGTTATCGTCATGGGCATCCTTGAACGTGGCGGCAAGGTGCGAACGAGTGTTATGCCGAACCGAAAAAAGAAAGCACTACAGGCACGGGTCAAGCAGCACGTTGAAGTTGGTTCCGCGCTCTATAGCGATGCGCTCAAGTCTTACGCTGGACTCACCAAAGACTACGCGCACGAAGTTATCGATCATGCGGAGAAATATGTTGACGGTCTGATTCACACTAACGGCCTCGAAAGTTTTTGGTCGCTCTTGAAGCGCGGACTCCACGGCACCTATATCAGCGTCGAACCGTTTCACCTGTTTCGCTATCTTGACGAGCAAAGCTTTCGATTCAACAACCGCGAGCTAACAGATGGCCAGCGATTCAAGATCGCTGCCGAACAGATCATTGGCAAGCGTCTCACCTTCGCAGAAGTGACAGGCAAGACAGAATCCCGCCAACCAGCGTAAAGCTGCCGCACGTAAGACAAGGCAGAGGGAAGGGCCGTCATAGATAACTATGGCGGTTCGTCTATTATCACATCGCCCGTTGCGGTCTGGCGCATTCGCCACAACTTGCCGCACAATCGAACGAGTCTCGTTTCGACAATATCGGCCAGATTTATCTGTTTCGATTTTGCTTGCAATCGAACAGGCAAATCAGTTATGATGCAGACACTTCCAGCCCTTCGCCGGGCGAAGTAATTGATTGACATCTCAATTTTGTTTGACGATAAGCCGGGCCGTTAACCCGGCTTTTTCGCTTTTCACCTTTCTATAGTTTCACTCCTCTAAAATCAAAAAAGGCTCGCACGCAAGATAAAGACACGAATCCTATGTGTCCCTTTCTCACGAGCGAGCCTTCGTAAAATCTATCTGCGCTCAGTGCGCGATCTTACGACAACTTTTTCTCGTCATTCCTAAGTTGTCAATGCTCGGATTGTATTTGATTTAAGCTGCGGGATCAATAACTTTCCGCGAGCGGCTTTTCAGAATCAGGGTTAATAGCAGCGCAAGTATTATCGCCATCGCGATCTGGATACCCAAGCGCATTCCGTCAATGCGAAGCGAAAAGAATTGTAGGCGCGTTCGTTCGGGAACCACATTGCTGTGAAAAGCAGTCGTGTCAATATCGAATAAGGCAGCGAGTTGCGTGGGGTCTTGTGGGGTGTATTGACCGAATATTAAGTAATGGCCAGCCGGGCGTTCGGCGTGAATAGCGTGGATCGGTCCTGCACCTGGATAGTTATAAACAAACATCCATGGCGGGAAAAGAACCATCCCTAGAATTATCAAGAAAGCCGCGCTCAAAACAATCCGCTGAGCCGTGTTCATGGTCCACCAGCTTTCCAGTAGCTGTCGCCATTATCATTAACGATCAGCCACGCTTTTAGTTGAATGATTTTAGGCTTGCCTTTCTCGCTAACATCGGCGGCTACTTGGTAGATTGAGGTATTCTCCAGGTGATTCAAAGAAATGCCTTTTACTTCCGCTTCGGGTCGCGAACTCTTTAGATACTCTTTTACGGCATCACGTACTTTTAATCGCTCATCCGGTGTGCCAATTACCAGCATTTCATCCTCAAGCGCACTTTCCAGTTTGGTTGGCGTGGGGATTGGTGTCGGCGTGGGCGTGGCTGGAGGTTCAGGACTTGAACACGCAGTTAGGAAACAAAGCGAGAGAAATAGGGACGATGCTTGCTTCATCTTTTGTTAACCGGGAGAAAGTTTTGATAATTATAGGCAAACAAAGCCAAGACGACCGCTATTGCAATCAGACTGATAATGATCATGACAGTACGCAATGCGTGTTCTGAGCCTGATGTGATTTGCGTCCGCGATTTCATTCCGCCTAAGAACGCGATTATCAGAGCAGCCCCAATACCAACAGCCAGTTGATGAGGCACAATAATTGAAGCTAGTGCTCCAACTGATGAACAAACCAAAAATCCAACCAGACCAATAGCGAACGCTACAAAAGCGTTGATCTGGTACTTGTTTGTTGACTCGATTGCTGGCATTCTTTTCCTTGTGAGCGCAGGAGCGCCAGACTAGATGCCTCACGCCCGAAGTCGAAACTTCCGGGCACAGCGAAATGACCGCGCCAGAGTATTATCATTTGATAAAATCCGCAAGGTTCAAGCGGCCCCGTTCGGAGATTTGTAATGGGGCACACTTCCCGGCATCGCCCCACTCACTTAGCCCGAAAGCTACGCTCAATCCGAGTGCGACTAGGATTAACTCAAGACGAATTGATTAAGGAATTGAGAGTGAAAGAGCCTTTATATCCGGCCAGTATTTCTCAGTATGAACAAGGCAAGCGGGAACCATCTTTGCTTGTCATTGTGAAATATGCGGAACTTGCGGGATGCTCTACTGACTATCTCATTGATGATCGGCTAGAATTGCCATCTAAGCGATGTAAAAGAGTGGTAGGATAGCGAACCATGAAACCAGAACCACCACCAAAGGTTGAGGGCAAGACACCGTGGAAGCGACTTGATAACGCCGTGCGGTCTATCTTTAGGGTGTCAAAAGATGACATCCTGAAAGCAGAGGCAAATCTAAAACGGTCTCAGCACAAGAAGCCCAAACGGAAAGTCGCAGCCTAAACCCGGCCTGTCACGTCGCCTCAATTCTTGCTTTGCCCACTGGGGTTGTCAAGTATATTATTACCCAAGTTAGAGTTAATCACTCTGATTCTTTGCGCTTCATCTTAGATACTGGCGCTGATACGTCTGTCATTGACGAGCAGCGGGCCAAAGGACTGGGCTTAACGCCTCAAGGTAAAATAGTAGCCAGCGGGGCGGCGGGATCGGCGGAGGCTACTTTCACCAAAGGGGTGTCGGTAAGTCTTCCGGGCGTCAAGGTGCTTGACCAAACGATTTATGTGCTCCCGCTGGATTCCCTGTCTGCTCTCGGCCGAAAGATTGACGGCGTTCTCGGTAACGACGTGCTTAAAGAGTTCGTCCTCGAGATTGATTATTCAGCCGGGACAATCAACCTTTATGAGCCACACGGTTATCGGTATTCGGGGGCCGGCAAGATTATTCCGCTAACGATCGACGACGGTCTGCTGTTTGTGCGCGCGAGTATTACGCCGCAAGGACGCGCGCCTATCGAAGCAAAATTTGAGATTGACTCTGGCTCAACCGGCGCGATCTTACTCAATACGCCGTTTGTCGAGAGCCATAAACTATTGGCCACGGTGCCGAAAACTATCCAGACCAACAGTGGCGGCGTAGGAGGCACGGCGAAGATGCTAATCGGCCGGGTTAATAATGTGAGGTTGGGATGGTTTTTGATAGATCATCCGATCACGCACTTCTCTCAGGCTACGGAAGGAGACTATGCAAGCTCGAAGTACGACGGCTTAATCGGCGACAGGATTCTGTCCAGGTTTCGAGTAATCGTTGATTATTCTCGGCGGCGAATGATCCTTGAGCCAACCCCGCACTTTGCCGAGCCTTACGAGATAGACATGAGCGGCATGGAACTGGTAACTGATGGGGATGACCTTCTGATAGACGACGTTGATGAACATAGTTCGGCGGCTGAAGCCGGAGTGCGGGACGGAGACATACTCGTAGCCGTCAACGGCCGCCCGGCCGTCGAATTCAGCTTAGATCAAATCCGCAACATGTTCATGCATGACGGGAAAGAGTTTTCTCTAACCCTCAAGCGTGATGGAAAGCTGCTGCCAATTAGACTCAAGTTGAAGAGGATAATCTGACACCTTATCTCAGAGGTAGTTGCAGATGAGCCGGTGCTTGCCTCCGCGTTGATCATTCCGCGTTCACGATTCGAACTTTACGACGCAATCCTACTGGTCGTTAGTCAGTTCCAGATAATGTTAGCCCCAGACTCTCGTGCTTCTCTTTGCGTCACTTCGGCAACAGACTGCAAGGGACCGGATGGTAGCCGCTGAATTGAAAGTTTGAGCCGACTACAATTGGCTGGTCCGACTTGATTCGGACGGAGGCCGATACATGAGTAACGCCATCGAGTCCCGGGCCGCTCGTCACTGGCAACAGGAAACTTACGTCCCTTGTGTGGGCCGCCGGAAGCGGCGAGGTGTTGGCGCCTGTTTCACCCGGATAGGTAGCGGCCGGGCTTGAACCTGGCACGGTCACGCCCGCCAGGTTGTTCCCATCCCTGTCGAGGATGTTCACCGCCACGTTGGCAGTCGCCGAACTACCATTAAAAACATATACGTTGCCCCCCGTAGGACTGCCTCCATTGCCGTATTGCGCGGGCGTGCAAACCCAGACGTAGGGCGGCCCACCTCCGGAACCGGACGCGCCCGGCGGGCCTGGAGGTCCTTGTGGACCAACGCATGCAATCGGCGCCATCAACAAGACAAAAGCGAAGCAGGCAATGCCGGCACGGCGTGCAAAGTCAATGCTCATACCAGTCTCCTTTTTTTAAGGCGGCGTTGAAGTCGCCTCTTGGTTTCAGGAATAGTGAGTGCTCGCGCAATCTAACTGCCGGTGACTGAGTTGTCAACAATTTCACTGCGGGTCATCGAACAGGAGGGCGCAACCAACAAGGCCCTTCGCAGGGTGCTGAAAAACTGTTATTCGATGTCCCGTGCTACAAATTTGGAGTGCGCCGACAGCGGCGGCACTTTGGATTTCTTAGCATTTTCGTGGTCAGCGAATCCAAAGCGATGTCGCGCTACGCTTGCCGCACTCCAAATTAGTTTTTCAGCACCCTGTTACGGTCTGCGTTAATGCGGTGTCGCGAAGAAGTTCGCGATCGCTTCCACGACGTAGTCTTGCTGCTCCTCGGTCAACTCAGGATAGACGGGCAAGGCCAGCGTTTCTTTCGCTGCAGCTTCGGCGATCGGAAAGTCGCCTTCTTTGTAACCCAGGTAAGCAAAGCATTCCTGCAAATGCAGCGGCACCGGATAGTAAACGTCCGTACCGACGCCGCGCTCGCGCAGATGCGCGCGCAGAGCATCGCGACGCCCGTCGCGCACGCGAATGACAAACTGATGAAAGATGTGGCGCGCGTTGCTTCTGACGTATGGTACTTCGACCTGCTCGTTTAATCCCGCGTCTAAAAACATCAATTCATACTGTTGAGCTTTGCGCTGTCGCCCGATCGTCCACTGCTCGAGGTGTGGCAGCTTCGCGCGGAGCACCGCGGCCTGCAAGGCATCAAGCCGGCTATTGATCCCGATGACCTGGTGTTGGTACTTCGTCTCTTCGCCATGCACGCGCAGCATGTGCAATCGCCGCGCGTGATCCAGATCGTTGGTGGCCAGCATTCCACCATCGCCGGCGCCGCCCAGATTTTTTGACGGATAGAAACTGAAACAACCGATCGTGCCCATCGAACCCGCGCGTCGACGGTGATCTTCGGCGCCGATCGCCTGCGCGGCGTCTTCAATGATCGGAATCGGGGCGCCGACATCGATCGGAGCGCCGACATCCTTGTCGGCGGTTCGCCGGCATCCCTGCCGGCTCAATTCGATTAACGGATCCATTTCTGCGCACTGCCCGTAGAGATGCACCGGCACAATCGCCTTGGTGCGTTCCGTTATCGCCGCGGCCACTAAAGATGGATCGAGATTAAAAGTGCGTTCATCGATGTCAACGAATACAGGTTGCGCGCCCAGCCGTGCGATTGCACCCGCTGTCGCAAAAAAACTGAATGGAGTGGTGATGACTTCATCGCCTGCCCCCACATCGCAGGACATGAGCGCTAGCAAGAGCGCATCGGAGCCGGAAGCGCATCCGATTGCGAACTTCGTCTGCGAGTAGCGGGCAATCTCTTCCTCCAACGCCTGTACCTCAGCGCCCAGCACAAAGTGCTGCGAGTCAAAGACGCGATCGACGGCGCTGCGCACATCATCGCGAATCGTTTCGTACTGGGCCTGGAGATCGAGCAGCGGGACTTTTTTCATCTGCGATTGACTGGACGTCATGTGGCGGTGGTGGTGACTGGTTTTCGGCTAATCAACTAAACAGCATTGTGTCGGGCGCTGCCGACACTCCGAACCTGGCCGCCGTTTTTGATCGATTGTTGCGCGGCTGCGAGCACGCGGACCACGCGCAGACCTGCCTGGCCGTCAGTCAATGGCCGCCGGCCCGCCCGAATTGAATCGAGAAACTCGGCGACGACATAACGCAGGGCTTCGGTGGAATCCAACTTTGGCGCCCAAACGTCGCCGGTGCGATAACTCACCAGGGTTTGATAATCCGCTTCGCGATCAGCACCGACGCGATTGGTGGTCACGCCTTTGTCATAGATGCGCACTTTCTCAGTTGGTTCAATGTCGTCGTAAAGGATCATCTTGCGACTGCCGGCGATTAGCGTGCGGCGAATCTTGACCGGCGCCAGCCAATTGAAGTGAAAGTGCGCGATAAAGTCATCCCCAAAGTGCATGATCAAGTAAGCGATGTTTTCGATTCCCCGTTCGATGTGACAACTACCAATCGCGCTTACCGCCAGAGGCTGACGGTCGATCAGGTAATCCATGATCGATAGATCGTGCGGCGCCAGATCCCAAAGGACGTTGATGTCCTTCTGAAACAGCCCCAGGTTGATGCGCACTGAATCGAAGTAGAGCAAATCGCCCAACTCGCCGCCGGCGACGATCTCTTTCATCTTGCGCACGGCCCCTGTGTAGACGAACGTGTGGTCGACCATCAGTGTCCGCTGATTGCGTTCGGCGAGATCGATTAATTCTTCCGCTTCGCTTTCGGTAGCGGTCAGGGGTTTTTCGACCAGCAAGTGCTTGCCGGCCAGCAATCCTGCTTTGGCTATCTGAAAGTGTGTAGCGACGGGCGTCACTACGGCGATCGCGTCGAGCTTTGCATCAGACAGAAGCTTTCGATAGTCGGTGGTGGTTTGAGCCGCCGGATAACGGCG
This sequence comes from Pyrinomonadaceae bacterium, assembly GCA_035601635.1. Lineage (GTDB taxonomy): Bacteria > Acidobacteriota > Blastocatellia > Pyrinomonadales > Pyrinomonadaceae > UBA11740. The sequence goes on from DATNNY010000691.1 coordinate 21,603, forward strand.
CCCCATTGCCGCCAAACGTGACGTGTCCGCATCGCAAATCCAGCGCAGCTCGGCCGCTTCGTTCTCAGCAAAATTGCGGAGCAGATTCGGCCCCCAATAGCCAAGGCCGATTACGCCAACGGTAGTTGCACCCATTGGCAGAGAGAATAGCGGTCATTGAAGGAAAAGTCAGTACGGGAGCGGGTCAACGGATTGCTGGGAACGCGGACGTCCCGTCCGCACTGAGCGCGAAAGCGCGAGCTGTTTTCAATATCGGGAATAACGCACCTCGGACCGAATGCGGACGAGACGTCCGCGTTCCCAGCATCGACCTGCTCGTGCACCGGCTTAACTCTCAACCTGAAACTTTCGGGAATGCGCGGGCCATTGGCCGTTTACCGAGCTTGAGGGTCAGAACGTCGTGACCTCGCCTTTAACAGCCGGTCCCGAATTCCG
>DATNNY010000692.1:0-5246 GCA_035601635.1 Pyrinomonadaceae bacterium
ACTGCTGGGCACGCGCGCGTTTATCGACGAAGCGCGCGTCGTGCGCAAGATGCTCGGCGGCGGCATGCGCCAGGCAGGCGTACTGGCCGCTGCCGGTTTGATTGCCCTGGAAGAATCACCGAAGGGGCTGCCCGAAGATCATGCTAACGCTAGACTGCTGGCCGAAGGCCTCGCCGAATTACCAGGGATCAAGATCGATCCCGAGAAGGTCGTTACCAACATCGTTATCTTCGAAGTCAGTGACCCCGGCATGACGGCCGATAGCATTTGCGCGCAACTGCGAGAACGAGGCGTGCTGGCGTCGGGCTTCGGTTCGTCGATCCGCATGGTCACGCACTATGACGTTGCGCGTGCTGATATTGAGACGGCGTTACGCGAAATGCGCAGCGTTCTCAGCTAAATCGCATCCGCGCGGGTAATGAGGTCAGTACCGCGAGCGGTAGCGACCGGGGTCGCTTTCTCGATCTCAGGGAATTTTTTTGGAGTTGAGACCCGGTCGCTACCGCTCGCGGTACTGACCTCATTCCGTCATGGACTTATCTGCTGCTCAAAAACCCAATCTTAAAACTGAAGCCATCGCCGGGGTGACGACCTTCTTCACGATGGCTTACATCGTGATCGTCAATCCGCAGATTCTTTCCGCCGGCGGCAAGACCGGCATGGCCTTCAATGGCGTGCTGACGGCCACGGTCCTCATCTGCTTTACGATGACCATGCTGATGGGTCTCTATGCAAAGCTGCCGTTTGCGGTGGCGCCCGGCATGGGCATCAACGCCTTCTTCACTTATACGATCATCCTGGGAAAAGGAGTGCCCTGGCCGACGGCGCTGGGCATAATTTTCTGGGCCGGTGTTTTCTTTCTGCTGGTTTCCGTGACTCCCGTGCGCGAGTCGATCGCAAAAGCGATCCCCGCAGAATTGCGCATCGCCGCGGCCGCGGGCATCGGCATCTTTCTCACCTTCATCGGTTTGAAGAACGCCGGTTTTATTGTGGCCGACCCGGTGACCTTCGTGAAGTTGGGCGCACTGGGCAAGCCCGCGCTGCTGACCATTCTCGGTCTAGGCATCTCAGTCTTTCTGATGTCGAGAAAGAACGCGTTCGCGTTTCTTTTGGCGATCTCGGTCGTAACGATCATTGCCTGGGCGCTGGGTCTGGTAAGTACACCGGCGCAACTCCTGAGTCTGCCGGATTTCAAGAGCGTGTTTTTCAAGCTGGACATTTTCGGCGCTTTCAAGCTGGCGTTGCTGCCTTCGATCATTTCGATCCTGTTTACGGACCTGTTTGATTCCATCTCGACATTTATCGGGGTCGCTCATGCGGCCGATCTCCTGGACGAGCACGGCCATCCGCGCAATCTGCGAGAGGGTTTGATTGTTGATTCGTTGGCGACGATGGGAGCGGGTCTGGCGGGCACCTCGTCGGGCACTGCCTATATCGAAAGCATCGCCGGAATCAGCACGGGTGGGCGAACGGGACGGACTTCGGTGTTCACGGCGCTCTGTTTTCTGCCCTGCTTTTTTATCGCGCCGGTCGCCGGCATGGTGCCGCCGTACGCAACTGCAGCAGTTTTGATTCTGGTGGGCGCTGCTATGTTCAAGAGCGTCGGCAAGATCAACTTTTCGAAGATCGAAGAAGGCGTGCCGGCGTTTCTGACTTTGATTCTGATTCCGCTGACGTTTTCGATCACCCAGGGAATCCTCTGGGGATTCATTTCGCATGTCGGGTTGTATCTGATGGTTGGCCGCCGTCGGGAGATTCATCCGGTGATGTACGCCCTGGCCGTGGTCTCTATCGGATTGCTGGTGCTGGAGCGGGTGAAATTCAACTGAGGCCAGGAGGTCAGAACCGGGAGCAGTAGCGACCGGGTCCCAACGGTCCTACTGACGCGAGATCGTGACCGCGAGACCCGGTCGCTACCGCTCCCGGTGCTGACTTCATCACTACAGGCGCTCCGAGTGAGCCGGACACAAGGCCTCGGAATTGGATCGGTCATCCGCTGTGAAGACAGTTGCGTTAACATTCCTCCTCATCGCATACTCGACAGGCCATGAACAAGATCCCGCTGGTGTTTCTGCAAGCGTGTCTGGCCATCTGGCCGACCGGATCTTTCAGTTTCACGGCGCAGGCATCGGGCCGTGCAGAGCCGAAGGCCATTACATTCTTTGACGTTTCAGATCTCCCGGCTCGAATCGATGTACCAAAAGTAAGTCAGAGCGACAAAGAATTCGTTCTGGACTGCGCGGTTGCCAATCGATCGAATGAGGATTTTCTGGGTCTGCGCCTGATACTTCTGATCATTGATACCTCGGGAAAGTTACGCGGCCGCGTAACCTGGACCGAACGCACTGAGTTGGCCATGTACTCGATCAAAACTTTTGCCTTTCATCCGGAGATTCCCGAAGTCTTACGAAACACGGATCAAGTCTTCCTGGGGATCGAGGAAGTGTTTGGACGCGAAACAATCTGGCACGCGGCCGCAGCGGAAAAAGCTCTGCGGGCCTACTCTCGTGGGCAACACGACGTGCTGCCTACGGTGCGAAAGTTTGCCAACAAGTTCGATCCCCGCACCAATGCACTAATTCCATTTATCCGAAGGTAGGGCCGGAGCAAAGTGAAACGAAGCACACGTGGATGCGGATGCGCGATTGCGGTGCTCGTCCTCTTATTGGGAGCGGGCGGCTTTGGCTTCTGGAAGTATGGTCTGCCCTGGCTGCGCTCGCGCCCGCCAAAACCTTCCGGCGAGCTGCAGGTTCACGTGCTCGACGTAGGACCGATCGAGGGCGACTCGATCCTGATTATTTCGCCCGCCGGCAAGTCAGTGTTGATTGACGCCGGAGATGCCGGCAAAGGCAAGGTCGTGCTCGATGCCTTGAAGCGATACAAAGTCGAACGTTTGGATTATTTCATCGCGACCCACCCTCATCCCGATCATATTGGCGCTGCCGATGAAGTGTTGAGCGGAATCAAAGTGGCCAACGTGATCGATAACGGCGTCGATCTCTCGACGCCCGCGCCGGCGGCTCCGGCGAAATCCAGGAAAGGCAAAACGGTCGCGCCGCCACCGCCCCCGCAGAAAAGCAAAACGAAAGGGGTGAACAACTTTTTCGATGAATACCGGGACGCGCTGAAGCAGAACGGCGCCCAATACGAAAAGGCAGCGCCGGGAAAGAAATACGATCTGGGCGGCGGCGCCATCCTGACTGTGCTTGCACCGTCCGAACCATTTTTCACTAAAGATCAGATGAAGACCGGCGGCAATGACATCAATGCAAACTCAATTGTGCTCAGGCTTGATTACGGCGATTTTTCAATGCTCTTCATGGGCGACGCCGAAGCGCAGACTGAAGAGCGCCTGTTGGGCAAGTCTGATCTCGATCTAAAGACGAATGTGATAAAGATCGGTCATCATGGATCGAAGTATGCGACTTCCGAAAACTTCTTGAAACGAGTTCAACCCGAAGCGGCAATCATCTCCGATGGCGCCTGGAATCGTTACGGACATCCGGGCCAGTCGGTCCTCGACCGGCTTAAAGCCGCGAACGCGAAAGTCTGGCGCACCGATCTGCAGGGCGAGGTCACGATTACAACCAAAGGCAGAGGCGACTCGGGCAAGTTGTACGAGATCAAGACCGCGAAAGAAACCAAAGAAGACGTCTGGGCCGGCCGCGAAGCGATGAAAGACGATTCCTCGCGTTCGGGGTTTATCGCTTACGGTGATTTCGGACCGCCGCCAAAACCGAAGACTGAGAAGCCGAAGAGGAAGTAATTCTGTGCTGCGGCTTTGCCGCTTGATGTGCGGAAAGGCTTCGCCTTTCCGACAGCCGGCATTTTTCGTCCGAGGCTTCGCCTCGAAGTTGGAGGCATAGCCTCCAAATATTTTGAAGAGAGATCGGAAAGGCGAAGCCTTCCGCACATCAGGCAGCGAAGCTGCATCCCCGGGATTCATTCAACGTGGAAACCAAACCTGCAACCTACGCGTCGGCCGGCGTCGACATAGACGCCGCCAACCGCGCCACCGAAAAAATTAAAGAGCTCGCGCGCGCGACTTTTAACGCACGCACGCTGTCTGAGATTGGCAGTTTTGGCGGCATGTTTGACGGCGCGTTCCCCGAGCTGCGCCAACCGGTGCTGGTCGCGTCGGCCGACGGCGTCGGCACCAAGCTTAAGATCGCTTTTGCCACCGGCATCCATAACACTATCGGACGTGATTTGGTGAACCACTGTGTCAATGACATTCTGGTCCAGGGCGCGCGGCCGCTCTTCTTTCTCGACTACATCGCCACGGGCAAGCTGGCGCCGGAAGTTGTGGCCGCGATCGTCGAAGGAATCGCGAATGGGTGTCGCGAAAATGGCAGCGTCCTGCTGGGTGGCGAAACGGCCGAGATGCCCGGCTTTTACACGGACGGCGAATATGACGTAGCAGGATTTATCGTCGGCGTGGTGGATCGCGAACGAGTGATTGACGGTCACGCGATCGCACGCGGCGACATCGCGCTGGGCCTGCCTTCCGTTGGTTTGCACACCAACGGGTATTCACTGGCGCGCAAACTTTTCTTCGAAGATGCCGGCTATAAGCCTGATACTTATCTTGATGATCTGGGCGAGACAGTCGGTGCGGCGCTTTTGAAACCGCATGTCAGTTACCTGCGAGCGCTCGCAGAGCTGCTCGATTCAGGAACCATCAAAGGACTGGCGCACATCACGGGCGGCGGACTGCTGGAAAATATACCGCGCATCCTGCCGGAAGGAACGAGCGTGAAAATCAAACGCGGCTCGTGGCCGGTGCTGCCCATTTTTGAAATGATCCAGCGCATCGGAAACATTGAAGACGCAGAAATGTTTCGCACCTTCAATATGGGAATCGGGATGGTCATCGTTTGCGCGCGGAAAGACGTAGCCGCGATAACGTCGCAGGTGCTGGCGAGTCAGAGCAATTGTTTTGAGATCGGTCGCGTGATCGAAGGCCCTCGCAATGTGCTAATTGAATGAGTGGACTTCAGTCTGTGAATCAGGCATGGGTAGTTTGTTCCCTCCCTTTGGGAGGGGTTAGGGGAGGGCGCGAAGCGTGATCAGACAGGCCCTCTCCCAAAGGGAGAGGGAGAAAATCAGGTACAAACCGGTAACATAGTTTACAGGATGAACCGGGCACATGGTTTACATTGCGTCGGCAAGGAGGAGGATGCCGATGCCGTGGAAGGAAACCAGTGCCATGGACCAGAGAATTCAGTTGATAGCTGATTGGTTGA
>DATNNY010000693.1:0-25441 GCA_035601635.1 Pyrinomonadaceae bacterium
CTGACCATGGCGCTGAACCACGTAGCCCCTAACGCGCGTTGGGCCAGCGCCGTCGTCGCATTCGGATCGGTCATCGCGCACACCGCTGTCTTGCTGGTCTTCCAGTTGGGCCAGCCGCGCATCTTCTTTTCCATGGCGCGCGATGGATTGCTGCCGCCGGTGTTCGCCAAAGTTCATCCGAAATTCAAAACGCCGCACGTTACCACGATTCTGACAGGTGTGATCGTGGGCGCCTTTGCGGCGTTCATGAGCATCGACGAGATGGTTGACTTGACGAATATCGGAACCCTGTTCGCGTTTGTGCTGGTCTGCATCGGAATCACGATTCTGCGTTACAAAGATCCGCATCGGCATCGGCCGTTTCGGGTCCCGCTCGGGGCCTGGTTCTTACCGATGCTCGGGGCCGTGTCGTGCCTCTTTCTGATGTACTATCTGCCGCCCACGTCGTGGTGGCGATTCGTCGCCTGGCTGATGATCGGACTTTCGGTTTACCTCTCTTACAGCTATTCACGCAGTCACATTGGGCGCGGGCTGAGACCCGAAAAGACTCCGGGATGGTTGCTGCTTCTGGGACTGGGATCGCTTCTGATCGCGGTGGGCATCCTGATAGTTCCGCACGATGCCTCTCTGAATGAGCTGTTGCACAACGTCAATTCAGGATTCGCTGAAGGTCAACGGACAATAATTGCAGTCGGCGCGATCTCGATTGGATTGGTGTTCTCAGCGCTGGCGGTGATTTTGGGATTCCTGAAAAGCAGGACCGCTGAATAGTTAAGTGGCACAGACTTTTAGGAAGCTCTGATCAAGTTGGAGAAGCTTGTCTTAAGCCCGCGGAGCGTGGCGAAAGCATAAAGCCTGGGGTGGAGCGTAGCGGAACCCCAGGATCGTGAGACGGACAGAGATAGAGCCCGCGAAGCGCGGCGACAGCCGCTCATCATAAGAAGACCGCAGGTTCCAGGCTATAGCACGCTTCGCGCGCTCGGTTTCTTCCGTGCGTCAACCTGGGGTTTCGCTTTGCTCCACCCCGGCTTTATGCTTTCGCCACGCTCCGCGGGCTTGGGAAACGTAGGCCGTCTTAGTTTAATGAGAGCCCGCTGAAGTCTGTGCCACTTCTATCCTCGCTTTAAATCTTTGATGATTTCCCGGCTCGCATTTGCGCCGCAGGTCCCGGTCACGCCGCCGCCCGGATGTGTTCCGGCGCCGCACAAATACAGACCTTCGATGGGTGTGCGATATTGCGCCCAACCAATCAACGGACGAAAAGCGAATAGCTGATCGACGGACATCTCGCCGTGATGTATGTGCCCGCCGCTGAGACCGTATGTCTTCTCGAGATCAAGCGGCGTGATTACACACCGGCCTACAATCGACTTCTTCAGATTCGGTGCGTAATCCAGGAGCGCATTCACCACTGTGTCGCCGAGTTCTTCGCGCCGCGAATTCCAGTCTCCATCTTTCAAATCATACGGAGCAAACTGCGCGTGAATCGACATCACGTGTGCTCCGGTAGGCGCCAGAGTCTGATCTGTCAGCGAAGGGATCGCGATGTCGAGGTACGGCCGGGGCGACATCTCACCATACTTCGCTGCATCAAAGGCGCGTTCGAGATAGTCGATGTCCGAACCGATATGAATGCGACCCGAAAGCTTCTCGTTTGCATCTCCGTTATCAAGAGCGTGGAAGTGAGGCAACGCGGAGAGAGCGAGATGGACTCTCGCAACTGTGCCCTGCGCTCGGTAGTTGCGCATCTTGTTGAGAAAACTGGGATCGAACTCTGCGGGATCGACGAACTTCAAAAAGGTTGTGCGCGGGTCGGCATTAGAGATTACCGCGCGGGCTATAATCTCTTCGCCGTTAGTTAGTACTGCACCTGCAGCTTTGCCATCTCTGACACTAACACTCGCAACTTCTGCGTTGGTGCGAATCTCCGCACCGCTTGCGGTGGCGATCCTGGCTAGGGTTTGCGACAGCGCGCCCATCCCGCCTTTGACGAACGTCGCCGGCGCGATCGCATGTTCGTCGGTGGCGGCCTGGAGTAATAAGGCTGCGCTTGTGCCTGCCGACCATGGTCCGGCAAATGCTCCAAAAATGCCGCGCGCAGCTACTATCGCTCGGAGAAGCTCAGTCTCGAACCATTCAGCGGCGAGATCGGCAACAGCCATCGGGCCATAGCGCAGCAGACGATATTCGTCCTTTTTGCCCAGACCGCGAATCGCCAAACCCAATTTTCCCAGACCCCACAACTCTTTCTTTGAGAGCCTGTCGATATCCGGCGGTGTCATCCGCACCAGCTGCGAGAGCGCGCGACCAATGCGCGCAAACGTCGAGACAAAGTCGGTATAACTCTTCGCGTCGTTCGTCGACAGTCGAGTCAATTCCTCAGCCGTGCGCTTCTCATCTTCATAAATGCAAATCGATCGACCGCTGGAATTCGGCGCGAAGACACGAACAGTAGGTTGAATGAACTCGAGACCTTGACGTTCCAAATCAAGATCTTTAATAACTCGAGGCGACAGCGGCCCGGTGGTCTGGGCGAGTGTCGAGGCGCGAAAGCCAGGATGAAATTCTTCGGTGACACAAGCGCCGCCGACTACGTCGCGCCGTTCCAGCACCAGAGGTTTCAATCCGGCTCTGGCGAGATAGCAGGCCGCTACCAGGCCGTTATGGCCGGCGCCTATAATTACGATGTCGTTGCGTGATGCCATCTCAGAGGACTTGGCTGTGAATTATTAACAACCGCAGATTCATACGGATAAGCACAATTAGAAAATAATTTGACTGTACTCTCTTATTAGTGTCTATCCGTGTGAATCTGTGGCTAACATCTCACTTCTTATCCTTCAAAATCTCCATTGCCGCATTCCTGCCGCTGGCGCCCATGATGCCGCCGCCCGGATGCGTCGCAGAGCCGCACATGTAGAGGTTGCGAATTGGCGAGCGATACTGCGCCCAACCCGGCGCCGGCCGCAGAAAGAAGAGCTGCTCCAGAGTCAGTTCGCCCTGGAAGATATTTCCTTCCGACAAACCGAACTCACGTTCCAGGTCGAGCGGCGTTAAGACCTGTCGATGAAGAATGATGTCTTTGATATTTGGCGCGTGCTCGGCGATCGTATCGATCACCGTGTCGCCAAATTCCTCGCGCTTCTCGTCCCAGCTTCCTTCCTTCAAGTTGTAAGGCGCGTATTGCACGAAGCACGACATCACGTGTTTCCCCGGCGGCGCGATTGAAGGATCGGTCAGGCTGGGAATAACTATGTCGATGTATGGCCGGCGCGAGTAACGGCCATATTTCGCGTCGTCATACGCGCGCTCCATGTATTCAACACTCGGCGAGATCGAAACCGCGCCACGCAAATGCGGCCCGGACCCCGGCCTGCATTTGAAGTCGGGCAGAGCATCCAACGCCAGGTTTACCTTGCCCGACGATCCGCGAAACTTGTAGCGCTTGATGTCGCCAACAAAATCAGTCGGCAAATGTTTTTCGCCAACCATTTTCATAAACGTCAGGCGAGGATCGACGCTGGAAGAAACAATGTCAGCGTAGATTTCGTCTCCGCTCTCCAACACGACGCCCTTCGCCTGGCCGTTCTTGAGAATGATCTTCGCGATCGGTGCTTCAGTGCGAATCTCAGCGCCGAATTCGCGGGCCGCATCACCAATGGCATTTGAAATCGAACCGGTCCCGCCGCGCGACAGACCCCAGGATCGGAAGGCCCCGTCAATCTCACCCATGTAATGATGCAGGAGGACGTAAGCCGTGCCCGGTGAACGCACGCCGAGGAACGTCCCGATGATTCCCGACGCGGACATCGTCGCTTTCAAAACGTCGGTCTCGAACCATTGATCGAGAAAGTCGACGGCGCTCATGGTCATTAACTGCACCTGGTTATACTTGTCGTCCCCAGAAAGTTTTTGAAAGCGACGACCCATCGTCAGCAGATCGAGCAGGCCCTTCGGATTGAGTGAAGCCGGATCGGGAGGCGTCATGTTCATGATCGGTTTGACGAAATGCGCCATATCGATCATGGCTTTGCCATATTCGTCGTACGCTTCGGCGTCAAGCTTTGAATGCCGCGCGATCTCACGCCGCGTCTTCGCATGATCATTGACGCGCCAAAGGTGATTGCCGTTCGGCATCGGTGTGAAGGTGCCGTCGAGGGGCAGGATCTCGAGCCCATGACGAGGGAGATCGAGCTCGCGAATAATCTCCGGGCGCAAAAGCGAGACGACGTAGGAGCAAACCGAAAATTTGAAACCGGGAAAGACTTCCTCCGTCACCGCGGCGCCGCCAAGCACGTGCCGGCGCTCCAGCACTAACACGCGCTTGCCGGCGCGCGCGAGATATGCTGCGTTGACCAGGCCGTTGTGGCCGCCGCCAATTACAATGACGTCGTATCTGTGATTCACGAATACCGCCGTTCTCTGGAGCCACCGGACTATCGGTTACACTGTTGTTCAATGAGCTCAAGGACGCCCGTACTCTTGGAAAGATACTCTTTAAGGCTAACGAGGCTTATCTTCGATTCCCTGCTTTTCCCATGCGCGATTAAGTGCCTATTAAGCATGATCGAGTCGATCGCATCTAAGCCACCAGTTGAAATCTCGTAGGCCTCCAACTCGCTTTTCCAAGTTGGGTCAAAGGCTCCGGCAATCTCAAGAAATCGGACCGACTTCGGACTACGGATGGGAGAAATTGTTGAGCTAACGTAGCTCGCCAAAGGCCTCGCGACTTTCCTCTTAGCAAAATCTAGATAGAACTCCTTTATTGCATTTTCGAGGAGGCCCGCAGAGATTACGCAGAGGTATCTAGCCCATTCAGCCTGTAACTCAAGATTGCTGCCGCAGGCTTCATTGGTTCTGCGGATGAGGCTTTGCAAAGTTTGAAGTTGGATTGTGATTTGCCGATTCTGCATTTAGATGGCGCTGAAGCTCTCAGTAGCTTTTTGTATGCGGGTCTTTACGCCGCTCTCATCGGACGTGGATTGAGAGATAAGAGAAAGATACTCACTGTCGCCCAACAATTTGTCGTAGGCTTGTCTGAGTCTTTCGTAGTTGTCGAGCTTCCCCTGATCAAGCCTGCGAGCTACGCCGACCATCACGGAATCGAAGACAGCTGCGTTTAAAGAACCTATGGGGCGAAATGCTTTTTCACCGATACCAGCAAAAATGACGTCGATGGTGTTCGTAAATTCAATCCTGGAGGCTTCGAGGAACTCGTTCGTCGGTTTGCGATGCTCCCGTGTGAACTTATTCAGAAACTCCTTCATTGGCCGCTCATATTTTTCTCCTTCGAAATAGAACGCGAGAAACCTAAGAATTAGTTCCTGGTCTTTCAGACGCGGGCTTTTTTTGCCGTAAATCTTTCTCCAGGCCTCATATTCATTTAATTTCTTAATCGCGTTTATGAAGTCTCCATGATCTATGGCAGTTCGGATCTCTTGAGGTGTCAAACGACGGCCTTCGCTGTTTAGCCTATCGAAGATGTGATACACACTCGTATCATCGTCCTTAGGAGCCTCCTGTTTGACGATGGTTGCATGAATAAGTGAATCGTTCAGGCGTATCCGATCTTTGTCCTCTAGTTCCTTGTAGGTCTTGTTATCAAATGGTTCCTGAACGTTATTCAGCTTGAAAACTAAATTCCTTTGGTCATCTGGCCTCGGATTGAAAAAGCCGTTGTAGAAGAATTGGAGAGTCTTGAGTCGTTGCTGACCATCAATCACCAAGAGTTTGTTTGATTCGGGTTCCCGCGCAAGAAAAACGCCCGGAACAGGCAGCCCGAGCAATAGCGACTCGATAAAACGTGAAGCTTCAGAAAGTGACCAAATGTAGTTGCGTTGAAACGGCGGTATCAAGATATCTTCTCGGTTAAGACGGTTCACGAGACCTTCAACATCGTAATCCGCGCCATAGCTTGCTATATCGTAGCGAACGGAAGGAACAGCTTCGTCATTTGCTGAGTCGTCGACGACTGGGGTTTCCAGCGTTTCGGTTTCGTCAATAACAGTAGACATTTCAATCTCCTCTTGCAGCTTGATTCGCGGGTCTTGATACGGTTGACGTAGCATACTTATAATCACTCGCCCTGACAATTCGTCTCAACGATTTGACCAATTCCGCAAGGTGGAGGGCATGATGAGTCTTAGGTGATAATGCCGGAGTTCAAGCAGGAAATGGCGACTACGCGCCGAACGCTGGAGCAAGTTCCTGACGAAAAGTTTGAGTGGAAACCCCAAGAAAAATCGAGTTCATTGGGAGGCTTGGCGACGCACCTGGCCAACATCCCCAGTTGGATCACGCACACTTTCGAAAAGACCGAGCTGGACGTCGCTCCACCGGGCGCGCCGCCCTTTCGTCTGGACCAGGCAAAGTCGACTGCTGACTTGCTTGCGCGTTCGACAAGAACATTGCGCAGGCGCGGGCGGGACTGGCCGCCGCGAGCGACCAAAGCTGGTTTAGAAAGTGGTCGCTGCTGTGGTGATGAGCCATATGATTCTTCATCGTGCCCAACTCGTCGTGTATCTGCGTCTGCTTGATGTCCCAGTGCCGGCAATTTACGGCCCGTCGGCAGATGAAGGCGGTTTCTGGAAGACCGGTGCTGCTCGCATGCTCGGCAAAGCGATCCACGAACTCACACCAAGCGGCACGAAAGTACAGGTTTGATTTGAAATGATTTCGTGTGAGCTCGTGGATCGCTTTTCCGGTTACGACCCACGACTCAGGGACGGCACGCGCTCTTCGTGTGGACAGCAGGACCGCAGATTGTTAACTGAACTTGCGAATCGCCTCAGCCACTCGCATCGCTTCCATTGCCGGCTTCACGTCATGAACGCGCACAATGTGCGCTCCATTCAGAACGGCAGCAGCGATGGTCGCGATCGTTCCATTAAGACGTTCGTCAGCGGGTGCATTATCGAGCAACTTTCCAATAAAGGACTTGCGTGAAGTCCCGATGAGAAGGGGATAGTCAACAAACTCGCGCGCCAGTTGATCGAGCTTTGCGATTAACTCGAGATTCTGTTCCGCGGTTTTGCCAAAGCCAATTCCGGGATCGATAGCGATGCTGTCTGACGCGACGCCATGTCGTTGAGCGATGGCAATACTCTCCCGTATGTCACGGATGACTTCACTCATGATGTCGGCGACCGGAGGCAACTGCTGCATCGTCTTCGGTGTCCCTCGTGAGTGCATCAACACCAGTCCCGCGTTTGCGTTCGCGACTTCATCGGCAAGTAAAGGATCGAATCGCAGGGCCGAAATGTCGTTACAAATTTCGGCGCCCGCTTGTAGCGCCGCGTGCGCGACCAGCGCTTTGGTGGTATCGATCGAGATTGGCACAGAGGTTTTGGCTGCCAGTCGCTCAATGACAGGAATGACACGCTGCAATTCTTCTTCGACAGAGACGAACTCAGAACCGGGCCGGGTTGACTCGCCGCCGATGTCGATGATGTCGGCACCCTCACTAATCATTTGTTCGGCCTGGGCAATTGCCTGATCGAACGAGAAGAACTGCCCACCATCGCTAAAGCTGTCAGGCGTGACGTTGAGCACGCCCATCACCAGCGTACGTTCACCGTAGGGCAACGAATGACGCGCGAGTTTCCATTGACGAATTGCCATCAGCGCAAAAGTAGAAAGGAAAGTTGTAAAAGTAAAGAGGAGCTGCTAACTCAAACACCACATGGAGCAGCAGCAGACCCGCCGAGCGGAAGACTGAATCGAGTTTGAATGAAACTCTCGCATGACGCTTGGGACTACTATCCAGGGCGCAAGTGACAGCTTGCGCCACAGGTCGCCTTGACCATGCTCTTGGCGTTTTGTTATAAAAACCGTTCCTGCTCAGGGTGATATGGAACGCTGTGCAGCCGCCAATTATTCCGCAGTAGCTCAATGGCAGAGCATTCGGCTGTTAACCGAAGGGTTGTAGGTTCGAGTCCTACCTGCGGAGCCAGAGTGGACGAAGGTCGCCGGAGGAAGCTCCGGCGACCTTCTGCTTTTGCCATGCGGTGTTCGTAACGGCAAGAATATCAAAGGGTTGGCGGAACGTCGCGGTCAGTGTCCGATCCTTCCAGGTCGAGTTCGAACACACGAAATTCAGCAGTCTGCGCTTTTCGTGAGGTTTTTTGCTTTTTGAATAGAAAATAGGCCTTTTTTGAGAGTTCTAGTAGACGCACACCGTCTTCAAGGTAATCGTGATTTGCTGCTTCGTGTTGAGCGATTTGTTCACTGAGCCGAGCTTGCGTGTGTTTCCACTCTAGTGTCTTCCGCTCAAAGAAAGCAGGTTCAATAAACCCGTCGAGCCGATCTTCATAGAGTTTGTCAAGTCGATTCTGCAGCTTGGTTTGTTCCAGTGGAAGGCGCGCAATCGCCTCTTGTCTGGTTCTCTTCTCATCGCTGTGGCTTTGGTGAAGCGCTTCTACTACCCAATCCATGACTTCGTCATCGAAGACCAGTCCTTTCAGCAAATCGGCAAAGCATTTTTCGAGTACCTCTTCGCGGGCGTATGGCTCGGTGCATTTTCCTTTGTTGCCAGTGCAATGATAGTAGACGTACTTGCCCTTCTTCCTCTCGGCGACCAGAGCGCAGCCACAATGTCCGCAGCTCACGAGGCCGGAAAAAGCAAACTCGTGCCTGCTGACCTTCTGTTTTGTCATATACCGGCCATCAAGGATCTCCTGGATCCGATCAAAGAGTTCGATTGAGATTAAGGGCTCGTGACTTCCTTTATACGTCTTACCGTTCCAGTCGAAGGAACCGGTATAAAAACGTTTCCGTAATAGGCTATGGATATTCGACTTCGATATAGACTTTTTCGAGCCGCGAGAAACCAAGCCGGCCGCTTCAGCTCGTTGCGTGACTTCAGAGATGGAGTAGTTGCCAGTGGTGTACCACTGAAAGATTTGTTTGATGATTGGAGCGACATCGGGATCCGTTTCGACAATTCGCTTACCGTTAGGTCCCATCACGTTGCGATATCCCAGTGGCGCAAACGACGGATAGATCGACTGCTCGGCCTTTTCCAGCATTCCTTTCTTGGTTTCCTCAGATAAGTTGTCGATGTAATTCTTCGCCATTAAGACCTTGATGCCGTGCATGAACTTCTCTGAGGATCGAGAGTCTTTCGAGAGCACAACACTTTCTTTGACGAAATGGATTTCGATGTTCAGATCGTCCATCGTCACGTAATCTTTCAGGTTGCGGTACAGGCGGTCGGTCTTTTCAACCAATAGCACACGAACGGTCGATCGTTTTAGAAACTTGACCATCTCTTCGAAACCAGGCCTGCCAGGTTTCTTCGCGGTTTCGATATCGACGAAATCGCGCACAACGCGAAGGCCTTCCGACCTCGCGTACCGATCCAATAATTTCCACTGCGCAGGAATCGAGAAACCTTCCTTCTCCTGCTCTTTCGAGGAGACGCGGCCGTACTTAACAGCGTCCTTCAGATGTCCCGGTTGAGGTTGAAACGACTCTTTCATTTCTCTAACTAGCCTAACTAAAGGTTAATGATAATCTGCGATTATACAACAATGAGCGAACTACGCCCGCGATTCTAATGGTTATTCTTACGCAGATTTCGCGTAATAGGAATCATCCGATTCGGTATCTTGCCTTTCTTTCTCGCCGGCTTCCCATTGTGATAAAACCGTAAAGAAACCAGCGATATTGTCCGCCATTTTTCGCGCATCTTCATCGGACAGAGTATCACCTGCTCGCGGTTGCCAAAGCTCGGCGGCATGCTGAATTAGGTTGTTCTTCGCCTCCTGCATAAACAACGAACCCGTTCGGGCACACAGCGTGCCTAGGAAGCTTGGTCCTCTTGATAACTTGATCGTTGGGGCGGTAACTGCCAAGGGACAAGAAATGAGTAAGGTCTCGTCCCAGGTTTCAATCCCGGTGTTATTTGACAGCTGAGTCAGGCATGGTTAGAGAATCCTTCCATTCTTGGGCAACTCCGGCTTGAGAAATAACCCTTCCGAAACCCGTAACCACGGTTTCCTTCGAAACTGGACGATGCTTGAGAGCATTGTTCGTCGTTTGCAGCTACAAAGACTGTGCCATGAAGCACGGAAGGTTTTTATCGCGGCTTTGAACCGTTTTTGAGTGTTCTGAGAAAGCGAATTCGGAAAGTTTACTTTCAAAAGGAAAGTAAACTTTCTTTTTTTAATGCCCGTGGCTCTTGGATCGTTATCGAAAAGGCGGGGGCTACAGTCGAACCTCATACTCCAAATTAGGGCTGGGTATTCTTTGGAAAGTGAGGCTGCCCTCCGGGCTGTAACTGTAAACGATTGACACCAACTGTAAACGATTCTTACAGTTGCGAACTGTTACGTCGACTGGAAGATGATGCAAGAATTCGTGACTAGACTGCCGCCTGTGCGGGCGCTTGCGCATTCAGCTTTGAATTCGAGAGCGGATGAACCAGACAACCTGGATCGCGAATTTCTGTGGAATGCGTTTTGCTATGTTGGCCCAGCCGGAGGTCGCAATGGATCAATATTCCAATGGAAAAATTGTCGTTGGTGAGGGCGTTACCGATAGCAACGATACATCGACAGCTTGTGTTTTCCGGAAAGATTGGATTTTGCCGCGAAAGGATTTCGTGCCCCGCGAAAGGTTTTCTTTCTCAAGGTCTAACACAAACCACGGCGAGCGCGCTGACAATTGTTTCACACTCGCGAACGAACACTGATTAAAAGAGGCACGTCATGTCTAATACAAATCCCCCAACAGTCTGTCCTAATCAGGTATCGAATGAAGAGATGGCCCGAGACCATGGTTGGATTCTCCAAAATTACTACGACAGTCTGATTGCGAGAGGGCTTAGCGCCAACAGAATCGAGAATACGACTGGGTTCATCGAGCGTTGGTTTGAACGGTACGGCGTCGCCACTGCAAGTGGCAAGTGTCCTCTCTATATGTGGGAAGCGATGAAGCCAATCGCGGCCGTCTACGGATTAAGGCATTCCTAAAGAGTCTTAGTAGCCCCGGTGAAGATGGTCTACCCTGTCTGAAGCCTAGCACAGTCCGAGGATACGCCAGCATGCTCGACAGGTTCTTTACGAGTGTAATGGAGTTTCCCTATGTCGACCACCTACAAACTATCACATCAAAGTATGGTCCAATCGAAAACCCATTCACAGGCGTTGAATATCCAATTCATACGCGCGATCACCTGCGTTCGGAACGCTTTTTTCTCACCGAGCAGCAGATTCTGGAACTGTTAATATTCCTTCGAGAGGTCTATCCTAAACTCACACATCGCGCCTTAACCGCGGCCCGGCTCTACACAATCATTTTACTGATTACGGAAACCGGCATGCGCTCCGTGGAGGTACTCAACCTCGACTCAGTCGGAGAGAATCGGGACATTTTCTATGACCGCAAAATCATCCAAACCCGTTTCGGTAAGGGTCACAATACCTCTGGACCGCTGACACGACTTATTGATTTGACGCGCCCAGCGGAGATCACGCTGAAGGAATATGAGCGAAACGTAAGGCCGCATTTCCGCCATCATGCCGAGAACCCGGCTCTGTTCTTAGACGGTAATGGTAATAGGCACTCATATTCAGCGCTGCACTCGCGCTTTACCCGATTCATGACGTGCGCTCGAAAGCACGGCGTGAGCCTCCCTGAGAAGCTAACCATTCATGATTTGCGCGCAAGTTTTGCAACGAATTATCTCGAGGCACACCCTGAAAAGTTTTGGAAGTTAATGGAACTGCTCGGGCATGTCAGCCCTGCTTCTACATGTCTCTACATTCGTTGCAGGGGCAAATCCAGAACTTTGACAATGAGGGAAGCTCGTGGGCCCCGGGTTCCCGGCACGGGTTTGAGTGCAATGGTCTACAACAGATAGGAGGACATATCCGGATCATGTGGGAACTAAGAGAATATCTAAAAAGAGTCCATGGGATCACTACTGCCGTTCAGCTTCAGGCCTGCATTGAGGCGACTGTAGGAATCATCCTATCGGTTCAGGCTCTGAGGGCGCTATTGAGAATCCCTTTGGCGCCACGCACAGAGATGATTCAACTGCTATGCGATGTTTTCAATTGCCGATCAGATGCGTTTTATCTCGTGACTCCAAATCCGGAGCGTGTGAAGCAGTGGGAGAAGAACCGCTTAGAAGGCAAGAAACCATCTGCGCTCTACCAAACAACAGTTTCTCTCGAAGAAATAGTCGCGCCTCAGCCAGATAGTAATCCCGCGGAAAAGCCAAAGTGCTTACAAGCTACGTTTACCGATCCACGATTGTTCTACAAGCGAAAATTAGCAGGAAGGACTAACGAACTTGCGACGAACCAAGCCTAGACCAGTTGGAAAATGTAAGCGATGTGGCGAATGGCACCGCTCGCAGGTTGGAACTTTTATGATCTGCTATCGCTGTTATTGGAAAGAGCCAAAGGCAGCATGTGGCTTATGCCATCGACAGATGCGATTTACTGCCGACAACGGCGGTATCTGTCTAGAGTGCAAGCTTTGGGGATGGGGACCGGCAGAAATAACCTGTCTCAGATGCGGTAAGAACAAGCGGCCCGCATCACGTTGCGCACAAAACTGCGCTTCATGCGCGGAAAGGGTGAGCCGTGGTAAAGGTGAGTGCTCACGCTGTAAAAGGGATTGCGCGTATATGCTCAAGCGCCAGAAACTCTGCAAAAGATGCACGGCAGATTATCGAGCGCCAACTCGGCTGCGCCGCTTTATCGAAACAATAATCATTTCGGACGATTTTAATCGATCCTTGTTCCAAAATCTTGTTGACACAATTAACTGGGAAACCGTTGACGAAGAAGTTCGTCGCCACATTTTTGAGTTCGGCACGTTCCTACAAAGCCACATGTTCGAGCGACCTCGATCTTGGTCTGCTATCCGGGAATTAAGCGGCCAACTGAAAGATCACAAGTTCCGGCGTGTACGAGAGTGTCTTGAAGACGTAGGACAGTTGCTACTTGGAGCCAGAAACGAACAGTCTGATGAAGTCAACCTACATCCATTGAATCCAGTTGCATGGGTTCCACCTGAGCTGCGACAAATAATGGAGAAATACGACCGATGGTTGTGCGAGGAGCGCGATGATACTGCTTCCTCTAGACACGGTCATTTCGGGACTTTAAGTCAGTTTTGGAAATACTGTACCAAACGCGGCGTGACTTTGATGGCTGAAGTAAGAGCACCGCACGTGGAAGAGTTTCTGTACACGTTGAGCGTGAAATGGAAGTGCGTGCGATGTTCTTACACCAAGAATGTCAGCACCAGAGGCCAGAGTCCGCCTCAGACTTGCGAAAACTCAGCATGCCGTGCCGTTGGGTCGTTTGAGAAGACCATCCACTGCAAGGAACAAACTGTATTCGGGCATCGAGGTGTGTTGCGGATTTTCTTTGGCTGGCTACGAGATGTTGAGCAAGCGATCGAAGACAATCCCGCGCCGACACCAAACCGAAAGCACGACCGAAAACGGCGAGCAAAAAGCGGACGCAAGAGACCGGCAACAATTCAATACTATGATTGGGAAATAGTCTCGGCTCTTTTGAATGCCATTGAGGATCCCAATACTCCAGCAGAAGAGGCTATGGTCCTCTATTTAATAATGCATCACGGGTTCTTCGCACGAGAGCTTGTAACGGTACGCATTCCTCCGCAGTGCCGGCCGCAAGCTTTCGGAGCAGCGTCCCCCCAGCCTTTGGAAGACGTGCTCAAACTCGAATGGCTGCCGCGAAGACTCTCGAGAAACAGACAGTTTCTAGGTCGCTCAGCAGAGGGCTTTATGATGGAGCCAACGGATGAGGCGTGGATACGCGACTTAGTGGCGCGCTTTATACAT
Source organism: Pyrinomonadaceae bacterium (assembly GCA_035601635.1). GTDB lineage: Bacteria > Acidobacteriota > Blastocatellia > Pyrinomonadales > Pyrinomonadaceae > UBA11740. Next base: position 13,829 of record DATNNY010000693.1, read on the forward strand.
GAGCGAAACCAGAAACTCCGAGACGTGACTAATCCATATCTGTTTGTGGCCGCCAAGATGCGTGGTGCCCGCGGACCTCTGACCTATGCATGTCTGCGGCAACTCGTCCAGCGAGCAACGTCACGAGTGACGGGGCGCGCTTGCGCCATCGGCATTTTGAGTAAGAGTTCCCGGCTTCTTTACTCGGAGTTTGGCGGTTATGAGGGAGTGAGGCACCTTCGCGAAATGGGTCTTTGTCCGGGCCAGGCGCGGGCCTACGCTTGGGCACAACGAATTAGAGTTATCCCCAAACAGGCTACGAGCTCCGCGCCCTTTGCCTGTCACCGCGGTTCAAGACTCACAGTTCCACTGATTGACGTGTTCGGAATACCAACCGAGTTTGACTCCGGGCTGAACAAAACTGCGGCTGTTGCTCTGTAGGCGATATCGGTTGGGCGATCGAGCGCGCCGGCCCCCAGCGGGGGCATTAGCGAAGAGAGCCGTGCGAGTGCGCGAGCCGGCGAACGAAGCGGGCGCAAGGGGGAGAATCTGTAAACGCGGGCGTCGGATAATCGCCATTACGTAAGAAGGGAAAAGGCCAACGGCCGCAGGCGCGAGTGACATCGCCTTTGATGTCAGGCGTGCCGCCCGATTACGTAATGCCCGATTATCGGATGACCGTCCGATTCGCTTGTTTTTCTTTGCAAAGGTGCCGAAGCATATGCCATTGAACGCTTAATGAGAAAGCTTCTTGTCTTCTTGGTTCTTCGACGAGTTCGAGAAGCCTTGGACAATAGACGACGTCAATGATGTTAACGACCACTGCGCTGTTGTAAGGTCCTAACGAACGTGGAATGGATTGGAGACGGGTCGTTATTGAAATGGGTTCCGCGTAAGCGCCCGGAATTCGGACCCGTGGAGTCGAGAGGGTTTTGCTTCATTTCAGTTAACCGAAGATCGTACGAGCGTTGACGCGTTACACAAACCGCAGCAATTGAAAATGCGCCTGGCCGCCTGTAAACTCTGGCCTACCTTTTTTTGAGGCCGAGCCCTAGTCCGACCCGTCCTTGAGTTGCTCACTAAGCTAAGGAGGTTCCGGTCAATTGATCCAAGCAGTAGAGGAAAGAGTCTCCCAGTTAGATCAGGCGCCATGTATTAATGTGAGTTTTTCGGTAGCCGGGAATCAACTGCCGGCGGACCATGGATACCTGGTCTACTCCGCGATTTCCAAGTCTGTCTCTTCCCTCCACGGTATCGACTGGCTTGCGATTGAATTGATCAGCGGTTCCCCTTCTGGTCGCGGTTTGATCGCTCTTTCGGAACGCGACGCGACTTTGCGTCTGCGGATTCCAGTCGATCACTACCGCGACGTGCTGCCGCTTGCCGGAAAACGACTCGACATTGGCGGTCACCAGATTCGCCTCGGCCTTCCCGTCGCGCGTCCGCTCGAGCCCGCGCCTTCGCTTTACGCGCGCGTCGTGACAATCAAAAAGTTCACCGAAGCTGAAGCATTTTTGGAGGCAGTAAAGCGCAAGCTGGATTCGTTTGGTGTGAAAGGCTGCGTCGAACTTCCGCGCGATGAACAAGGACGCTACCGTCGCCGCATAGTAACGATCCACGGGAAATCCGTCATCGGCTTCTCCGTCGCGGTGCACGAATTGAAGGATGAAGACTCGCTCGTTCTTCAGGCCGGAGCAGTCAAGGTAGTGTCCCCCAACGACGGTGCTACCCAGTGGCAAAGCATCTTCAGTCGCCGCGCGATGGGCTGCGGATTCTTCAATCCGATAAAGAGGCAAGTTCAATCAGAGGAAGTTGAATGACAGTTTCTGTTCCCGACAAACTGTTGGCTAAGAGCCGAAGATTCGGCAGGAAGGAAGTAACTCTGCAACGCCACTTGTTCGAAACCGAACAGTCCGCCGAACAAGTCTTTCGACTAAACGGCAGATGGGGACAGAACTGGTGTCGCTTCTTTAGATTGAATCTACCCGAACTACAAGCGAGCTTTCTCTTGCATTTGCGTCTGGCCGCGCTCTTTCATGACATCGGCAAGGCCAACGAAGAATTCTATGCGGCGGTAACTGCCGGCAGGTTCGTTCAACAGACATTGCGGCATGAACATCTCAGCGCCCTGATCTTGCACCTGCCTGAGGTTCGAGCGTGGCTAGGCCAAGACAGTTCGCTTGACCTGGAGGTCGTTACTGGCGCGGTATTGTCACATCACGCCAAGGCGGCGGAAAGTGGCGATTGGAAATGGTGTCAACCCAAATCAAAGTCGGCATTACTACTCTTCTGTTCACATCCAGAAGTGAACGCTGTTTTAGACAGAATTAAGGAGGTCGCTGAACTATCCAACTCCCTTCGGATCAACGAAACGAGGTGGACAAATGAAATGCCCTGGAGCGGAGCCTGGAGCGAAGGAACAAACACTGCGAGGCACTTCGCCCGTCATTTGAGGAAGGATTCTGAACGTCGTTCGCTTCTCCTTGCCGTTAAGGTGGGCCTGATCGTGGCCGACGCTGTGGCTTCGGGTTTGGTGCGCGAAGGGTACTCGATCGATGACTGGATAAATGAAAAGGTTCATTCATCTGCCATCACGGGAAGCGACATCAACTCAAGTATTCTTAACCCAAAGAAAGAACAGCTTGCGAAAGGTAATCCAGAGTTTGATTGGCATACGTTTCAGAAACGAGCCGCGACTCTTGGAGATAGAGCCCTTCTGCTTGCCGCTTGCGGTGCAGGGAAAACGGTTGCTGCGTGGAAATGGGCTGAGGCCGTAGCGTGTGAGCGTGCGATTGGCAAAGTCATCTTCTTATATCCGACACGTGGCACTGCGACGGAGGGGTTCCGCGACTACGTCGGCTGGGCGCCCGGAGCCGAAGCCGCGTTGGTACACGGCTCATCGCGCTACGAACTCGAAGCGATTGCGGAAAACCCAAACGACGCGACAGAGGGAAAGAACTACGAGACCGAAGAACGCCTGTTCGCTTTGGGCTTGTGGTCGAAGCGTTATTTTAGCGCGACAGTGGATCAGTTTTTGGGCTTCATGGAGCACAGCTACACTGGAATGTGCTTGCTGCCCGCCTTGGCTGATAGCGCCGTGATCATTGACGAGGTTCACAGCTTTGACCGACACATGTTCGATAACCTCATCAGTTTTCTCAAAACCTTCGACGTTCCTATCTTGTGTATGACGGCGACGTTGCCGCCTTCACGTCGTGACGAACTCATTGACGCCGGCTTGCGTGTATATCCAAACGACAGTGAAAGAATTGAACTGCCTGACCTCGAAGAGAAAGAAAAGCACCCTCGTTACCGCCTTGAGTTTGTCGCTGATGAAGATGCTGCGCTAAAAATTGCCGCTGCCGAATACAAGGCAGGCAACCGCGTCTTATGGGTTGTCAACACGGTCAAGCGATGTCAGCGAGTTGCGCGCCGGCTCAACAAGGACCCATCAATTATGCCTTTGGTTTATCACGGCCGTTTTCGTTTGCAGGATAGAAAAGACAGACACGCTGAAACCGTTGCGGCGTTCAAACAAACAAGTGAAGCCAAAATCGCCATCACGACGCAAGTTTGCGAGATGAGCTTGGACCTCGATGCTGACGTGCTGATAACCGAGTACGCGCCCGTGTCTTCTTTGGTACAGCGCTTCGGACGCGCTAATCGCAGTTCCGATAGAGATCCAAACTTTCGCGCGCGGTTGATCGTGTATAGACCAGAAAATGAAAGGCCCTACACCAAGCAAGACTTTTTAGATGCGCAAAACTTTTTGCGCGATTTAGGAACCGAGGAGATCAGCCAACGACTGATGGCAGAGATGCTGGAAAAGCACAGCCCGCCCCAAAGAATCGCTGATGGTAGTGCGCGGCTCTTAGAGGGCGGCTACTATGCAACGCCCGGCATGTTTCGCGACATTGACGAGTTTACTAAGCCAGCAATTCTCAAGAAGGATTTGCTGGAGTTGAAAGCCTATCTTGATGCCAAGAAAGCCTATGACTCGCTGGTAATTAACGTGCCTGATAAATTTGCGAATGCGATAGAAGAACGCCCTGGTTGGTTGCCGAAGTATTTGGGCATTGCTGATGAACGATTCTATGACGAGCATTTTGGATTCATGACTGAATTGGGAGAAGCGATTGAATGAGCGACGCCCTGGATCTCGAGTACAACCTTGCCGAATTGCCTTCCTCGCAACATCGCGCCGGACTTGCCGGACTCGTGTTGATGGTGAGATGGCTTGAAAGGGATAAGAGCCGGAAGGTGTCTGTGAAATTGCGCGGCTTGGTGGGCACAGTGCAACTTTTCGAATTGACAAAACGGGCATGCAGGAACTGTTTGATGAAACTTATGCCGCTTCGAAAGAAGAGCAAGAGCGCGATGCTGTTTTGAAGAATAAAAATAAGGAGGTCATCCCGCCCCTGCGTGAAGAAAAGAAAACGGTTGTCGATCCCAAGACAGGAAAGAGCAAAGAGAAAACTGTTTATATCTACCCGGTAGTCATCCCTCGCGGCGCGTTCCTCGTTGCTTACGACCCTAGCGCACAAGATGACAATGGCGTTTGGATTAAGCTTTGGCGCGATATGATTTGGGGCGTCTTGCGCGGTGTGCCAGCCACACGCCGCCCTTTCAATGAAAGGTCAGAAGGGAAATTCAGCGAGGACGCCGATAAAGTTTGGCAAGACTTACATCGTCCCGCCGATTACACAGTGGACTTGCCCAGCAACTACTTCATTGGGGCTCAAGCCAGTAACGCCGAAAATGTCGCTTTCAAAGATCGCGCGAGGTTTCAGTTCTTGCTCCACTTTTGGACGTTCGTTGCGCAAGTCTATGTACCGGCGACTGTGGCTTATGACAGCAAGACCAAGCAGACAAAGTCTAAGTTTATCGGCTATGCGCTGGCCATTCCTGACGTCTCCAACCTCGAAGCCTTTTGCGACGAACTACCTTCGGTTCTGCAAAACAATCGCGGCATCGAGATGGCAGGCTATCGCCCACGCGATAGCGTGATCGATTTAGCGGCTGAAGGCGCCCTTGATTTGATGAATAAATTGAATCAACGCCTTGCCGTCGAAGCTGGCAAGCAGTCTGTCAGCGATCTGTTGCTCGGGGTCGATGTCGTTCATCTGGAAAAACAGGGCAACAACATTAGGCTGTGGGGGACGGCACGCATTGACCCGATACAGAGCATGATTGACGAATACGCGCGGATAAAAGGGCTGTTTCGTTACGCGCTCTTTCGGCGGCAACGACTGTTGAATATGCTGAATGACCGCGCATGGTTCAGTGGCTTCGGTTCGCTCCTATCTACTACTGATTCTGAAGAAGCATTCGGCTCTCGCTTTTTCCGCGCCGACGTAAGAACCGCTTTCAAAGATTCCATGGAGAGCAATCAATCAACGAAAGGAGAGCAAGACGAAGTGGACACAGAGACTTCAAAGTCACCCGCGAATCAGTCATCGGTTGAGGATTTAATTTATCAACTGACCGGCACATACATCACAGCAAAGCTGAGGTCGAAACACCAACTTGAATGGAAAGGCGTACAAGGCTCATCCAGAGAGGCTGAGTACGGCGACAAGAAAACCAAAATCGCCAAAGACGCCTTTCTTTCTGTACGTAGCCGCACAGGCGACGACTTCATAGAGTATTTTGTTTCGACGCTCTGCTCTTTCCCGCAATTCCTCAACGAGGAAGGTTACGCAACTCTCGCGCAGGCATTGCATACAGACCCAGACAAAGTTCGGACGCTCACGCTGCTGGCTCTCTCTGCACGCGGCTAAGCTTGAAGGAAGGAAGAAAAGACAATGAGCAAAAACTTGAACCTGTTCGCAACCGTCTTAACGTACGCTGCGCCAAGTTCCAACTATCGCGGTGAGAGTGAAGAAAACCGCACGGTGTTACAGAAAATCGCCAAAGGCGGTAAGGATTACACCATCATCAGCCCTGAATCGATGCGAAACGCTCTGCGCGAAATGCTGACGAAGGAACTTCCAGACAAGAACATCAACCGAAAGCGGCGGCACGATCTTGATCAGTTGGCGGTCGAGTTCAAGGAGTTTCCCGATGCGCAAAAGTTTGGCGATGATTTTCTTTTCGGGTTCATGGTCGCAGACAACGACGCCATCAAGAAGAATAAAAGTAAACCGTCAAAGCGTGACAGCGTTTTGCGAATGAACATGGCGGTATCGTTGACGCCCTATCGCTTCAACGCGATTCTTCATCAATCGCCGCTCAACGCTGAACCAAGTCCTTGGAGGAATTCTTCGACTTCCGCTTTGATTCACCGCGAAGTTAATCACGCGGCTTACCAGTATCCGTTTGCCCTGGCTGGAGAAGACTGCAGGAAAGGAAAACCAGAGTGGACAAAATCACTGATCGAAGCTATCGGGCAACTGAGCAACGTCGCGGGTGGTCATGCGCGGAGCTATTTCGAGATGTCACCGAGTAGTATCGTTGTTCGCTTAACAACCCACTTGGTCGCGGGCTACAACACTTACGGCTTCGACGAGAAAGGCGGCTTCGCTGAACTGCAGCGCATTAACGCGAATGATTTGCCGGGCAAGGAGTTTTGGATTGGCGGCGAACTCACACGCGATATGTTGCCGGATGAAAAGGCGCGTCTCGTTAGTGAGGGCGTCCACTTCTTTGACAACTCGCAAAAATTACTTGAGGCCATTGCCACCGAATTCTTGAAGTAGGAGGTTAGGATGATGAATACCTTTTGGCTGCACATCCATGCCCCATTCGCGGCGTTTCGCGGCTTTCAAGCGGGAGTTTATCGCAGCACGAGCCCGGTGATGCCCCCGTCGGTTGCTTACGGTCTGGTACTGAACCTAGCTGGAATCGAAATGCGTGCGGCATCGAATGGAGCAACAACTATGATTCGCTCAGACGTGCCACATCTGAGACTTGCGATTGGTCTGGTCAAAGTGCCAGAGAGAAATTCAGTTTATCAGCAATTGCACGGTTACCGCGTTGGCACCGATGCAAAGACAAAGGCGATGGCCGCATTAACCAAAGGAGCTAAATATCAAATCGTTCCTGTTCGCCGCGAGGTGCTGGTTAATTACGAAGGTGTGATTGGCGTGCAAACATCCGATGAGGAACTGCAAGCTCAGGTCGCAAGAGGCTTGCGAGGTGACCTTGGAGCGCAGCGTTACGGACTCCCATTTGCGGGAGACAATAGTTATCTTTTTGACACCATTGAACTCGTTGACGAACCGCCCGCAAAGATTGTTTGGTACACGCGCTTTCAACCCAATGAGACACCGCGCAAAGGAACTTGTCGGCTCACAATTGGCATTGATCGGGCAGATAACAGCAAGACAACGAGTTCTATTTACGCGCCAGTTTCTGACTTAACTGACGCTGTATGGACTTGGACACCAAGTCCGCCGGAAACGGTCGCTGCCTAAGAAATGCGTTGAGCGAGGCAAAGAGGAATCCAGAGTCGAGGAGGATCGCCATTACTAATGCATTGTCAGACCATGGCGCTTGTCGATCTCAGTGCGCAGGATCCCGTCCGCGCGGTCAGCGGTGTTCCCCGGCCCGCCAGAGTAGCGACCGGCCATTGACAGCAACCATTTGGCGGCGGGCGATGCCTGATCCCCATTTGTGGATTGGGACTGGCGTTCGTCCTGGGAAGGCAGACTTTCCTGAAGCAGTCGCAGCACCTGGCGGTGCTCATCGACTGGCAAATTCAGGAGTTCTTCGATTTTTTCTCGCTTGATCATGGCTATTGGCATTTTACCTAACTGAGGTCTGAATGAACAGCACAAAGCGGCGAAAACGCCCCGGATTCTAAGTTCCCCAGGAGTCTACATATGGCCCAACCACTGCGCATCATGTCCCTGCACGCACTCGCATACTGCGAGCGGTTGTTCTATCTCGAAGAGGTTGAAGAGACGCGTGTGGCTGACGAGCGGGTGTATGCCGGGCGACGTCTGCACGTCGAAATCGACAAGAAGGAAGACCAGCGGACCCGGAAGGGCAACGTTCTGTCGCAGCCCGACATTCCGCGATGGAAGAAGAAATCGACCATCACCGACAAAACGGAGAAGGCAGCATGGGAAACGCAACCGGAAAATGTGAACGAAATCGAAGGTAGCAGTGCTGGCGCGAATGAGGGGGACAGTTCGCTCAGCGAAGGCGAGCCGCTGCGGTTAACCCTTGAAAGTGAAAAATGGGGGCTAACGGGAAAGATCGACTGCATTCGGCGGCGCGATGGGATGCTCATCCCTTACGAACACAAGAGGGGACGATCGGCGCGCACTGCCGATGACAAGCCGGAGGCTTGGGCCAGTGATCGTCTGCAAGTCATTGCTTATGCGGCAATGGTAGCCGAACACAGCGGACAGGAAATCACCGAAGGCCGCATCCGTTATCACGCCGATAACGCGATGGTGCGAGTGCCGATTGACGATACTGCTTTCGATGATCTCAAGAAGGCCATAGCCCGCGCGCGCTTATTGCAAAGTAGCCTCGAGCGCCCGCCGGTGACGGATAATGAGCGTCTTTGCGTGAAGTGCTCGCTAGCTCCCGTCTGTCTGCCGGAAGAAGCTCGACTGGCGTCGATGCTTTCTGAGTTGCCGCCGGCAACCGCAGAAGTCAGGCAGCTCAAGCTCTTCCCTGCTGATGATGACCGTCGTACCCTGCACGTGCTTACTCACGGCGCCCGTATCGGTCGCAAGGGTGATCGGCTCGAAGTTTCAGTTACAGGAGAACCGCCGCAGTTACATCCGGGCCAGGAGATTGGACAGATTGTCCTCCACGGGTTCTCGCAGATTAGCACCCAAGCTTTACGGTTTTGCGGCCAGCAGGAGATCGGCGTCCACTGGATTACAACGGGCGGTCAATACATGGGCGCGTGGGTTTCTGGAACCGGATCGGTGCAACGGCGCATTCGGCAATATCGAGCTTTGACTGACAAGGAACTATGTTTGCAATTGGCTGTGCGATTGGCTGAGGCGCGCGCGCGAAGTCAATTAAGCTTCGTGCTGCGATCCAGTCGAGAGACGGAGCGGGCGACACCCGAAGTGCAGAACTCGATCAAAGCTATGCGCAAACTGCTCTCGCCGATGTTGCGAGCAACGAGCATAGATTCTTTGCGGGGTTACGAAGGAAGTATCGGTGCTTATTATTTCCGCGCGCTTCCTGATCTAATTGTTCCCGACGCTGGCGAAGAAATGAAGCCCGATGGTCGCAGCCGCCGTCCGCCCCGCGACCGTTGTAACGCTTTGCTTTCGTTTGCATACGCGCTACTGCTGAAAGATGTGACGAACGCGATTATGGTAGTTGGCCTTGATCCATCGCTCGGGTTCTTCCATAGACCGCGCTCGCAAGCGCCGCCCCTCGCTTTAGACTTGATGGAATTGTTTCGCGTGCCGCTTGTTGATCTGCCCGTCATCGCGTCGATCAATCGAAAGCAGTGGGACATCGACGCTGACTTTGACGTGGCCGGTCCGCAAGTTTGGTTATCTGATGAGGGACGAAAGAAGCTGATCAGCATTTACGAGCGACGCAAGAGTGATTATTGGAGACATCCGGTTGTGCGGCGATCACTCTCTTACTCAAGAATCATGGAACTTGAAGTGCGGCTGTTAGAGAAGGAATGGATGGGCGAGGGCGGTTTGTTTGCGCGAATGAGGTTGCGTTGAGGCTGAGCAATGGAATCAAAGCAGTGGTACGTCATCTGTTATGACATCAGCGAGCCCAAGCGTTGGCGAAAGGTCTATAAGAAGCTCAACGGGTACGGTCGCCGTTTGCAGTATTCAATCTTTCGGTGCAGGTTGACTCGGCGGCAGATAGAGAAGCTGCGTTGGGAACTGGAAGGGATGCTCGACGCAAGCGAGGATCGCTTGCTAATTCTGAGTATTTGCGAAATCTGCGAGCGGCATGTTGGACTTCATAACCGACCGGAATCCTGGTCTGATAACTCGCGACCGTTTGACTTCGCATAAAGGACGCAAGGACCTACTTCTGTTTACCGGTCCGAAAGCCCGACAGCCATGCGAAAGCCAAATGCAGCCCGGAGTTAAGCTTGGTAAGTTGGTTGTACGGATACTTGCGCCGATGTTAAGTATCTGATTCTTAGAGGATTGGCACGAGCGAACACACTTACGAGACGGTGAAAGAACTGATTATGATGACAAAACCAAGAGATACCCGAAAAGGGCCTTACAACATCCGGCAAACAAGAGGGTTGGGATCAGCGCAGTGAGAATTCCGATGATGCCGAAAGGCGTTGAGCACGCGAAAGGTTACGCCACCGCTCATCCAGTTGAAAGGTGAGAATTCCGATGATGCCGAAAGGCGTTGAGCACTTTTACAGTACGGAAAAGGGATGGTTAAGTCTGAGGTGAGAATTCCGATGATGCCGAAAGGCGTTGAGCACCGAACGAATTGCCCGGTTGTATCAGTGATGCCAATAGTGAGAATTCCGATGATGCCGAAAGGCGTTGAGCACTTCAAATCCTGACTCTCTATCGAATATCGCGTCTGTGAGAATTCCGATGATGCCGAAAGGCGTTGAGCACTTTAATTCCTACATCTGGCCAAACCATCGTCACTGGTGAGAATTCCGATGATGCCGAAAGGCGTTGAGCACTGTTGGCGCGGGGCTCCTGCTTCATGCCAAAATTATGTGAGAATTCCGATGATGCCGAAAGGCGTTGAGCACTTTGAGGGGCAGGATGAGGTAGATCAACGCTCCGGTGAGAATTCCGATGATGCCGAAAGGCGTTGAGCACCTATTACGCGCGCGTACTTTGGAGGTCGCATCGAAGGTGAGAATTCCGATGATGCCGAAAGGCGTTGAGCACTATTAGGTGGCGAACTGTGGCGAAAGTCGATGGGAGGTGAGAATTCCGATGATGCCGAAAGGCGTTGAGCACTGTATCAAGCCACGAAGTATTGTGCGGCTCGGCTGGTGAGAATTCCGATGATGCCGAAAGGCGTTGAGCACTAGAGGACTTTTTTGTGGTTGTAGATTTTCATTGGCAGTGAGAATTCCGATGATGCCGAAAGGCGTTGAGCACGAAAAGCTGCGCTTTCTGTTCTGGACTCTCCTTGAGTGAGAATTCCGATGATGCCGAAAGGCGTTGAGCACAAAATACAACCACTAGAAACGGATCACATCTCGACAGTGAGAATTCCGATGATGCCGAAAGGCGTTGAGCACAAATAGCGATGGCCGTACCATTCTTGCCAAGGATGTGAGAATTCCGATGATGCCGAAAGGCGTTGAGCACATCGCGCAAACATAGGCCACGGCTCAACCGGCCGTGTGAGAATTCCGATGATGCCGAAAGGCGTTGAGCACAAGGAGTAATCTCGCAGCGGCGAAAGGAATTGAACTGTGAGAATTCCGATGATGCCGAAAGGCGTTGAGCACCCGTCTCCAAGTGAGCACCTCTACGCATTTGGATCGTGAGAATTCCGATGATGCCGAAAGGCGTTGAGCACTAAAGAAAGTCAGAGAAATGACAGGCATACCAGAGTGAGAATTCCGATGATGCCGAAAGGCGTTGAGCACAAAGAAACCATCCGGCGTGCTGGCCATCCACGCACCTGTGAGAATTCCGATGATGCCGAAAGGCGTTGAGCACATCAAACCCATGCACCACCACATCCCCA
>DATNNY010000694.1:0-8361 GCA_035601635.1 Pyrinomonadaceae bacterium
TCCAGCACGAGGTCGCTGATTGGAGCAATGTATACTCCCAGGTTCGTAGGAGGTCAATGAAAACTCGACGCGCGTCAGCATCCAGCTCGGTGGCTTTCTAAAGAGATCATTCGTGAGCACGCTGCGCGAGAGTCGTCGCCAGGTCCCAGGCGTTGCGAATACCGAGCAGCAGAAGACCAAGCATTAGGCCCGCGACTGCAAATGCCGCTTTTCTCTCCGCCATCCAGACTGCGCCGGCTGCACCCAGGAGAGCTACGTAGATCGTTGTCGGCAAGAATCCATAAAAGCATTTGTCCGACCAACCGGGAATCGGGTCTTCCCATCCTTTTCTGCAAAGCCGAATAGTTGTCAATATTGAATACGCGAGACCCCCGATTGCGGAGGCTCCCATGAACCCGGCCACGGCCGGCAAGATTAAGCCGGGAACTTCCGAAGTCGCGCTGACCACAAGCACTACTGAGAAGTGGAAGACAATTGGCGTTACATAGACCGGCGCCCCGCGCGAAACTCGACGCGGTTCGTGACCCGCCGTCAGTGTTATCACGATAAACATAATGCCGATCAGTGCCCCGGCCGCCGACCCGATGAGATAAAAGAAATTTTCCCAACCGTGGAACATTTTCACGCTCCCTCCTGGAGCAGAATAGTTCGTCGAGGCTGAATGTCATAGTGAGTTTCAGTAAGGTCGTATGAACATCCGAGTTCGATCTGGCTTTCCGGCATCCGATTCACGGCGTTTAGAGTACCAATTTCAGTTGGGCCTTTTCTCGCCTAATAGAAGCCCGACTAGAGTCGGTACTCTAAACACCGCTTATCAAATTGGAACATTGTCTCCGATCCGGTAGTGACCTGATTTTCGTTTAGAGGCGGGCGTTGCCCGCCGGTGCCTGTCAGAAGAAATTGAATTCATTTTGATGGACGTTGGGCCGGCGGGCTTGGCGCAAAGAGCAAAGAGTCGATTTCACGAATGATCGAGAGGTAGAGCAGCTTGGGCCGTATGCAGGAACAAGCTGCGTAGGTTCATTGGACGGTCAATCACCAAATGATCGGGTCGTCGTTAACAGAAATACTGGTTCTGAGTTCAAGCCGATGGATCATCATCGGCTTGCTTAACGACAACTCGATAACGGCACGCCGGCAATGTGAGCCACTGTCCCGCCAATGAGGTTGTTGAATATTTCTCCAGAGGCGACGAAGCCACAGGTCGGATTAGGCGGCTGGTTAGGGTTGTTGGGGTCAATTGACGTAACGACTCCAGTCAACTGCGCCCGGCCAGTGTTATCAAACGCTGACGCGGGAAGTTGATCCGCACTCAGAGCGAAGAATGAGGATTGGATCGACGTGTTGTTTTGATTTTGCGGAAACACATATGTATTTGTCGCCAGTAGGTTGCCTTGAGAATCGAAGACTCTCAATTCCAAGTTCACTCCTCCCGGATGAGTATTAGAACCGGGAGGGCCCGGGGCGACAGTGGCCAGGCGGGTAACATTGAATCTGAAAGTTTGTCCCTGGGTGATGCCTGCCCCTATCCAGATTCCACCCTCATTTGCCGCTCCGTGTGCCCCCGGCACGGCGGCTATTCTGTTTCCGACCGAAAGAATTGCAATGGCCACCAATGGCACCAGCGCAACCAATTTCCAACGCTTATTTAGGGTTTTCATTTCCATCTCCTCCTTAAGTAGTTTCCGAAATTGAATTCGGTTTAGCCCGGACTCAGTTCGCTCTACGACATTCCGATATCGGTGTACCGGTGATGTGAATCAATGTCTGGCGAGTGTTGTTGTCGAACACTTCACCTGCGACCACGCACCCACCGCCAGGGATTCCACCAGCATTGACATCGCCGGGATGAGTTAATAGCCCGATGAGTTCCGCTCTGCCATTGTTGTTGAAGGCCGATTGAGGAAGCTGGTCAGCGTTGAGGTCGAAATAGTCTGTCTGGTTCGGGCTAGTCGTCCAAAGCTGCTGCATGACAACGTTGCCCTGGCTGTCGAAGACGGTCAGCCGCATCTGCTCGTGCGTTGCACAGCCGGCGTCCGCAGAGTGAAAGGCACTGAACCGGAGAGTTTGCCCATGGGTTACCCCGCCCTCCACGACATGGCCCACTTCATTTGCCGCCTCGCGTACCTCTTTGTTCTGATCCGGCACGGCTCCGGTTCTGTTTCCAATCGAGAGAATCGCCACCGCCACCAATGGAACCAGCGCGATTAATCTCCAGCGCGTTTTTGGAGTTGTCATGTTGTACTCCTCTAGTGGTTTTCTAAATTGAATTGAGTTTGACCGGGGGATCAGTCGTTTGCTTCAGCGCAATGAATACTCCCGCGGCGAGGTGTCGTCACCGTCTGAATAGACAGGAACATGAAAGGGCGAAGGGCTAAGAGTCAAGAGCAAAAGGCAAAGACGGAAAAGCGAAGGAGAGTAAGGCCGCCGTTTGTGCCCTGTCCTTCGTCTTTAGTTCTTTGCTTCTTCAGACAAGCCGATTGCGGAGCGCTTTCGAGACAGCTTCTGATTTGGAGTGGACTTGAAGTTTTTCGTAGATGTTGCGCATGTGGAACGCGATAGTGGTGACTTTGACGCCCTGGGCCGTGGCCGCTGTTTTATAGTTGTGTCCTTCGACGAGTAGCTTCAAGAGCCGCAGTTCGTGTGGGGTAAGTTGATAGTCTGCCTTGTCGGGAGGACTGATCTGGCGAAACAATTTAATCACACGGCGCGCGACCTCGGGTGACATTGGCGCTCCGCCGCCCATCGCTTCGTTCAAGCACTCGATCAAGCGCGCCGGCGGGGTTTTCTTCAGCAAATACCCGCACGCTCCCGCGCAGAGTGCATCGAAGATCATCTCATCATCTTCGTAGACCGTGAGCATCAGCAATAGAATTTCCGGCCAACTTTCCTTTAGCCGCCGAATACCTTCAAGTCCGCTCATCCCCGGCAGGCCGATATCCACCAGCATGATGTTGGGCAATTCAAATCGGATCTTGTCCAGCGCTTCTTCCATCGAACGAAAGCTACCAGTGCAATGGTAACCGTCAGTGAATTTGATCAGAGACGCCAGACCCTCACGGATGTCGCGCTGGTCTTCGACAATTGCGACCTTGATGACGGCCGGCGCCGAGGCTGTCTGGGGAACCGCTGTGGTTTGGGTTTCAGAGGACATACTCATTACTCAGGCCGCTGCCATTCGAACGGTTGGCGGGCAGTTAGCCTACACCAAAGCGCTATGGAATTCCCCGTCTAAACAGATGGGGAAGCGACGTAAGACTCTAAAATTCCCGAGTTCCAGCCGCATACAAAGTTTAGAAAACTTCTAACGCACCCGCTCATCTCGAAGAGTGGCTTTGCCGGTCAAGGGAACTTTCAACAGCACACGTGTGCCGTTGCCATGGCTTGAGATTACTTGCAGCTCGCCGCCGAGGCTCTGCGCGCGCGCCCGCATGCTTGCGAGTCCCAGGCCCTCGCTTGTCTGGGTGGCGTCGAAGCCGGGCCCATCGTCCACGACTTTCATCATCAACCATCTGTTTTCGATCCGCATTTCGATCACGGCCTCATTGCAGGCTGAGTGACGGGCGATATTGTTAATGGCCTCCTTGAAGATCAGAAATACCTGGCGCCGCAGATCCGCCCCAATTTTCAAAGCTCGCTGCTCGCCCGGAGCCGCAAAAGTAAATTCAATCTGGCGCGCGGTGAAGAGGTCGCTGGCGAATCGTCGCATGCGTTGCACAAGATCGCTGAGCTGATCTTTGTTTGGGTTGATGGCCCAGACAATATCGCTCATCGAATCTACCAGATCGCGCGAGGCGCCAGCGATTACCGAAAGCGGCTTGCCAACGGGCGCATCCGGGGCCACCTGGTGGCGCGCGACTTCACTCAGAATCGCGATGCGCGACAGACCCGAACCAATATCATCGTGCAGATCTGCGGCGATGCGCGTCCGCACGCGCTCAATCTCTATCAGTCGCGCGACGCGGTTACGGATCAGGACGGCCGCAAATAGTCCGGTAAAGATCAAAGCCAGAGTTATGAACCACCAGCGTTGCCAAAGCGGCGGCAGAATGGTGAACCTAATTGTCGCAGGCGTCGGACTGATCATGCCGTCTGCCGTCACAGCCCGCACCATGAAGCGATACCTGCCCGGTGAGAGGCTCGCATAATTGATCGTGCGTTGATCGGTGGGTGTGCTCCACTCCTCGTTGGCGCCGACCAACTTGTATTGGTATTTCAATCCCTCGCCGGCCGCAAAGCCCAGGCCGACGAAGTCGATGCTTAATTGATTCTGCGTCGGATTGAGGACGAGTCCTGACACTTCGGTTTCGCCCAGCGCCGAGATCGGCTGCGAATCGCCGGCGATACGCAGCCCACTGATCAAAATCGGTGGCTGTTGTTGAGGTGTGTCAGGCCGTGGAATCAGCCGCGAAAGCCCGAGTTCGGTGCCGAACCAGAGCGCGCCCTGCCGATCACGAAAAGCTACCGTGACCGAGTTGCTCGCCAATCCATCGGCCTTCGTATAGTGCCTGACGCGTTTGGTCTGCAGATCGAACTGGTCCAGACCCCGGGCCGTGCCGAAGTACATTTGTCCCAGGTTGTCCTCCGTAATGCATGACACGCCGTTGCTGGATAGACCATTAGCAGTCGTGTAGACGACGAAGCTCGGGCGATCTGCTTGCGGATCGTCGAGACGAACGACTCCGCCCTGACCAGTCGCAGCCCATAACCGGCCGGCGTGATCGAGATATAAGGCCCGCACAATCCCCGCCGGCATTCCGTCGGGCTGGGTGAACAAGCGAAAGCGTCCGTCACGATAACGTGCCAGGCCTCCTTCATAAAACCCGAGCCAAAGGTTCCCGGCGGCATCTTCGCGATACGCGGTCGGCGGGCTGGAGGGCGGCAGCCCTTCTGTTTCAGAATGGACATGAAAGGACCCGGTAGCTCGCTCCCAACGAACCGAGTTTCGAACCGTCCCCGCAATGCTGATCCAGATATCACCGTGCGAGTCTTCAAACAAACGGAACACGTCGCTGCCGGGCAGTGCGCCACGCGTCTGGTTATAGACGGCCTTCGGGAGGGTGTGTGCCAGTTGCTGCAGGCTCATTACACGCGGGAAGCGATAGACCCCATAGAAGGTGGGGAGCCACCACTCTCCGCCGTGATCCTGAAAAGTAATCTGGTCCCAACCCCAGCCGAAACCTTTGATCTCGCGGGGCACTTGGGGCCTCACGGCAGTGAAACGCTGGCTGTCAAAGCAATTGATAATGGGTTCGCCTTCTTCGCCGGTCACGCAGAGTTCTCCGCGCTGGTTTTCAAAGACAGAACTGACACGAGCATTGCTTAGACCATCCGCTTTGCCGAAAGTGGTAAAGCCGCTCCAGGTAATCTTCATGGCGCCAGTTGCACTTGCCAGCCAGAGATTGCCGTCGCGGTCCTCGACTGCAGACCAGACTGACCTACTGCTAAGGCCCTGCGCGGTGGTGTAGCTGCGGAAGCGCCCGTCGCTAAACACGGTCAGTCCGCCATCGTTGCCGATCCAGATTCGACCGTCCGCGGATTGATATATTCCCAAAACGAAATTGCTGGCCAGCCCATCGGCGGTCGTGTACCGGCAATTCTCGCCGGGGGTCGAGGGCAGGCGGACACGTTGTTCGGGCAAGCGAGCGCCGCGTGCACACCCGCCCAGCATCCGCGTGAGTAGTTTATCTCCCGCAGCAATTGATGAAGCCCCTTCCGGTTTGAACACGATCAGTCCCCCACCCCCGCGGTGCGCGACCCACAGCCTGCCTTCAGGGTCAAACATTATCGACTCGACGATGTCGCCGAGTGGCCAGGATTGATTCACGTAGCGAACCGTCCGGCCGTCTGGCAAGTACCGCACCAGCCCCAGCCCCTGAGTGCCAACCCAGAGACTGCCTTCGCGGTCCTCGGCCAACGCTCTCACGACCACCAGGCTATCCAGTTCAGCCAGATTCAGCGAGAGGCGGCGAAAGTTCGCCTGCCCATTCGTCTCGTCGAGTCGAAAGAGACCGCCGTCGGTGCCGGCCCAGACCTGCCCCGCGCGGTCCTCAAACAAGACGTTCACCCGATTGCTTGTGGGTTGATCACCCACCGGATACGAAGTGAATAGATTGCGAATTGGGGGTTGTTCATTCCGCGATGGTGACGGGTTGAAGCGAGCTATCCCGCCGCCGTTGGTTGCTACCCAATAGACTCCGCGCCGAGTTTCGAGTAGATCGTTGATGACCGGATGCGGCAGACCTTGTTCGACTCCATAAGTGGTGAACTCGTAGCCGTTGAATCGGCTCAGCCCGTCGCCAGTGCAGAACCAGAGAAAACCATGCGAATCGCGGACGATGCGCAGGACAAGGTCACGCGGCAATCCATCGGCAGTTGTGTATGTCCGCACCGGCAGCTGTTGGCCAGAGACGCTTGACGCGGTGAGAAAGAGCGCAAGCGCCAGGGATAATCCCAGTACAAGCTTCGCACCGGCAGTGACCTGAGCTGAGTGCTCCTGGTCCATTAATCTCATTCGACGTGATGATACTGCGCAGTCGTGAAGTCGAGAAGCCGATTTCTCCAAAATCAGAATTTCGAAGAATAAGGGTTTGTTTTTGGAGTGTCCGGGTTGCCTTAGCCGGTTAGAGTGGAAGTGTCTGGACATGCGGCCTGAACCGGTCAGCTCCCGAATGCTTAGGAAGTTGGCGTCCTGTATGAAAGACGACGAACCCATGTCGCCGCCTATTGTAATTCAACGGAACTTAGCGGCATGGATAGCACTCTACCCCACTTTACAGACTCACAGGCACTGTTATTGGACTCTTAATGGACTCGCGTTGCGTATCGCCGCTGCACGGAGCAATGATTCATCCGCGAGATGGCAACTATCGAATTCCGATGACGACTTTGTTGCTGACTGCGCCCCGCAAACTGACGCTTACAAAAAAATCCCCTGCGTTGAGGAAATCATCAGGCAATCTGATAACCACTTGTGTCAACCAATCGAAGCCAAGAACTTTACTGGCATACTCGACTTTCAGCGGATATGTTTTGTTCCCAATGTCTTCTGCTTGAGCAGTAACAACGGAGAGGTCTTCGCCGGGCAACAGTTCCAGACCAACGGCAAAAACCGTGATGCGTGTGCGCTGATCCAAGCTGAAGTTGTTGATGGTTGTCAGCGGGAAAGGATCGCGCAAGAATGTCACGGAGTCTAATGCAATCGCTCGATTCGTGTTTCCTTCAGTCAGCAGCGTCGGCGCGGCCGTGCTGTTAGGGGTAATTGTGAAGTTTGGCAGCGAGATGTTAAAGAAGATGTTGTCGACGGCTTCGATTTTGATTCGGGCTGTTGAGGTAGGCATGTTGGGAATGATAACGGTCGCTGCGCCGTTATTGGGTCTGCTGGATGAGAGCATAACGGGGAAGGTGTTCCCTCCATCAATAGAGAGCAGAATGCGCACGCTTAGACAATTGATCGGCGCCGCTGAGGTGTTAGCAACATTCCACGTCACTGTTTGAGTTGAGCTGGCTACCCATGTTGTCGAAGAACTGGGCTGCGTGATCGCAAACGGACCACTACCCGACACTACGTTGACTCGCATTGCGCCGGTGTTGACACCACCTCCGCCGGAATGATTGTCTCGCACGGTAACGCGTAAATTCATCGTGCGAGTCGTCGTAGGCAGTGATTCGCCGAAAGTTGGAGTGCTGGACAAAATATCCGACAACTGCGGAAACGTTCGCGTGGGGCTTGGCACCGGCGCGAACGAACGGAAGATCGGGCGGTTCCCGTTGTCGGTATCTGGCGGGCTTGCCGATCCTAAATCATATTCTTCCCAGCAATAGGTAAGGGCGTCAGCTTCAGGATCACTGGCAGTCGCCGTAAGAGCAAACGGCGTGTTAGCGGGAATCGTATAGTCGATGCCGGCGTCAACATTTGGAGGATTATTTTCCGTACTGGTCAGCAACGGGCAAAAACTGCCATTGCCAAACGTGGTGTAATTGACGATCTGTTCAATGCTCGCGGTATGGAAGTAAGTGTCATCCGAAAAGAGTTCCTCGGCGCCACAAAGGGGAAAATAAGTCCCGTTGGGTAGGACCCCGCCTCGGTAAGCCATAATGGTCGAGCCACTTCCCGGTTCATACGCAACCTGAGCGAAACGACTGGGACCACAGTCGTCAAGGGTGCCGTTAAACGTGTGCAGCGCCCCGAACATATGACCCAACTCATGGGCGAGAACATAGATGGCCCTGATCGTCGACGGCTCAGTGGAACGCAATATTGAGACTCCCTTACCTTTTTGGATGTTGCCACACACGCTTTGAAACTGGCCCGCTCCCTGGAATATGAAATGGCCAGGCTGGTACGTGTAGATGTGACCA
>DATNNY010000695.1:0-4989 GCA_035601635.1 Pyrinomonadaceae bacterium
CAAAACTTGAATCCCCAGCGCCAAGGGCGCGAAATGTAATAGCCCAGGGCAACGCCCTGGGTGAGAACGCCTATGAGTCTTCAAGCGCTGAAAGCGCGAAATGGCGACTCGCGCACCGAAATGGTTGGCCATTAAAGTGGGGCGTCGATCATTACGCGCTTTCAGCGCTCGGAAACTTCATCGAACTTGTACCTGGGCCGATGGCCCAGGCTTCTACATTTCGCGCCTTTGGCGCTGGGAAGCTGACTTTTGACACAGCCTCCTGAACTGCTGAGCTATTATCATTTGTCCGCTGACGCGGACTAACCGAAAGGCTTTTTTGTGCAAAGCTGCTATAGATTACCAACTTTAGTTGGGCTGCATTCCGGCTTGAGAAATACCCGACTAAAATCGGGACTCTGAGCACCGTTAGCGAAATTATGTCGCCCGCCGATTCTCAGCAACCAACTAAATGGTCATATCTCGCGACAGCTGTGTTGTCCCTGGTGGGTCTGGGCGACGCACTTTTTCTGACTATCCAGGATCTCACGGGCCAGAGTCTTCGTTGCACGATCGTCTCCGGCTGCTCTGAAGTTCTGAGTAGCGCCTACGCTCATGTTGGTCCGGTACCTTTGGCGGCGCTCGGCGCCTTTGCTTATTTCACTGTCTTCAGTCTGGCAATCCTCGCGGCCTATGGTCATCGATTCGCGCAGCCGTTGCTCAGAGTGCTGTTAGTCATAATGTTTCTGATGACGCTGTGGCTGCTCTATTTGCAAGCCTTTGTCATCCGACACTTCTGTCAGTACTGCCTGCTCTCGGCAGCAGTAACGACAACCCTGGCGGCAATTGTCTGGGTATCCAGAATTCTGGAGCAGCGCGATTGATCACATTTAGTTCTTGCGAACTATTCCGCCGCTTGCCACGTCTAATTTCGGCTGGTAATCTTGCCAGTCGATGCCACCCATCCTTGAAAGGAGTTAGTAGAATGAAGAAGTATTACGCATTATCACTCTTCCTGGCTTCCATAATTGTCATCGCTTTCGCAGCCGTCGCGGGCAGCGGCGGCACCAGTGATCTGCCTGCCCCGCCAGCGATCGGCACAACAATCGACGACTTCAAACTGCCTGATACCAACGGCGCGGAGCATTCGCTCAAGTCACTAACAGGAAAGCACGGCGCGGTCTTGATTTTCATCTCGGTGCAGTGCCCTGTCTCGAACGGATATAACGAGCGCATGAAAAAGCTGGCCGAAGATTACCAGGCCCGCGGCATTAACGTGATTGGGATTAACTCGAATGTTACCGAGCCGATCTCCTCGGTGAAGGCGCACGCCGCAGACAAGCATTTCACGTTTACGGTGCTGAAGGACGATGGGAATAAGATCGCCGATCGCCTGGGAGCAACGCGAACGCCCGAAGTGTACGTAATAGATGCCAACGGCAAGCTCGTCTATCACGGCCGCATCGACAACTCGCAGAACATGGCGAACATCACTGCGAACGATCTGCGCGATGCGCTCGACGAATTGCTTTCTGGCAAGGCGATTAGCAAGACCGGCGGCGCGGCCTTTGGCTGTAGTATCAAACGGGCTTCGTAGAAGTTGTGGTAGCTGGGAGCGCGGACGTCTCGTCCGCACTGAGCGCGTAGCGCGAATAATATTTAGTCCAGGAGATCTTGAGCACTTCGGTGTTTTTGCGGACGAGACATCCGCGCTCCCAGGAACGAGTAGCAAGTTAACCACCTGCGCTACAAATATGCACTTGCGTTCACTCATATCGTTAACCGCCGTCGCCGCCGTTTGCTCCTTTGCAGGCCTCGCAGCGCCGGCCCAGACACCGGGACCAGGCGTCACTTCGACGAACAGTACTTCCGCTACCCTCGGTAGCGTTAATCCCGTTGACGTGCGCGAGATAGATCTCGAAGGGCTTAAAAAGATCCTGGGACGCGACCCGAAAGATACCCGGCCACTGCTGATTAATTTCTGGGCCACCTGGTGCGATGGGTGCCGCGAAGAATTTCCCGATCTGGTGAAGATCGACAATGACTATCGCGACAAGGGCTTGAACTTTGTCTCGGTGTCGCTCGACGAAGTGAGCGACATTAAGACCGAGGTGCCGAAGTTCCTCAAGTCGATGAACGCGCGGATGAACGTAGTTTTGCTCAACGTCAAAGATCCCGAACCGGCCATTCATGCGGTCGATGCGGCTTGGGACGGCGCTCTGCCGGCAACTTATCTTTACGACAAGGACGGCAAAGTAGTATTCAAGTATTTCGGCGCCATCAAACCGGCGGAATTGCGTAGCGCGATAGACAGGCAACTGGGGAGTAAGCCGTGAGCAGTGGGCGACGGAAGGGACAGCGCAAAGATTTTGATTAATGTCGCGCGTCTATTTTTAGCTCCGTTAGAAGCGTAATCTTTATAGAACCAGGGCTAAGAATGAATGATTCAACTCGGCGCGACATCTATGCGATGTCGCGCCGAGTTGCTTAAACAAGTTTCGGACGTTCATCTATAAATATCACGCTCCTCCGGAGCTAATGCCAACTATTTCTTCGATCGTCTGACAAGTCATGGAATCAATCACTGCCGATGTAATCGCGGCCCACAACCTCACTCCGGAAGAATTCACGCACATTAAAGAGCTGCTCGGCCGCGCACCCAACCTGGTCGAGTTGGGAGTCTTTTCCGTGATGTGGTCCGAGCACTGTTCCTACAAATCTTCGCGCGTTCATTTGAAACGCCTGCCGACTAAGGGCGAGCGAGTAATCGTGCCGCCCGGCGAGAATGCGGGTGTCGTCGAACTCGGCGACGGCTGGTGCGCCGCTTTCAAGATCGAGTCGCACAATCATCCCTCGTTCATCGAACCGTTTCAGGGAGCGGCCACCGGTGTCGGCGGAATTCTCCGCGATATCTTTACGATGGGGGCGCGCCCAATCGCCGCGCTAAACAGTCTGAGGTTTGGATCTTTGGACGATCCTGTGAATGGCAGCCGCAATCGCTCGCTCCTGGCCGGCGTCGTCGCGGGAATTGCCCATTATGGAAATGCTTTTGGCGTGCCGACCATCGGCGGCGAGGTTTCGTTTGACGACGCTTATGCGCTGAATCCTCTGGTGAATGCTTTCGCGCTCGGCCTCGTGCGGAAAGATCAAATCTTCTTTGGCAAAGCCAGCGGCGTCGGCAATCCCGTCTTGTATGTCGGCGCCAGGACGGGCCGCGACGGTATTCACGGCGCGACGATGGCCTCGGCTGAATTCGACGAAGAGGCTCTGGAGAAAAGGCCGACGGTTCAGGTCGGCGATCCGTTCCTGGAAAAGCTTCTGCTCGAAGCCTGCCTGGAAGCTATGCGCAGCGGCGCCGTCGCGGGCATCCAGGACATGGGCGCTGCCGGCTTGACCTGCTCGACATGCGAGATGGCGGCGCGCGCGGACACCGGGATAGAAATAGACTTGTCATTAGTTCCGCAGCGCGAGACCGGCATGACTGCTTACGAGATGCTCCTCTCGGAATCTCAGGAGCGCATGCTGATAGTCGCGCACAAAGGGCGCGAGCGCGAAGTCGGCGACATCTTTCGCAAATGGGATCTTGACGCGGTGGTGATCGGGCAGGTGCGCGACGATGGCCGCATGCGTGTCGCGCATAACGGCGAAGTGGTTTGCGATGTCCCGGTGAAAGCGCTAACAGATGAAGCGCCAGTCTATGAACGGCCGATGAGGAGCGCGGACATCCTGTCCGCCAGCGCGAGCGAAGCTCGCGCTCAAACCTCAACCGAAGTTGATTCGTCACCGAATGTTCGCGCGGACGCGGTCAGTGCGGACAGGATGTCCGCGCTCCCTGCGCCAAACTATAACGGAGCGCTGCTAAATCTTCTCTCTTCTCCAAATCTCGCTTCCAAAGAGTGGGTTTATCGTCAATACGATCACATGGTGCGGACCAACACGGCAGTGCTGCCGGGAGCTGATGCCGCTGTCGTGCGTATTAAAGAGACACGACGCGCGTTGGCAATCTCGCTTGACGGCAATGGCCGGTACTGCTCGGCAAATCCGCGCGAGGGCGCCAGGCTGATGGTCGCCGAAGCCGCGCGCAACGTCGTGTGCGTCGGGGCCCAACCGATCGCGATTACCAACTGCTTGAACTTTGCTTCTCCCGAAAGGCCTGAAGTGATGTGGTCTTTCTCGGAAGTCATCGACGGCATTGCTGAAGCTTGCCGGGCTTTCAATACCCCGGTCGTGTCGGGCAACGTCTCGTTCTACAACGAGACGGAAGGCCGCGGCATCCTGCCGACGCCAGTGATAGGAATGCTCGGTCTGATCGAAGATGTTAAGCGTGTCGTCCAGCCCGGCTTCAAAAACGCGGGTGATTTTATTGCGCTGCTCGGCGCCACTCGCGATGATCTTTCGATCAGCGAATACGCCACTATGATCCATCGCGGAAGTTCAGATCAGATCACGGGCCCAGGCGCCGTGCCTGTGCTGGATCTGGCGGCCGAACTGGCTGTGCAAACGGCTTGCTTGCGCGCCGCCGAAGCCGGTCTATTGCGCTCGGCCCATGACTGTGCCGACGGCGGTCTGGCAATCGCGCTGGCGGAATGCTGTTTCTCCTCGTTGAATCGTGAAGTGTACGGCGCCGATATCGACATTACCGGAGACTATGACGTCGTCACCCGCCTGTTCAGCGAAAGTCCTGCGCGCATCATTATTAGTTTTGATGAGTCGGCGTTGGGCGACATCGAAGAGATTGTCGCGGCGGCCGGGTGCCCGATGACTCTGCTAGGTAATGTCGGAGCAGATCGCCTGCGCATTGAAAGCGACGGAGACGAGGTAATTCAACTCGACGTTTCTGAAATGGAAAGCGCTTGGCGCTCGTCGCTGAAAAATAAGTTGCAGGCCGAAGTCCGCGCCGCCGGGGCCGAGTGACGGACGTTGAGAAGACTATTTGCGCCACTCGATCGGAAAATAGGCGCCGGCCTTTTCCGGGGTAAGCACTAACCCCAGCAGTGAAGCGGCGTACGA
>DATNNY010000696.1:0-13430 GCA_035601635.1 Pyrinomonadaceae bacterium
ACAGACCGTGTACCAGAAATTTTCGCTTTGACGAGAGATGTTTGGTTTCCATTTTGATCCTCTCTAGAAGGGTCATCCGCAAACTGAGAAGCACGGGATTGGGTAGCCCTTCCATGAGTGGATCTTGGCGCTTCTAAAAAGGGTAAGGACTAGGATGACTAACTGACGAGTATCCGGGAGTAACTGCAGAGGCTCGGGGAAGCTAGCCGTTTTCAAGTAATTCGGCCACCCTTATATGCTCACTCCAGAATGAAGTCAATTGATTTTTCAAAACATGTCGTTAGCACATGATATGTCCGATCTGAGCGGCAGGGTCAAACTGCGTGACAGGATGCAGTAATGAAGCAGATGACCCTAGCCGCAGTGGAGCGGGCAATGAAACTACAGGACGTGATGTTACGAGCGATGGCCAAGCGGATTACGTGGTATCAGGCGGCTGAGATACTGGGGCTGAGTGGCCGGCAGATGCTGCGCTGGCAGACGCGATTCAAGCACGAAGGGTACGAAGGATTGTTTGACCGGCGGCGAGGAACGCCTTCACCGAAGCGGGTGCCGCTGGAGGGTATTGTCAGGTTAACAGGCTGAAGATGAAATATGACTGCTCATCCTGCGTAATCCGCCGATGTACACTTACGAATCTCTTTACCGCCGTCACCGTTTTCCCGCCGAGATCATCAGTCATTGCGTTTGGTTATACTTTCGCTTCGCCATGAGCTTCCGCGATGTCGAAGAAATATTAGCGATGCGCGGCGTGTCCCTGAGCTATGAAACCGTTCGAGAATGGTGCCTTAAGTTTGGTCAGACTTACGCCAGCGGGTTGTGCCACAAGTCTCCTCGCCCGGGCGATAGGTGGCACCTCGACGAAGTGTTCCTCAAGATCAACGGGCGCCTGCATTACCTCTGGCGAGCAGTAGATCAGGATGTCGACGTATTGGATATTCTGGTGCAGAGCCGGAGGGATAAGAAGGCAGCAAAGAAGTTCTTTCGCCGGCTATTAAAGGAGTTGCAGTTCGTCCCGCGTGTGATCATCACAGACAAGCTGAAGAGCTACAGCGCGGCGAAGGCTGAAGTGATGCCGAGTGTCGAACACCTCCAGCAGAAGTATCAGAACAACCAAGCGGAGAATTCGCATCAGCCGACCAGATTGCGAGAGAAATTGATGCGACGGTTCAAGTCGGCGGGCCACGCCCAACACTTTCTCTCGGTCTTCGGGATCATCACATCATTCTTTCGAGTGGGGCGAGACCTGTACACAGCTAATGGTTATCGAGAAGTGATGAAGACCAGATTCGCCGTTTGGCAAGAGGCGATCTACGCCCAGCCAGCTGCTTAAAGTGGGTGCCATCAATCGGCAATTTGAAGGGAATGCGGATTAACCTGTCGGATACAGACATTCTATTGTTTTGTCGGTTAAGTTGACAATACCGCCTGAAGAGATGCACTAAATTTTAGGTCTTTTCAGGGAGGGAAAATCGGGCGGAAAACAGAAAGTGGCTAATTGGAGCGGTTTGGAGCAACGGAAAACGTGGCTGTACGGGTTAAGTTATTGATAGATAAATGGTAGGCGCGTGGGGATTTGAACCCCAGACCCCTACCGTGTCAAGGCACCGTCTTACCACTCAGAAGTCCAATAAATCGGGCTTTTTCGGGAGTGAAACAGTCATATCCGACCAATTACCCGACCAATCCGCACAGTTGCTACCAACGCGTTCCCGGTGCGGAAGTTCTTTACTGCGACTTGAATGGGTTCCTAGCCTGACCGGGCAAAACATCGGCTTGGGTAAACTTGCTGCTCTCGGAACAGAGAGTAAGATTGACTCAATCTTCCTGCCTTAGTTTGAACCGGTGACGAATGGACCCTTGTTGATGAAATCCAATAGATCAAAAACCGATACAGCGCCCGACTTACAGTTACTTGGATCTCTCGGTATGAAAATGAACCTGTCGTTCTCACGTAGCTGCTCTGTTGTCACCTTAGTAAGTCGGAGCAGTTGCCGATTATCTCGGTCCGGCAACTCATTCATCACGTAATAAATGATCGTGTATTCAGTTCCAGTCTGCTGATCCCGCTTGACTCGCAAAACCTGATTCCACGGTATCCTACTTACCTTGATGCCCTGCTTGACCACCATCGTTTGCGCCAGTGAGACTGAATCAATGTCACCTCGACACAAACCCGGTTCGGTTTGACGTTGGATGACAACTGCATCTCGGTCTGCTAACGCGCGTTTGAAGTTGAACTCACCTGCAAGAACGGCCTCGCTGAGCGGCGTGCCGGTCCAAAGATTGGCGGTCGCTATCAATCGAGACTTAACTTGCCATGCCGCCCAGCGTGGCTCAAGGGCCATGAGCGCAGCCGCTCCCGCGCTGACAAAGGCCGCTGCCTCCGAAGTCCCATCAGCGACTCCGTATTGTCCGTTGACAAGGGCGCTTTTAATTTTTTCGCCTGGGGCCATTAATCCGACAAAGAAGGGGTGACGATTGGATCCCTGACCATTGGGCAGCATTAAGACAGACCGGCTTGGCCGCTCATGATTCGAGTCCATCTCCGGCACGTTGGTCGCACCTACGACGATTACGTTGTCCATAACTCCCTGCGCAGCAAGTGCATTTTTGGGAATTATTTTGGCTTCATTGCCGGCCGACAAAACAAATAGTTTAAGGCGGTACGTGGAGAACACGGTATCCAGCTCGTCTGCGCCCGAAAGCGGCCCGCCGACAGCTCCTGTTTCGCCCAAGCTCACATTGAAGATCCGCAAGAACTCCCATTGCTCCAGCGCTTCGGTGAGGGAGTTTAAAGGCACGCCAAACAACATCGCAGTTGGCAGGAGACCGACCATTTCTCTGGGTTGAGCGCGGGCCCCAATTATGGCGGCCATATGAGTTCCATGATCGATATCCTTGTACGTAGTGCGCGCCGGGTCAATGTCAATGGGGTCCGAGTCTACTGGCTGATTGCTTTGATTGAATACTTCGAGTGCTGAACCGCCGTCGGGAAGGGCAAAAGCCGGATGCCGTGGATTGAATCCGTAATCGATGATGCCGACTTGAGGTGTGCTGGAGAATACAGGTTCACAGTAATTCATAAGATCCATCGCAGCGCTTCGAATCGCCGGATCGCTCGGGCCACACGGCTCTGACGCTGACTGAGCGCCCCTGGGTATTGCAAGAGTCGCGACTTCATGATTGCTGATAGCCTCCTTCCTCATTTGGAACATGGGTGACGTTCCGCTGATGTTTTTCTTCTCGGCAAGGCGCCGAACAAGAGAGTTTGGATCTAGCAGATCACTTCGTGGCACTACCGCAGTAACCCGGGCGCCCTGGAGCGGGATGCTGAAAAACCCTTTGGTTTCGATAAGAATATTCTTGCCGACATAGTCAGTGTTATAGCTTTTCAACATCTCCCGCAGGCCGTCGGGGCTCAACGTTTTCGGTCCAAGTTCCGTGGCCACCTGTTCCAATGACGCGTTAGTCAGGTATGCGAAGAACTCCGGTTTGTAGATCTTAGGGTCAAGCGGAAGCCTCAGGTTACGTCGAGTGATATAGGGTGTTACCGGCAGGTCAGGAACGTTGATGGATTGACCAGGACTTAGTTTCACAGCGAAACCTTCGGGTGTGGGACCACCTGCCAAAGGCACTTTCCTTTGCTCGGCTGAGCAGTTTGATTCATTCAATTCACAGAACAACAATTGAAAGTTGTCTATATAGCCAGTGGGGAGAAGTTTTAGCTCATTCACTAAATCTTTAAGCGTCGTCAGATTTGCAACTGAAACCGTTCTCTGCGGAAGGAGTTGCCTTGAGAAAAGATAGGAATAGAAATCGACAATGTTCTTGCTGGTCCACTCGCCCACGAAATTGAGAGTGACCGGCTGCAAGCTTCGCTGCCTGCGAATTCGAATCGGATTACCTTCAAGAAAAAACACTGAATCAGGACTTGCTACCAAAGCGAGTGGGTTATCCGAAACCATGGTGAGTGGGACATAAGACGGCTCTCTTCCTTCGAGGGCAAGTAGGGTGAATTTGCCAGACTGCCGGTCGATAAAATAAACGATGCCGTTCCTCAAAGACAGGTCCACAACACTGCTGAGAACTCTTGTCAGCGAAAGCTTCCTACCGCTGGTCAGTTTCGAAAGACTGGGCTGCTCACCCTCTTGCAGCCGGGCCGCGGTAACTTCTTTCTCAATCGAAAAGTGTAGCAACACATTCGTGCCGAAGTGATAAGTAATTAAATCAGTACCATCAGCCAATAATCGATCGGGAGTCTCTTCCTTGAATTCATATTCAGAAGTAAGCTCACCGCGCGCGGCATCGAGGCTATAGAGTTTGCTGGTTCCTGAATCAATCAGGAATAGTCTGCCTTGAGCTGCTGCGAGTGCTGTCGGTTTCACCAACGCCGAACCTGAGTAAAGCAACTTTGGTGCGGGCGACGTGAGACTAAAGACTGCCTTCAGTTGATCGTCCAGAACATAGACCACGCCGGAGGAATCAACGGCGAGGCCAACAGGTGAGGCCAGCGGAAGTCCCGACCACAACTTTTCAGGCTGACCTAAGGCTGCTGAAGCTTGAGAACGGGAACTGCCGGGGCTCGGTGTCTTAGCGCGATATATTCCGCCGTCCTTGCGATCAATCCAATAAATGTAATCGCCGTACACCTGAAGGTTGCTGAGAGAAAAGTCGGATACAAATGATTGCGGTGAAGCAGCTGGCTTTTCAAATGTTTTGCTCGACGCGGCTCGAGGCCGCAGAACATCAGACACAATCAAACAATTCAGGGCAGCGAACAACATAAGAATTCGAAGAACACTCTGTGGTAGCGTGAACGCTCGGTAAGCTGCTTGCTTTATGGTTTCCGTCTCCACGTTATGCTGAATCGTCATTGAATTGAGTTTTTGATTTGGTTGAAGAGCTCTTCATTCGTCCTGATCTTTGCCACGATCTCATTCATTCGTACGGCGAGATTAATCCCGTCATCGAAAAGCTTCTGAATTTCGCGATGGTGTATGCCAACTACTCGTCCGGTTTTCTCGTCGATCATGGGAGCCCCGGAAGCGCCTCCTTCACAATCACACAAATGATAGAAATCGTTCGAATACTTGGGGCGATCCTCAACCTTGACCGCTTGGATCGTGCACTCGATCAAAGAAAGCACCTTGGGCTTGTCATTCGGATGCTGAATGAGGAGAAGCTGCTGGTTCGCCGTAATCGGCCGTGAATCAATCGTCGCGGGCCTCCACACATCACGGGCCGGCCACTTCAGTCGAAGAATGGCGAAATCGAGGACTTCATCCTGCATTTCGATTTTGATGAAAGGAATCTCATCTTGCGGTGTCGGCGCCGGAGGCTGTGACTCGAAGCCAAAGATTGCTATGGCATTGTCCAATTGCCAGTCCTGCGAGATGCAATGCTGGTTTGTCATCAGCAATTCCCGCGTCAGCAGGAAGCCCGTACAGTTTGTCTCGCGGTTACTGCCATCAGGCATCATCAGATGGATGTCGGCAATGCTGCGACTATAGGCGTAGTAAACGTG
The DNA here is from genome assembly GCA_035601635.1 of Pyrinomonadaceae bacterium. Taxonomy (GTDB): domain Bacteria; phylum Acidobacteriota; class Blastocatellia; order Pyrinomonadales; family Pyrinomonadaceae; genus UBA11740. The sequence goes on from DATNNY010000696.1 coordinate 5,528, forward strand.
GTCCCGCTTTACCGCGGCCAGCAGGTCGCGCATATCGTTCTTGCGTGTGGTTATGGCTTTTGGTCCGGGCTGAAAAAATGAAACGTTAACCTGGTCGACTGAGACATGAAGGTTGTGAGGATTCGAGTCGGCATGCAGTTCTATCTGAATCCCTCGTCCCGGCACGCGCTCAGTCCAGCGCAGACCAATCGACGGTTCATCCGGCCCCTGATCCTTCCAGTGAAATGACGAAGCGTTCAGACGGTCGACTTCGCGCCCCGTTTCGGTCTTTATCAGGAGATACCACGACTGGTCGTTCGAATAGCCGCCCACCCGAATCTGCGGACGAATATACTCGGTAGGCCGATCGTACCCGTAACACCAAATCCAGGGTGTCTGCGTATCCACAGTTCTCGAACCGTCAAAACACGGAACCGACGTGGCTTTGTCGACTGGCAAGTCGGGCGAAAACGCGTTCTCGATCGCGATCGTTTTTGAAAGTACAGGCAGTCTGCTCAAAGCAAATTCGTCAACCACCTGGCCTTCCACCGAAATTGCCACAAGGCCGAACAACAGAGCGATCGTGAAGACTTTTAGATACATACGATTTACCGTTCAATTTTATCTAACCGTTGAAAACCACTGCGCTCGCGAATTTCTTTCGATCCGGTGAATTCGATGTAGAAGCTCTCCACCTTGCCAAAGACTAATTGGTCCAGGTTGTTAAAGAGGTTCGCATCAACGGTCGCGCCGCCCGAGTGGTCCAATTTGGTATTGAGAACGATTCTCTTCCGCGTGCGATTGGTGCCCGTCGCCTTGACGTTCAGCGTCAGGACATAAGTTGCTTTGTCGGCCAACAGATCAGACAGACGCTCTGCGCTCACCAGATTGTTAAAGATTGGCTGCTTAGTGGCGTCGTCGACTGCCGTCAAAATCTCGAAGATCTTTTTGAGACTGTCTTTGAACGTGGTAAGAGCTTCGGCTGCCTGCTGCAGACGTTTAATTCTCGGATCGAGGTTCTCGTCGATAAATGCGCGTCTCTGCATGATCTCGTTTTCAGCCTTAGCGATATCGAACGGCGGCTCGGTTTCGGTTTGCTTTCCAGGCTTCTTCGACGGTTTGGCTGGATGTTTCTTGGCTTCAGCTTTCTTTTTTGCCTCTGCGATTTGTTCTTGCAGTTTGGTGATTGCAGATTCGCTCTCAGCCTTTTCCGTTGTAAGTTCTACAACCTTCTTTGCGTTTGCACTCACCTCACGGTCACCGGCAATGACATCGTCAAGAAGCTGTTTATAGGCATCGAACAGCGCACTCTTTGCACCCTTGGGAACAGTCAACGGATAGACCGCAGGATGGTAAATCGCTTTCACCTTGCACTGTGCATTGTCTGTAGCGAGTAATGTATTTGCCAGGTTGGAAACGATGAACCGGCTGTCGACTGTTACAGTCTGCGAGCTGATTTGAGTCTCAGTCCGGAAAAGATTAATCAGGTCGGCGACATTTTTTACGAGTTGCGTGGCTGCGGGAATCAACAAAGGGACTGCGGCAAAATTGACCTTGGTGTCGTCTCTCTCATCCTCGGACTGTTTTATCAACTTCAGATAATGATCGTGCAGTAGGTTGAGTTGCGCCACGGTGTTACGGTACTGACTTACCCCGATCTTGTCATTGGCGTTGTTTATTATCAGAGTCCTCATCGGTTCTGCAGTAAGTGCCGGCACCGGAGCGGATTTTTCTAACCCGCACAGGTGTTTCACGAGTTCCAGGCTGGCGTGGCGTCCTGCAGTCTCTGCCAGGATCTGAGTTTCCATAAACTGTGCAGCCTCGCCGGCAGTTGTATTGCCGGACGGGGCCGTTGCTGTAGGCGCAGTGTCGGTAGGTCCGAGACCGAGTTTGGCGCGGGCCGCCGCCAGCCTGGCGGCTATCGCAGCCGTTTCGGCATCAGCAGCCGCCTTCTTAGCTTCCTCAGATGCCTTCTTAGCTTCAGCCAGCGTTTTCTCTTTGTTTGCCTTTTCGATCTCTGGGTCAGGCGTCGGAGTTGGGCTCGGAGTCGGAGTAGGCGTCGGGGTAGGTGACGGATCCTGGTTCGGATAAGTTGAAATGTGCGAATCAAGTTCGGTTGCCAACGGTCGACCATGACTCGCTTCCAGCACCTGGGATTTTTCCAGAGTGCGAATCGGAGCAGATCCGTGTTGAGGAAGAACAGTTCTCGCCGTGGTGGTAAGAACAATTAGACATATTAGAACCAGGATTGTCAGCCAAATTCGGTTGAAAAAGGTCATCTTGAACTCCTTAGAGATGCAGGGTCTAGTGGAACTTGTTCCTCACCATGATTTTCTCCGCTTGCGTCCGGTTACTTGATTGCGACACTCAACTCATGCCTCATTGCGATATGGTCATCCGCAACGAAACGTATCATGGGGTTGGCATCGAAATTTTGAACGCGACGGGCTCTACTTTGCAAAAAAGTGTTTGTCGTCTCCCAATGCGCCGCTTGACCTTGCGGAAACTGATTGCCTTTTTTTCAATCATGGGAGTAGGCTGTGCGCTTTAGTGGCAGACTGGGCGGGGCCTTTTTGTTTTGCGGACTCCGTGCTTGGAATTCAGGGCGAGTGGACCATTGATCGATTACTCGGGCTGACTCAAACTAGTCCTGGTATTACCCCGACCCCAGTTGGCTGTCCACCTTAATGCGACCAAGTGTCAGCCCCTTTTGATATCAGCTTAGGAGTGGCCGGCCCTGCCCCCTGACGAAGATCTACGAATCCGCCGCGCCCGGATCTCAGCCGACACTACGACGAAGATATGTTTTCGCTGACTTGGCCATATGAACGTGGAGGTGGGAGCCGCGCAGTTGATGCCGCCGCACCCACGAATTCGACGGGTTCGATCAGACGGATCCAGGGGATGGTCGTGGTTTGGTCTAATGAACGTGAAACGCCGAAAAAATCCCTCGACAGCACTCTTTTACAGGGGCGCTAGCTACCTATCTCTAACGAATAATTGAAGAATGCTGAAAGGATTTGAAGAAAGAACAATGAATGCACAGCTTTTGGCAAACAAGCCTACTATCAATATCCTTCTCTACACAGACGATCCCGAAACCACGGATGATGACGGGTTGTTCAGCCTCGGGACGATGATAGGGCATATCCAAGCGCACTCACCGACCTTCGCCAAGGTGATTATCGAGATCATTTGTAGAAATAAGGACACTCACGCCGACAACAAACTCGAAGCAGGGTTGATAAACAAATATGATGAAATCTGGTTCTTCGGCTTCCATCAGTCGAACAGAAAAACCTTTAGTCTGGGAGTTCTTCGCGGCGGGCCCGAAAGCGAGCTTACTGAAAAAGAAGTGTTGGCGCTGACGGATTGGATGCGACGAAGTGGGAACGGCGGCGGTGTGCTGATGACTGGGGACCACAGCCAGGAACCACCTCCCGACGCCGTACCTAGTGAGAACAATTTGTGCCCTGATACTTCTTCGCAGGAGCAATTCCTGGGGTTAGGCCGCGCGATAGGGCGTTGTGTGCCAAGGGCTGGACGATTGCGCAAGTGGGAAGGATCCCCGACTTATCGGCCCGGCGACAGCTTTAACACTGAAGTCCCAGTTCCCGGAATTGATGTCGAGAGCTTGCGGCTACAGATAGACCCTACTCCTCAGCAATTAATCCTCAGACACTTCGACCAGGGAGGCCAGCCGGCTCCAGACGGACAGCCGCATCCGCTCTTCTTCTATAAAGGCAAGAGCTGGATTCGTGTCTTCCCAGACCACGCACACGAGGGCGCTGTCGTTCTCCCTGCGGACGCTGACTACAGCGACAAGGGGACTTGGCCGCAAGTCGCAGCCATCCAGCCAAGGGCACAGATCGTGGCCTTTGGCATTGATGAGCGCAACTGTCAACTCCTGAATATTCTCGCGGCTTATAACGGCGATGGCGCGGACGTTGGTCGGATCGTTGCCGACTCTACTTGGCATCATTATCTGAACATCAATCTCCGTAACTTCGGCCTCCCTGCGCCTGAGGGGTCGGCTGCTGATCAAATTGGACAGTATTACAGTAACCTGGCGCTTTGGCTGTCTCCGCGCAGGATTCGACAGGAGATGGCTCGCGTAATGTTCACATGGCTCGCCACGCACCCGTTGATGCGCGAGGAAATCTACACCGACGTATCGGTCATTGGCGCCACTGCTTATTCCATTCTTTCCACTGTGGCTTCGCCCTGCGAAATACATGAACTATTACAGGCCAGTGTCCCGGATCAGTATAGCGAGAAGTTTGAGGCACTTTACTTTCCCGAGCGAGGCTTTGCGTTGAGCCCGTTACCGTCGAAAGAGTTAATTCTCGGCAATGTCATACGCGAGTATCAACAGGAAATGATCAGAGCAGAGACTTCGGACGGTTTAATAGAAGCAAATAAAACAACCGCAAGCGTCGACACGGGATGCAAGAGAGCGTTTGAGGATCAAGCTTTACAAATTCGGCGAATAGCGTCGGAGTTATAGAACCTCGCTACTCGCTAATCACCAAAAAGAGGAGATGTGATATGCCATTTTGCCAAGACAGAAACTTTACGATAGACATGTGGAGGGATCGAGACGGGATTCGTCTTGATACACTATTCTTCCAACTGAACGTTGCGGGAGCAGTGATCACTGGCGACGTATTTCCTTCAGCTGGTGCAAGATTGTCGGCGGTAACAGGCTCATGCCAAGCTGTGGCGAATCAGGAACTGAGCATTATAGATCTGCTCTTCACGTGGAACGGAAGAAATGTAGCTCTGCTGGGACTGGTTCATCTTGATCCAGTACTGGCCCGTGTGAAATTCAAGGGCAGATTTCGCGCCTTCGGAGCTGGTCAACTCAACACCGAGAGGCAGATCGATAGAAGTGGACCCAGTAATTTCTTGGTGGCGATCCCGCCCGACGACGGCGACACGGGGACCGGTACCGGGCAACAGACTTAAGACGGTCGTCCTATCCGGGCAAGTGAGATTCGCCGTTTTCCTCTTTATGGGAACAGTGGCGAAGCCCTCGAAAAGATAGCCGCTCACCCTAACTCGGCGGAGCACCACGGTTCTTCTGTCTCATCTGGAGGCCGTGAGAATCATGACGCAGAACTTCATCATCTCCACTCGTAGGCGTCAGTTCGGACGAACCGACGCCTACCTTTCGTTTCGTCTTTCAGTTCTCTCAATCTTGTTGACCGTCTTAGTCACTTCATCGTCGTCCGTGAGTCAGACCATATCTCAGAACATTAATCCAGTCACACCTCGCGACAACGCATACACATTAGGCCCAGCTGAAGTCGTCACCCGCAGCATGAAAGGAAGCGACATGCACACCTTTCGGCTGTCGCTCGCGCCGAAGCAGTATGTGCACGTTGTGGTTGAGCAACAAGGCATCGATGTTGTAGTCACACTCCTGGATCCCGATGGAGCCCTGCTAATAAGAATGGACAGTCCGAACAGCAAGGTTGGGCCGGAAGCTGTTTCCACTGTAGCGCGATCCGCCGGCGTTTACAGTCTTGTGGTCTCCGCCGATAACGCGCAGCCGGCGGGCTCGTATGTTTTGAAAGTAGAAGGTCCGCGAGAGGCTAATGCTGAGGATGAAAATCGCGCCGCCGCTGAGCGCATGTTCATGGAAGCGCGCGAAACCGCGGACTCGTCGAAATCCGCGATCGAGCGATACCAAGAAGCGCTCAACATCTGGCGCCAGATCGGCGACGTGCGCGAACAAGGCTACACCCTTTGTAAGATCGGCCAGACTTACCGACTACAGAAAGACTTTGGGAGCGCAATGAAGTACCTGGATGAAGCGCTGTCCCTGCTTCGCGATGCACAGGACTTCTCTGGTCAGGCTTACGTTCTTAATGACAAGGCCGCAGCCCAGAGGGATTTGGGTGATGATCCACTTCAAGCCATAGGCAATTATGAGCTGGCCATTAGTCTTCGGAAGAACATTGGCGATCACTGGGGACAGGCGCAGCTCTATAACAATGTCGGACTCCTTTATTCGAATATCGGACAACAACAAAAGGCTATCCAGACTCTTGAGTTGGCGCGCGTTTTATGGCGTGAATCGGGCGACCGCAACATGGAGATGAATGCGCTCAACAATATTGCTAGGGCGAATCTTGACCAGGGCAACGTGAGCGACGCCTTCAAGCAATTTCAAGAAGTATTGAACTTTTGTGGCGAGACCAGAGGCCCTTGCAATCTTGAGCCTTTCGTCCGCAATAGTCGCGGGGTGATCTACGACACCTGGGCAGAGCCTGAGGAGGCGCTCACAGAATACGACTTAGCGTTGAAGCTTTTCCGGGCTACGAAGGACAAACAAGGTCAGGTCGTCGGGAATAAAGAAAACGAAGTCATCGTACTCGATAACATCGGAATGGTTTTTGCCGGGCTGAGTGACCCGCAAGAAGCACTTAACTATTTTGAGCAGGCCCTCAAGATTCGTCAGGAACTAAAGAATAAGCGCGGAGAGTCAGTCAGCCGCAGTAACATCGGGTACGCCTTGATGCTCAATGGCACTTACGCAGAGGCGCTCAAGCAACTCGAGCAGGCACTGCAGCTCAGTCGAGATTCGGTTAACCGATCCTTCGAAGCATATACACTCGTGCGCCAGGGTGCGGTTCATGTCAGGCTGCGAGAAATATCGCAGGCGCTAGAGCGTTACCAGGAGGCGCTCAAAATACAAAAGGAGATCGGAGATGTCCGCGGGCAGGCGATCACGTTGGATAAGATTGGCGAAGCCTACGGGCTTGAAAATCAGACATCTCAATCTCTCCAAAGCTACGAGCAAGCGCGGGAACAATGGGGCCGAGTGGGTGACCGTCAGGGAGAGGCGCTTTCGCTTTATGGCATCGCTCGGGTCGAGTACGATCAAAACAACTTTACCATGGCTGGTAACAAAATTGACGAAGCTATCGCGATCGTCGAGTCGTTGCGCACGAGAATTTCCAGCCATGAACTTCGCCTCACCTATTTCGCGGCCAGGTACGACTACTACGGCCTCGCTATCGACACCAGAATGCGAAGCTATGATCTCACGCACTCGCAAACGGATATGGAGCTGGCATTAATCGCCAGTGAACGTGCTCGCGCCCGAAGCCTGCTTGACCTGCTCACAGAAGCCCACGCCAACATTCGGCAAGGAGTTGATCCCCAACTTCTCGATCGTGAGCGCAGCCTGCAGGACCGGCTCACCGCCAAGCTGGAGAGACTGCAAACGCCTGTGAGTGGCAAGTTCTCCGATGAGCAAAAGATCGCCTCCGAGAAAGAGATCGACGCGCTTACGACCGAGTACGATCGGACGCAGGCAGAGATTTTTCAACACAGCCCCGCCTATGCGTCCCTCGTAAAGCCACAGCCACTTACGCCGCACCAGATTCAAGCCTTACTGGACGAGGATACAATGCTTCTGGAATACGCGCTGGGTGACAAACGCAGCTACTTGTGGGCGGTGACGCGAACGGACATTTTCGCGTACACCTTACCCAGCAGAAGCAAGATCGAGAAGGCGGTTGAAGACTTTCGCGAGTCAATTAAAGCCTATGAGCCACCTCGCGGAGGCAAGGGAAACCAGCAGGACGTGGTTAATCAATACATAGCAAACCTCAAGACCGCAAACGCTAGTTACCCGCAACAAGCACTTGATCTGAGTCGCATGGTACTTGGTGCTGTCTCATCAAAGATTGAAAACAAACGACTGGTGATCGTTGCCGACGGGGCCCTCCGATATGTACCTTTTTCGGCCCTGCCGGCACCGGGCGATGGCCCCGACGGCAGCCTATCCATTTTGGCTTCCAATCTGTTAATTACGAAACACCAAATAGTTTACCAACCTTCGGCGTCAGCATTAGCACTAATCCGCGCAGTCCCACGTGAAGCTGCGTCAAAGAGTGTGGCAGTGTTGGCC